>JAJEEA010000096.1 GCA_022821235.1 Vicinamibacteria bacterium
CGGCGCGCTGGCCGCCGCCGCCGCGGCCTACGGCCCGCGCCCCTCGAACCTCGCCGACCCGACGTGGCGGCACGGCGGCGGCGACGGCGAGATCTTCGCGGCCATCCGCGACGGCATCGGCCCCGACTTCGCCATGGACGCCTTCGGCGACCGGCTCGCCGAGACCGACATCTGGAACGTGGTGAACTTCATCAGGAGCCTGCGTTGACCCGCGATGGCGCCGGGGGCGGGGCGAAGCCCGAGGCGTACGTCAAGCCCGCGGCCAGGAGCAGCCCGTTCATCAGGAGGCGGCCGGTGCGCTTGTTGCCGTCCCAGAACAGCTGGTTGCGTGCGACGAAGAGGAACGTCGCCATGGCTCGGGTGTGAATGCATCTCACGTCCCGGAGTGCGTGCGCCCCGGTCCGGCAGACGCTCTGGAGCGTGTCCGCGGCCGGGGGCTCGTGGCTCGTGCCGGCGATGCCGACGGTCCCTGTTCGGAGCTTGCCCCATTCGAAGGCTTCCTCCTTGGCTGCCAGTGCGTGCAGCCGGAGGCCAGAGTCCAGGCCGTCGGTGAACGGTACGAACGTCCTGGTCGCGACCTCATGGAGCAATCTCCTCCAGGACTGCGCCTGATTGAGGACCTGTTGTGCGTCCTCGAGCTTGTGGCCCCTCACGGTGATGCCCTCGATCAGCGTCTTCACTTCCGGAAGCGTGAACGGGTTGTTCTCGAGCGCTACGGTGTCGTAGACGATTTCCTCGAGCACCTTGCGGGCGCGGGAACAGGTCCTCCTGAGCGTTCGGCGGGGTTGCCGTCGCGATCGTGAAGTCTGGAAGCCTGAATCCGAGCCCGGCGGCCGTTTCCATCGTCCTCTCCCTGCGTATCGATGGTGTAGCGTGCAGGCGCCGGTGGCGTCTTCTCCTGAGGGTCAGCGGCACCTTGACGGTATGGAGTCTCGTATCCGTCGCCGTAGTCGTTTCGCTCGTCTCTCGGTTGCCGGATCCGGCGGCTGTCCTCGGTGCCCCCCCCGGATGGGGCAAGGGGCTCGCGCGCGGGGTCGCCTCCTCGCCGCTGTGCCGCGTAGCGGGTCCGCTCATCGACCCGAGGATTCTACGGATTCCGCGCCCCGGACGAACGCAGACAGCGCCCGCCCGACCCGGACTTCCACCGCGGCCTCGCCGATCGCCTCCAGCGCCCGGTGCGCCGCCAGGGCCGCCCGCTCCACGTCGGCCGCCGCGTCCGGGGTCAGCTCGGGGCGCGGGGTCGCGTCGACCTTCGCCGCGGCCAGCGTCCGGCCCGCCGCGTCGAGGTGCTCCAGCGCCGCGGTCCAGGGGTCGGCCGGCTCGGGGGCCCCGCCGTCGAAGAGCGCGGCGACCCCCACGCCGAACCCGGCGGCGATCGCGGTCAGGGTGCGGGTGTTGGTCGGGTCGCCCCGGAGGACCGCGCCGACCGTATTCGGCTTCAACGAGGACCGCGACGCCAACTCGCCCTGCGTCCAGCCTCGACGCTCAAGGTGCGCGCGGATCCCGGCCGCCCATGGCTCCTTGTTCGCCGCATCCTCCGGCACCCCCGCGTCGCCGTCGGCCGGCGAGGCTTCGGCGCCGTCCGTCGAGGCGTTCTCGACCGGCAGCAGCCGCACGTTCGTCGCCTGGTCGCCCCGGGCCGTCGTGATGACATCGCCGATCTCCACCGCCCGGCCGTCCAGCGCCGACCATTCCCCACGGGTCCCCGGCCCGCCGTGCTCGTCGGTTACCTCGGAACCGAGGACGAAGACGTCATCCTCATGCCCCTCGATCGCGATGAACCCGTAGCCCCGCGCCGCCGCCTGTCCGCGAATCGCCAGCACGCCTCTCAACATCGACCGTTCCTCCGGTTCTGCCGTCCGCCCCGTTCTCCGGTCGCCGGGCCGAGACTACAAGGCGTTGACCGGCGTCGAGGAGATTCTCGGAGCGTCGACGCCGGCGGCGTCGCGCTCCACCTCACGACTCGCGGCCGAGACGGACGACGTCGTCCGAGCTGGCGGCCGCGGCGCGGGACAAGCGGACCACGACAACACCACCGAGCCGCTGGCCACCGAGCTCCTCATCCCCGAAGCTCCGAGAGAGGCGATCCCGAGTCCGGGCCGGGGAACCAATTGGCCCGGGGCTCGCCGGTTACCGCCCGTCGAGCGCGGCCGAGGACAGGCGCGGCCGCGAGCGGCGGCGCGGGGCACGCTGCCGATGATCGGCGTTTCCGAACCCGGCGCGGTTTGGGTCTCAAGACGAGAAGATGTCGTCCAAGCGGAGTTCGAGGCCGACGAGCAGCGCGGAGCGCAGCGTCTCCTCCCGGCCGAAGGTGCGGGTCGGAACCAGGATTTCGCCCTGCAGGCGATGGATCTGGATGGTCTCGGCAACCGGGTCGACCAGCCAGTACTCCGTCACGCCGTGTCTGCCGTAGAGCGCCAGCTTCTTGCCCCGGTCCCGATCAGCGGTCGAGGGAGACAGGATGATCTCGATCACGAGGTCCGGCGCGCCTTGCACTTTCTGGCCGTCGCGCAGCAGGTGCTCCCGTTCCCGGGAGACGAACAGCAGGTCCGGCTGAACCACGTCGCTCTCGGACAACATCACATCGCAGGGCGCGTAGAAGAGCTTGCCGAGCCCGTGGTCGATGATGAAGTTGCTGAGGTGGTGTCCCAGGAGGGACCGCACGCTCTCGTGCTTGATGTTCGGGGCGGCGACCATGATCAGTTCACCGTCGAGCAGCTCGTAGCGGTTGTCGGCTGGCGCGGCGCAGTAGTCCTCGTAGGTGAGCTTGACGGCGGGTTGCGCGGTGGCCACGTGGCTGCTCTCTTCCCTTGCCCCGATGCTCGCGGGGATCATCATAGCGCGTCTCGCGGCTCCCGCCGGTCTGATCTCGTCCAGCCGCACCTGTTCGGGCGCATCCCCCAGTGCGGCCCCGCACCGCTCGGCCTCTTCGTGGTCCTCGTACACGTGCCCCACGTCGCTCTGGGTCAGAAGCTGGCCCGGTCGCCGTCTCGTCGGCGAGACGGCCGAAGGCACAGTCCTCAACATCGGGCGGGGCTTTTGCCCCGGTGGTTCGCGGTTGTGACGCGCCATGAGCCCATCATGGCGGGCGTTCGCGCATTCCAGATCGGAAGGAGGTGCAGGATGACCAGATCGGGAACGTGGATTCTGTTCGTATCTCTGACGGCGACGCCCGCGGCTGCGCAGGAGGCCGGCTCGTTCAGCGAGCTCTCCAGCGTCCTCGAGGCGGGGGATGAAGTCCGAGTGACCCTCAGCGGCGGCCGCGAGCTGAGGGCGAGGGTCTTCGGGGTGACGCCGGACACGCTCTCCGTTATCGCCAGCGGGACACGCCGCGACCTCGGCGAGGCGGACGTCTGGACCGTGGCCCATCGGCAGGATGACTCCAACGCGAACGGAGCCTGGGTCGGCTTCGGAGTCGGTGCCGCGTACGGGATGTTCACCTTCGTGGCTGTCAGGGAGGGGCCGCCGAGAGCGCCGTCGAGCCCCGGTGAGCTCGCGTGGCTGGCTTTTGGCAGCGGGCTCTACGGAGCCGTCGGCGCCTGGATCGGCTACGGCGTGGACCACCTGATCAGGCGCGAGGAGAAAGTCTACCGCCGGCTCTCCGACTGGCGGTTCACCGTGGCCCCGACGCTCTCGTCCGACCGTCGCGGCGTCGCGGTGTCGCTGAGCTTCTGAGGCAACCGAGACGAGGTCGAGATGCGGCTCACGGCTTGTCGGGTGTTCTCGCGATCGCTCCGTTGGGTTGCGCCGCCCAAGCCAGCGCGCAGGCCCTCAGAACCGCGGTGTTCTTCGGCGGCGACCCCGATGACCGCTCCGGCCCCCGAGGCGTCTCCCAACTGCCCGGACGACGGCCCGAGGCTAGGTCGGTCTGGTACGTCCGGTTCTCCACGGTGCGGTCCGCGTTCCGGATCCGCACCTCGACCGGTGATCTCGTCGGGCCGCTCCGGCCACAGCCCGATCCGCTCGGCCTCGTAGGCATCGTCGGTGACGATCTCGTACCCGAACCGCATCTCGACCCCGACGACCCACATCTTCGCGATGTCGTCGGTCGGCTCGAGATGCGGCGCCTCGCGGGCCCATCGGAGTTCCTTCGCGGGTCGCCGCTACCACGCCGCGTGCGGCTCGCTCGAGCACGCCTTGGCTCGCCAGGGCCGGTTGCACGGCGATGTACTGACCCGCGTGGGCGCGCGGACCGGCCCCGACCCTCGGCGCGCGCGGGTCGATGCTCTCGGGCCCGCCGTTGCCATGGCCGGAGACGGCGATGAGGCGCCGCGGATCGTTGGGCGCGCAGCCCGGGTCGTCGCGGGCGGCGAGTCGCCGTACCCCGGCCCGGACCCGCCGCGCCGAGTCGAGCTCGGTCCGGGCGACGGAACCCCGGAGAGGTCCGTCATCGCCGGTTCGAGCCGGTGTCGTGCCGTCCGCGCACGGGGTCGCGGCGGTCGGCACTTGCGTCCGGCGCTGTCGACAGCGCCTCGTCGCGGGTCGGCGTGACCCCCCATGCGCCATCTTCGCTATGCTCGGTGAGCTGCCCGCCGGTACGCCAGCCACATCGCCGCCAGCCCGATCAGGATCGCCGGGAACGGCAGCGCCGGCACCACGGTCATCGGCACGTAGCCGTCGGGGTTCGGCGAGCCCTCGCAGCTGACCCCGTCGCCGTCGTGATCGGACGACGTCACGCGCTCGAGCCACTCGTAGATGCCGGCGGTGCCGTCTCGGTTGTCTCGGTGCGCGGGCAGCCGCAGCCCCTCGTCCCGGCTGATCGCCTCGGCGCACGTGAGGTCCCGGTTCGCGTCCGTGTCCCAGTACTCGAAGTCGTCCCTGGTCCAGTGCGACGATGGTGCCGACGATGCTGCGGCTTCGCCGTCCGCCGTCCACGTCGTTCCCTCTATCGTCAGCCGCATCCGGTCGTTCGCGGTCGCTCCGTTCGTGTCGGTCACCTGGAGCTCGAGCTCGAACCACTGTCCGTCGTCGAGCGACGTGGTGTCCGCGACGTCCCGCCGGCGCGGCACGGTGAAGCACGCCGTTGCCTGGTCTGCGTCACCGATCCACGCGGCCTCCGGTCCCGTTTCCGTCCAGACCCTCTCGGCCTCGCACGTCCGCGGCACCCGCGCCGGGACCGGCTCGGGCACGAAGAGCTCGAGCAGGGACGGGTGCGAGGCGTTGACGACGCGCCACTGGTACGTCAGCGCCGTGCCCCCGGCCGTACCGAGCAGCTCGACGTTCTCCTCGCCGCGCTTGGCCGTGACATCGGCCCCGGCGCTGGCTGTCGGCGGCGCCGCCGTCGGGTCCACGCAGTCCGGCGCGGCCTCCGGCCCGCCCTGGTGCACGTACGGCGGTCGGCAGGTGTTGAACCAGTCGGTCCAGCTCGTCTCCCCGTTGTCTCGGTGGGCCTTGGCGCGCATCGTGTACTCCGGCCCGGCGCTGCTCATCTCGGCGTAGCCGTTGTCCTTGCGCCCGGTCCAGTTGATCGGGGCGGTGAACTCGACCGTGTACCCCGTCGCGTCGGGGTACGCCGCCCACTCGATCCGGGGCGGGCTCGTGTTCCCGTTGACCGAGAACTCCGGGTCCCAGCCGGCGGTGCCTGTTGCTCCTGTCGAGCACTCGGCGTCGCTCGTGGGCGGGCTCGCCGTGGCCGTATGCGGCGGCTTGCACGTCTGGAACCATTCGGACCACGGCGTATCGCCGCCGGCCGCGTGCGCCATGGCGCGCATCCGGTAGTACGGGCCGTCGGTGCTCATCTCCGCGAAGCCGCCGTCCTTGCGGCCGGTCCAGTTGATCGGCGCGGTGAACTCGACCGTGTAGCCCGTGGCGCCGGGGTACCCCGCCCACTCGATCTGCGGCGGGGTAGTCCCCGCGTTCACCGAGAAGTTCGGGGCCCACGACTGCGACGCCGACGGCGTCGTGCAGCTCGGCGGGTCGGACGGCCCGCCGCTGTGGACGGCCGGCGGGCGGCACGTGCTGAACCAGTCGGTCCACTCCGTCTCGGCGCCGTCGGCGAAGTGGGCCTTGACCCGCAGGGTGTACCCGGGCCCGGGGTTGCTCATCTGCAGGTAGCCGCCGTCTTCACGTCCGATCCAGCTGATCGGGCGGGTGAGCTCGACGGTGTAGCCCGAGGCGTTCGGGTACGAGTCCCATTCCACCCGCGGTGGATCGGTCGTGGCGTTCACGCGGAAGTTCGGATCGATCCAGCCCTGCGACCCGGTGTTGCCGCCGGGATTGCCGCCGTCCCCCGCATCGCGGCGGCCGGGGTGCGGGTCGCGGCTCAGGGCCGTCAGGTCGCCGTCTACGGTGACCTTCGGGGGCCGACACGTGTGGAACCACTTGGTCCAGGCCGTGACCGCGTCTCCGCCCAGCTCGGCTCTGGCCCGGACGGTGTATTCGTCGGCGGCGTTGTCCATGGGGGCCGCGGGGGCGGCGTACGGGTCGCGTGTCAGAGTCGGCCGCCGGAACTCCAACCGGTACGCTTCGGCCCCGGGGTACGGATCCCACACGATCTGCGGCGGGTCTGTGGTGTCGTCCACCCGGAAGTTCGGGTTGAACCAGGGCGCAGGTGGCGATTCGCACGGCCCCACGCTCGTCTCGTCGTCGCTCGTGCAGACCGGATTCGACGGTTGGGTGATGGCCCTTCCCTCACCGTCGAGCGCCGTCACCACCAGTATGTTGGTCCCGCCCGGCCGTATGCACCTGCCGGTGATGTCCTTGTCTGCCACTTGACGGTTATGCTGGTCCGTCACATAGGCGTTGTACTTCGCGGCGCCCGGGTACGCGGACCAGCAGACCGGTGGAGCGTTCGGCAGGTGGTTGTTGACCCAGAAGTTCCACTCGTGCACGGGCAGCTCCGGCGGGTCGTCGTTCTCGATGATCCAGGTCGCGATCCTGTGCTTCGGGTCCGCGGGCACGTGGTAGTTGCCCCCAGGGGTCTCCAGGATTTCAAGAGTGAGCCGTCCTGGTTTCGGCTGATAGAACGAATCGTCGACCAGCGCCATCGTAGAAAAAGTGCCACCGTCGTCTCGAACAGACGTGCCGCTGTCTTGTTCGCACCTCGGGCCGCTGCCGACGTTCTCGAACGGAAAGCCCAATCGAAATCCGCCGTCAAGGCATAGCTTGGTCTTTGGATACACCAGTGGAGGCGATGGGTGACTCTTCGACAAGGCGAATGAGAGCTCGGTCGTTCCCGCGTCCGTGATCCTTGGGTCACCCTCTCTGAGGACAGGTTCCGACCCAAAGGGTTTTGCAGCTTCACCCGTAAGCGTGGGTTGCACACGAATCTCCGGCTCGTCGTCCCTGATTCCGGTGCTGCCTGACCTGGTCCCGATCACGCAGCGGTGCGTGATCGAGCAGGACACTGTTGCGGTTATCGACCCGTTTGTCTCGGCCACGTCGTCGCCAGTGGTCGGCACCGAGTGCGACACTTGCGTCTGACCGCGAGCAATCTGGAGGCTCGCCGTGTTGGCTGTTACCCCGAAGTCCCCGGTCTGGAGCTGCGGCCTAGTTTGGGGCGGGGCCTCGCCGTCCGCGGCGATGGTCAGATCCACCTCCACGTTCCCGTCGAACGGCGCCGACCCCGGCGGCGTCGACGACGTCACCGTGAAGGTCGCGGTCTCGCCCTCGGTGATGCTCTCGCTCGAGGCGGCCACGGCCAGGACCACGCGGTCGTCGTCCAGGATGTTCACCCGGGCGCTTGCGAATCGCGCTCCCGCGGGCGGGTTCGGGTTGTCGATCTTCCATCCGGGACCGCCGTTCGGGTCCAGCGTCACCTGGATGTAACCGGACTCCTCGCCGACATCGTCGTCGGCTGTCCTGAACTCCAGCCGCCTGCCCGACCGGCCGGCAGGGATGACGAACGGCTTCCCCGTGCCGAATCTGCCGTCGTCCTCGTCCTCGTGGTTCGCCGCCGGCGCCCTGGGCACATTCAGGGTCACCGTCAGATCGGTCGCCGGTGCCGGCTCCGCCGCCACCACGAACACGGCCGTCTCGCCCTCGGTGATCGTGTCCTTGATCGTCCGGACCTGCACCGTGGATACGTCCGCCGTCTCGCCGACTTGGACGACCGCCCTGTGGTTCGGTGACGCTGCCACGCGGTAGCCGCTCGCGGGTCGTACCTCCAGCGATACCTGCTCGGTGTCGCTCTCGGTGCTCACCGTGTGGCTGGCCTGCGTTGCCCCGCGGGGGATGTTCACCCAACCGCTACGAACGATGCCTTGCCCGGGCCGCCTCACGACCGTCTCGGTACGGACGTTGAGAAGCCGCGGCGCAAACGGGGTCACGATCACCCTGAACCCTGCGTCCTCGCCAGCCGGGGTCCGCGTCTGTACCGGCTCGACGCGGACCTCGGGGGGGCCTCCGACGAACAGGCTCACCGTGTAGGCCTGTCCCTCTGTCAGGTCTGCTGTCCGTACGCAGTAGGGCGTCGTGCCGTCGCCGTACGCCTTGCGCACCAGCAGCCCTTCGCCAACCAGACCTGCCTGGGTGGTCAAGGCCAGCTTGTAGGAGGTCGTCGCGTCGCCTGGAAGCCGAGCGGAGTGGGTCTGACCGGGTCCGGGAGGGGTCGTCGAGAGGTTTAGGCACACATCCCCCCGCCTGTCCGTGTTGGGGTTGACGTTCTGGATCAGGTAGTTGACGTAGTACGTCGTCCCGGTTACCGCGAAGCTCGCGGGGGACAGAGAGCCGTATGCCAGCGTCGCCGAATAACCCTGCGTAAACGCCCCGGGGGCAGGACGCCCCACAACCCAGGTAGCTGACCACAGTGCGCCCGACTGTCCGCGTGCCTCTCCGCCGATCACGCCGACCATGGTCAGCCCGAGCGCGGCTGTTACGGCTCGGCGGACGATTCCGGAGGCTCTTCGGGGCCGTCCAGCCAAGCTCGTCGCTGCAGGCCTGCGCTCTCCGGCGTTCGGTCGGCGGGGGTATCGCCGGGTCGTCGACGACGGCGTGGTGTGCGTGGAGGTCTCGCCGCACGTGTTGCGCGTGCGCGGGTCAGTCGTGGCGCTTGCGCCTCGGCTCGCTTGGTCTCGGCTGGGCGACGACGACGAAGCGCGGAGCTTCTTCATCCGTTCACCACCTTCACGCGTCTCTACGAGTGATATGGACTCCTCCCCTCGAGCCCGAGAGTCGGCCGGAGGGTTCAGGGACGCCGGTCGGCCGGAAACCCTGTTCGGTACGCGGGTCCGTCCGCGGACCCTCAGCTTGTTGTGGTTCTTCTTCAACTCTACCACCATCGGCTCCTTCCCGGCGTTCGCTCTTGGACTCGCCGGCCCGGTCTCTGTACGTCCGGAATCTCGATCCTTCGGCTGGGCGCCTGGGCCGTGTCGTGCCCGCTGCTGGCGATCACGAGCTGCCGCTCCCGGCTGCTCGTCTTGGACGAGACCGCGGGCATGTCTCCAAGCTGGCCTCGTCGTGGTTTCCGCGCTCGCACGCGGCTTTCGTGCCGGGGCCTGGACGGGCCCTTCCTGCTCGGTCGTCGAGCAGACCGGGGTGTCCCGGTCATCGCTGGCCTGGCCTGACCCGGCACCTCGCCGATGTGGGTGTCGTCGTCGTTCGCGACGCCCTGTCCGTCCTCTAGCTAGCGCCTGCCGCTGGCTCTCAACCCGTCGGGTCGCCTCGACGGCGGCCGGCTTCTGAAGTCGTCCGGCTGTGCGCTGCTGATTCAAGTCTGTTGGCCTGGTGTCGGCCGTCGCGCGCCGCGGTGATCGACGCGGCCAGGTGTCGGCGCCGCGTCGGGGCCGGCGCCGGCGGCACTTACGACAGCCGGCGCACGGTGGCGGCGAACGCGCTCGTGTCGACGAGCGTGGCGGCGCCGACGAGCCGCGTCAGGCGCGGCTCGAGCACCCCGGGGTCGGCGCTCAGCGCGCTTGGCATCGGCCGCTTGGCTGTTCGGTCCTGGGCGTACCGGGGCGCTGAGGTTGTCCACCAGACCCGGATCGGCGCCGGTTCATCGACCGATCTTGGAAAGCCGGCTCGCTGATCCTGCTCTCCGACGAGGTCTGTCGGATTCGAGAGTCCAGCGGTCTCGGGCGCGGGGCTTGTTCGCGGATTCTCCGGGCTGCGCCGGTACGGTCTCCGCGATCTGGTCCGGCTCGTCCGGCGGTCGTTCGTCCGGCTGGTCACTTCACTGTGAGTCGTGTACAGTGTGGCACGCCGTGTCGCCTGTGACCCAACTCCTGTGCCTGGACGGTCCGCCATGCTCACCAAGAGCCAGCTTGCGCACCTTCGCGCCGAGGCGGTGACGCCCGGATCGAATCGGCTCGGTCTGGCTCTCTCGCTGATGGGCGTCTCGCAGGGGAGGGTTGCCAGGGAGCTCGGGGTGCCCCAGCCGTACGTCAGCGACGTTGTGCGCGCTCGGTACCGGACCATCACCGTCGCGAACGCACGGCGGTTCGCCCGCTACTGCGGCTGCCTCATCGAGGGGCGATGCACGGCGCAGGCGCCCGGCTACGTCAGCGTTCCCGTGTTGGTGGAGCTGGTGTGGGTCCTGACGACCGCCTACCGCCACGGCAAGGCCGCGGTCGTTTCGGTGATTCGCCAGGTCCTGCGAACCGCCGAGCTCACGGTCGAGGATCGCGACACGGTCCTGGCGGCATTGCGCGAGTTCGAATCGGGGGCCGCCGACTTCGCGGACTGTCTGATCGCCTATCGCAACCACGCACGCGGGTGTACCTGCACCTACACGTTCGATCGACGAGCGGCCCGCGGCAACCACTTCGATCTCGTGACCTGAGACCACGCGGTCTCCTCGACATGCTGTCGGGGTCCTTCAAGGTCCACCACCTTCGGGAGGCCGGCAACCCGCGGATTAGTCGCGTCCCATGCGCCGGCCGGTGGGTGGAGCGGAGCCCCGTCGGAGAGCGACACGCACCGATCTCCGCCCGGGTCCAACTGGCGTCGCCGCGGGACGTGGCATGGCGCTACCCGGTCCGGGTCGGAAGGGGCGGCGTTGTACAATCCCGCTTCGATTCTTTTCGTGGGGAAGGACGGGTGATGCGGATCAGAGCGCGGGTCGGTGCGGGCGTCGTCGTCGCGGTCTGGATCATCGCCTCGCTGGCCGCGGTCGCGGCCGTGGCCCAGGAGGTCGGACCCGCGCGCGGGTCGCTGGTGATCGTCGGCGGGGCGATGCGGGACCCCGCGATCGTCGAGCGGTTCGTGCAGCTCGCGGGCGGCCCCGAGGCGCCGATCGTGGTCATCCCGACCGCCGGCGGCGGGGAGACCTACGACCAGTACTACCCAGGCCTCCGCGCGTTCCGCGACGCCGGGGCCGTCGACCTGTGGGTGCTGCACACCACCGACCGCGCGGTGGCCGACGACCCAGCGTTCAGCGCGCCGTTGCGGCGGGCGCGGGGGGTGTGGTTCCCCGGCGGACGGCAGTGGCGGCTGGCCGACGCCTATCTCGGCACGCGCGTGCAGGAGGAGATTGCCGGCGTGCTCGGGCGCGGCGGGGTGGTCGGCGGCTCGTCGGCGGGGGCGACCATCCTCGGCTCGTACCTCGTTCGCGGCGACACCGCCACCAACACCATCATGATGGGCGACCACGAGGTCGGGTTCGGATTCCTCCGCGACACCGCCATCGACCAGCACCTGCTGCGGCGCAACCGGCAGTTCGACCTCATCGAGGTCATCGAGGCCCACCCCCACCTGCTGGGCATCGGCATCGACGAGGACACTGCGATCGTCGTCCAGGGCGACGAGTTCGAGGTGATGGGGCGGAGCTACGCCGTCATCTACGACCGCGGGCGGCTGCTCGACTCGGGGGGGCGCTTCTACTTCCTGGCCCCCGGGGACCGGTACGACCTGCGGCGCCGGCAGGCCTACCGCGTGCAGCGGGTGGCGCGCCCGTTCGACCGGGTCGTCGAGCGCGAATGGCCGGCCCGGTGACGGTGCGTCGACGGATGTCGGGTCGGCAACTGGCCGGGTGCCTCGGGAAGGGTCCGGCCGGCAGCGTTCCGGTTTCGCCGCCGGCCGGCCGAGAGGTTCCGCAGCGCGTGAAGCACGGGGCCGGTCGGTGGTGTACACTCGCAGGCGCCCCGATGCTGCAGCAGTTCCGATTGTTTGCCGGCTGCGACGATCCTTGATGGGCCGTCGGCGGCGTAGTGCGGCGTAGTGGCGTAGTGTTGTGGAGGTGGAAGATGAACAGCCGATTGATCGCATGCTCGCTGACCGCGGCGGCCCTCGTGACCCTGGCGCCGGCCGGCGCCGCCGCCCAGACCGAGGCCTCGGAAGCCCCCCGCACCGCGTGGGGCGCCCCGGACCTGCAGGGGGTCTGGGACTTCCGCAGCCTGACCCCCATGGAGCGGCCGGAGGAGCTGGCCGACGACGAGAGCTTCTCGCCCGAGCAGGCGGCGGAGTTCGCGGCCGAGACCATCCGCAGCCGGAGCCGCGACGCCGACACCTCGGACCGCGTGGTGCCCTACAACGACTTCTGGTTCGACGAGGGGACCTCGGTGACGACCGAGCGCACGTCGCTGATCGTCGATCCGCCCGACGGCCGCATTCCGGCCCTGACCGAGGAGGCCCGCCAGCGGCAGGCGGCCCTCGCCGAGGCGCGCAGCGCCGTGTCCAGCCACGAGCCGACGCCCGGCGGCTTCGTCGAGGACCTCGGTCCCGGGGGGCTGCAGGTGCGCTGCATCCTCGGCTTCAACTCGGGCCCGCCGATGGCCCCGAGCGCCTACAACAACAACCTGCAGGTGTTCCAGACCGAGGACACCGTGGTCCTCCTCGCCGAGATGAACCACGAGGCCCGGGTCGTGCCGCTGGACGGGCGTCCCCATCTGACGGACTCGGTCCGGCAGTGTACCGGCGACTCGCGGGGCCGCTGGGACGGCGACACCCTGGTCGTCGAGACCAGGAACTTCCTGCGCGAGACGAACTTCCAGCGGGGGGCGACCACCCCCAACCTGACCCTGATCGAGCGGCTCACCCGGGTGGACGCCGACACGCTGCGCTACGACGTGACGGTGGACGACCCGACGGTCTGGACGCGGCCGTGGACCTACTCGGTGCCGATGCAGCGGAACCCGTATCCGGTGTACGAGTACGCCTGCCACGAGGGCAACTACGGCCTCTACAACATCCTGGCCGGCGCCGCCGTCGCGGGGGCGGAGCAGTAGCGAGCCGCCGCGGCCGCGGCGCAAGACACTGGTACGGGCAAGTGCCGGACACCCCGCTCGGTGAACAAGGGGAACTGACCGTCTTCGCCGGCGACGCCGGCGAGAGGAGTGCGCAAATGACGAGTGGAACGAGCCCCCGGGAGACGACCCGCAGGGAGATGATGAAGCAAAGCCTGGCGCTGGCCGGGGCGGGGGCGCTGGGCGTGCACGGGTGGAGCCTGCCGGCCCTGGCCCAGGACGAGACGCCGGTGCCGTTCACCGACGTGCCGGACGGATTCGGCCAGCCGAACCCGGCTTCCGCCATCCGGATCTACGACGTTCGCAACATCGACGGTCCGTACACGCCGGCGGACTCGTTCTACACCATCCAGCACTTCGGCAAGCCGGTCATCGACGCCGCCGGGTTCAGCCTCGGCGTGTCCGGCCTCGTCGATCGGCCCGCGACGCTGACCCTCGACGACCTGCGGGGGATGGACAGCATCGAGATCGACGCCGGCTACGAGTGCTCGGGCAACTCCCGCCGGCTCATCCAGGGGCTGGCGAGCAACGGCCGGTGGACGGGGGTGCCGCTACGCGCGGTCCTCGATCTGGTCGGCGTGCAGCCGGCGGCGCGCGAGGTCGTGTTCTTCGGCGCCGACAAGGGGCCCGAGACCGTCGACTTCCGCGGGACCCCCTACGAGATCGACCAGCCGTTCGCCCGCAGCCTGTCCCTCGCCGACGGCATGACCACCGGCCCGCTGCTCGCCTACGCGCTGAACGGGGCGCCGCTGACGGTCGAGCAGGGCGCGCCGTTGCGGCTGCTGGTGCCGGGGTGGTACGGCGTGACCAACGTGAAGTGGCTCTCCCACGTCCGCGTGCAGTCCGAGCGGTTCCTCGGCAAGTGGCAGGCGCGGTGGTACCGCACCCTGTGGTCCGAGGAGATCGGCGGCGAGACGGTGTGGCACGAGACCGAGGTGTCGCGGCTGCGGGTCAAGTCGGTCATCGCGCGGGTGACCCGGGTCGGCGACCGCCACGAGGTGCTCGGCTTCGTCCTCCACGACGGCACGCCGTTGCGCGGGGTGCAGGTGAAGGTGGACGACGGGGCGTGGCAGGCGGCGACGCTGGACCCGTCGACGGGCGGCCAGTACTCGTGGAAGCTGTTCCGGTTCGCGTGGGACGGGGCCACCCCGGGCGAGCACACCCTGGTGTCGCGGGTCACCGACGTCGACGGCAACGTGCAGCCGACGAGCGAGGAGCTGTCGGCCATCAAGCAGACCGGCCTCGAGGACAACTCGCAGTTCCCGAGGACGGTGATGATTGCCTGAGCGTCGCCAGCGTGCGGCAAGAGCCCGTCGGTCTCCCGGCGGCTCTTGCCGGCTCGTTCCGCGGCCGCCGGCGCTATACTGGAGGCTCCCGGAACCGGAGAGCGAAGAGGTGGTGGCATGCTGAAGCGATGCATCGGTGTGGCGCTGGCGGCGGGAGTGGCGCTCGCCGCGTGGCCGGCGACCGTGGCGGGCGGCCAAGGTGTGGAGGGCCCGCCGTCGCGCGAGCTGTTCGATCGCTACTGCGTCACCTGCCACAACCCGCGGCTGCTGACCGGCGGGCTCGACCTCGGCGCGGTGGACCCCGCGCAGACCGCGGCCCATGCCTCCGTCCTGGAGCGGGTCGTCCACAAGCTGCGCACCGGGCAGATGCCGCCCGAGGGGCGGCCGCGCCCCGACGCGGCCGAGATCGACGCGTTCGTGACCGGCCTCGAGCACGCCCTCGACGCAGCGGCGGCGGCCGACCCGAACCCCGGGCGGGTGGCGTCGCGGCGGCTGAACCGCGTCGAGTACGTCAACGTCATCGAGGACCTGCTGGGCCTCGAGGTCAACGGCGAGGAGCTGCTGCCGTCCGACATGGCCGGCTTCGGCTTCGACAACAACGCGGAGGTGCTGTCGATCACGCCGGGGCTGATGTCCCGCTACATCGCGGCCGCGACCAAGATCAGCCGGGCCGCGGTGGGCAGCCCCGACATCCGCCCCGTCATGCAGCTCTACGAGGTGGGCTACGAGCAGCGCGACGTGCGGGCCGGCGAGGAGCTGCCGTTCGCGACGCACGGCGGGCTCGCGGTGCGCCACCACTTTCCGCTCGACGGCGAGTACCTCTTCGCCATCCGCCTCAAGCGCAACGAGACCATCGAGACCATCGACGGCATCGCCGAGAACGAGCACCAGATCGAGATCCGCATCGACCACGCCCTCGTCGAGCAGTTCGCCATCGGCGGCCGGTATCCCGGTCCCGACCCCGGGTCGCTCATCGCGGTGCCCGAGGACGACGTCGAGGGGCAGCGGCTGCACGAGTACCGGATGACCGCCGACCACGCCCTCGAGGTGCGGGTGCCGGTCGAGGCGGGCACCCGGCTGCTGTCGGTCGCGTTCACCGACTCGGCCCCGTCTCCGCATCCGCCCGGGCTGATGCCGGGCATCCACCAGGTGTTCGTCTCCGGGCCGTTCGACGGCACGGTGCCCGACGACACCCCGAGCCGCCGGCAGATCTTCAGTTGCTACCCGGAGGGCATCGCGGACGAGGAGCCCTGCGCACGCGCCATCATCGGCCGTCTCGCGCGGCGGGCCTACCGCCGGCCCGTCGGCCCCGACGACGTCGAGCCCCTGCTGGGCCTCTACCGCGAGGGCCGGCGCGAGCGCGACTTCGACGCGGGGATAGAGCGGGCCCTCGAGGGCCTGCTGTCGATGCCGCAGTTCCTGATGCGGGTCGAGCGGCAGCCCGTCGACACCCCGGCCGGCGCCATCTACCGGCTGAGCGACCTCGAGCTGGCGACCCGGCTGTCGTTCTTCCTGTGGAAGAGCGTCCCCGACGACGAGCTGCTCGACCTCGCGGAGCGGGACGTGCTGAGCGAGCCCGAGACGCTGGCCGCCCAGGTGCGCCGGATGCTCGCCGACCGGCGGGCCGAGCGGTTCATGGACGACTTCGCGGGCCAGTGGCTGCAGATGCGCAACATCTTCTCGCAGGACCCCGACGGCGCCCTCTTCGCCGGGTTCAACGACTCGTTGCGCAAGGCGATGGTCCGCGAGACGCAGCTCTTCTTCCAGAGCCAGGTGCGGGCCGACCGCCCCCTGCAGGACCTGCTGCGGGCCGACTACACGTTCCTGAACGAGCAGCTCGCGCGCCACTACGGCGTCGACGACCTCTACGGCACCCACTTCCGGCGCCACGAGTGGGAGGACGACCGCCGGCACGGGCTGCTCGGGCACGGGAGCCTGCTGACCGTCACCTCCTACGCGAACCGGACGTCGGTGGTGCTGCGGGGCCTGTGGGTGCTCGAGACCCTGCTCGGGGCGCCCCCGCCGCCCCCGCCGCCCAACGTGCCGCCTCTGCCCGAGAGCGACCGCGCCCGGCCGACGTCGCTGCGCGAGCGCATGGAGCAGCACCGCGCCAGCCCCGTCTGCTCGAGCTGCCACGCCCGGATGGATCCGCTGGGCTTCGCGATGGAGCACTTCGACGCGGTCGGACGCTGGCGCGACAGCGACGGCGGGGCCGCGATCAACGCGACCATCGAGTGGAACGGCGCCACCATCGACAGCCCCCGCGCGTTCCGCGAGGGGCTGCTGGCGACGGGGCACGACTTCGTGCACACGGTCGTGGAGAAGATGATGATCTACGCCCTGGGCCGCGGCCTCGACTACTACGACGCCCCGACCCTGCGGCGCATCGTGCGGGACCTCGAGCACGACGACTACCGCTGGTCGTCGCTGGTGCTCGGCGTCGTCACGAGCGACCAGTTCCTGATGCGGCGCGCGCCCGAGGCGGAGATCCTGGTCGACGCGCAGCCGTAGAGGGACTGCGTTCCAACTGCCAGGCCTGTGAAAGGCGGCGGCAGCGAGTCGGCGCGTGAACGGAGAACGCATGCGAGAGACCATCCGGGACTTCACGCTTGCGATAGCGGCGTTGGCGGCGCTGTTCGCGGCGTTCCAGTCATGGACCACGGAGCGGGAGTTGGCGGCGTTCCGTGAAGAGATGGCGGCCGGGTTCGCGGCTGTCCGTGAGGAGATGGCGGCCGAGTTCGCGGCCGTCCGTGAGGAGTTGGCCGAAGTGCGCGGGCAGTTGCAGACGCTGACCGACGCCGTGTTTGCGCACGTCAACGCGCCGGGGCTCCACGGCGGCGGAGACTGAACGGCCGGCCGGACGCGCGGCGCGAGCAGGAGTGCCCGCTTCGCCAGGGACGCGCGACATCGAAGGACGTTTGCACGCGATCGACTCGGAACTTCTGGAGAATGGCCATGTTCATCACCCGCACCCATCTGCCCCGTCGCACCGTGCTGCGCGGCCTCGGCGCCACCGTGGCCCTCCCGCTGCTCGACGCCATGGTGCCGGCCGCGACCGCGCAGAGCCGCACCGCAGCCGCGCCGATCAAGCGCTTCGGCGTCTTCTACGTGCCCAACGGCATGTCCATGCCCTACTGGTACCCGCGGCACGCGCCGGGCAAGCTCGAGGCCCTGCCGCCGACCCTGCGCTCGCTCGAGCCGTTCCGCGACCGCGTGACGATCTGCGGCGGCCTCGACGACGAGCCCGCGAACCTCGTCAGGGGCGGCGGCGACCACGCCCGGTCCGCCGGCACCTTCCTGACCTGCGTGCCCTACAAGATGACGAACGGGGCCGACGTCTCGAACGCCGTCTCGGTGGACCAGATCGCGGCCCGCGAGCTGCAGAACGAGACCCAGCTCGCGTCGCTCGAGCTCGGCATCGAGTCGAACGCGATGGTCGGCAACTGCGACGGCGGCGCGAGCTGCGCCTACACCAACACCATCGCGTGGCGGACGCCGACCACCCCGCTGCCCATCGAGAACGACCCCCGGGCGGTGTTCGAGCGGCTGTTCGGCACCAGCGGCAGCACCGACCCCGAGGCACGGCGGGCCCGCATGCGGCGCGACCGCAGCATCCTCGACCTCGTCAACGACGAGCTGCGGGGGCTGGGGACGGTCCTGGGACCCGGCGACCAGGCCCGGCTCGACGAGTACGTCGAGGCGGTCCGCGACATCGAGCGCCGGATCACGATGGCCGAGGAGCAGAGCGCCCGCGAGCTGCCGGTGGTCGACCAGCCCGTCGGGGTGCCGAGCGACTACGCCGAGCACGCCAAGCTGATGATGGACCTGCTGGCCCTCGCCTACCAGACGGACCTCACCCGCATCAGCACGTTCATGCTCGCGCGCGAGGTGAGCGGCCGCGCCTATCCCGAGATCGGCGTGCCCGACTCGCACCACCCGCTGTCGCACCACCAGGACGAGCCGGCCAAGCTGAACCGGCTGCACTTGATCAACGAGTACCACTTCCAGCAGTTCGCGTACCTGGTGGCCAAGCTCGACGCCATCCCCGAGGGCGACGGCTCGATGCTCGACTCGACGCTGTTCCTCTACGGCACCGGCATCAGCGACAGCAACACGCACTTCCACGACGATCTGCCCGTCGCCCTCGTCGGCGGCCAGAACGCCGGCATCACCGGCGGCCGCTACGTCCGCTATCCCCAGGACACGCCGCTCGCCAACCTGCACGTCACGATTCTCGAGTGGCTGGGCACGCCGGTGGAGGCGTTCGGGGACAGCAACGGCAAGCTCGGCCGGTTGACGGCGTAGGCGCCTCGCGGCTGGAATCGCGACCATGCAGCGACGATCGCAGGATGCGCGCGTCGATCCCGCGCGCCGTCCCGGGACTCGAAGGCGGCGGGGCCTCCGCCGCCGGCTCCCTCGACCCGCCCTCGCGGCGGCCGCGTCCATCCTGGCCGCGGCCGCCCTGCTGCTGCCGGCGTCGTCGTCCGCGCAGCAGGGGCCCTACCCCATCTTCACCGAGGCGCATCTCGAGGCCACCATGACCACGCTCGGCCCCAACGTGGCCGGCGTGCGCGCCGCCCTGGCCGCCGGCGACCACTCCACCGCCAAGGAGCGCGCCATCCGGTCCCGCGAGCAGCTCGCCACCACCATCACGTTCTGGCGTGATCGCGACCGCGACGACGCGGTGGGCTGGCTGCGGACGGCGCTGAACCGGCTCGACGCCCTCGACACCGCGCTCTCCGTCGAGTCGGTGGACGCCGCCGCGGCGGTGGCGATCGGAGACGAGGTCGCCGAGGCCTGCAACAGTTGTCATGCGGTGTACCGCGAGCCGGACGGC
Organism: Vicinamibacteria bacterium; assembly: GCA_022821235.1. GTDB lineage: Bacteria > Acidobacteriota > Vicinamibacteria > Vicinamibacterales > UBA8438 > JAJEEA01. Next base: position 19,242 of record JAJEEA010000096.1, read on the forward strand.
GACGGGGGCTACCGCTTGAGGACGAGCGCCCTGCCCTGACGACCGCCGCGGCCCATCCGCGGGCCGTGCCAAGCTCCGTTCCGTGACGAACCGCATGGGAGCGGAATGCTGAGATTCCTCGCCGCCGTGGCCGTGGTCCTCGCCGTCCTGACGGCGGGCGCGTTGCTCGTCGCGGCGGTCGTGTCGAGAGTGGCGCCGCTAGCCGCGAAGCTGGAAGCCCGGCGGGCCCGCCGCGCCGGCGCGGCGAGGATTGCCGACAGGCCGGACGGGAGGGCCGCGGGGAGCGCCGGCGGGAACATCCCGCTCGCCGCGATGCAGGGCGACGATCTCACGGCCGACAGTGGGAACGGCGGCGCCGGCGCTGTCGGCGATGGCGGGGGCCTCGGCGATGGGGGCGCGGCTGGGGGCGGAGACGGCGGCTGACGGGTCGACCGCTGCATGGCATCGGGTTCGATCTCCCGTGGCACCCGGGCCGACCTCGATGCGGTCATCGTCTCTCCTCGAAGCCCGCAACGCCGCAAAGGTGATCGGGGGTGAGTTCGTGCGTCGTGCGTCCAGTGGTCAGTACTCGAACCGGTCGAACCGGACCCCGAAGAGCACCGAATAGAGGACGGGAACGACGCCGAGGGTCAGCACGGCGGCGAACAGCAACCCGAAGATGATCGACACCGCCATCGGCTCCCAGAGCGGCCCGCCGCCGATCCAGAGCGGGATCAGACCGACGACGGTCGTCACCGTCGTCAGCAGAATCGGCCGGAGGCGCCGCTGGACGGCGCCGACAATCGCCCGGGGCGGGTCGAGACCGTACTCGTCGATCTCGACGCGGATGCGGTCGACGATCACGATCGCGTTGTTGATGACGATGCCGGCCAGTCCGACGACGCCGAGGAGCGTCATGAACCCGAAGTACGACTGCGCGACGATCAGCCCGGCGACGACGCCGATCAATCCCAGCGGGATCGTCAGCAGGATGATGACGGCGCAGCGTATCGAGTTGAATTGGCCGACCAGCAACAGCAGGATGACCAGCCCGGCCAGCGGCAGCTTCTCGACGATCGACCGGCTCGCCTCCACCGATCGTTCTTCCTCGCCGCCGAGCTCGTAGTGGAGGCCGAGCGGCCATCCCGCCTGCTGCCCGTCGAGCCAGGGCCGAAGCTGCGCCACGACCTCTCCCGGCGTCACGCCGGGGGCCACGTCGGACGATACCGTCACGGTCCGGATGCGGTTGCGCCGCCGCACGGTGGACGGCTCCCAGACCAGCTCGGGCGCCGCGACCTGCAGCAGCGGCACGGCGCGCCCGGTCGCCTGCGCGTGGACCGAGATTCGGTCGAGCATCGCGGGATCGGCGCGGCCCGCCAGGGTCGATCGGAGCAGTACGGGGATGTTCGCGCCCCCCTTCTCCCGAAGCTCCGTCGTCTCGAAGCCGCCGAGCGCCGTCTGGAGCGAGATCGCGACGTCCCGGCTGGTGACGCCGGCCCGCCGGGCGCGCGGCTGGTCGATCTCGATCGCCAGCTTCTTGCTGCGGGGGCCCCAGTCGTCCTCGACGTCGCGGGCCCCGGGGGTCGCGCGCAGCCGCGCCTTGACGCCGGCGACGGCGTCGAGCAGCGCCTCGTGGTCACGCCCGGACAGCCGTATCTCCACCGGCGCCGCGAACGGTGGGCCGATCTGCAGGGTCCTGAGGGTGACGCGGAGATCGGGGAACCGCTCGCGACAGAACGCCCGGAGCCGGGGGATGAGGTCGTCGTCGATCGCCGCGTAGCTCGTGGCGTTCAGGATGGCGAACGCGTAGGCCGCGCTGCTCGGTTCCTGAGTCTGCCCCACGTGGAAGCGCGGCCCGCCACTGCCGACGAAGGTGACCCAGTTGGTCACCCCTCCCGCCCGGGCGAGGTCGGCGTCGGCGGCCGGGACCCGGCCG
>JAJEEA010000171.1 GCA_022821235.1 Vicinamibacteria bacterium
AGCACCGCGCCCGGCACGGCGAAGTCGCGCGGCGCGGCCGGCGCCGGGGTCACTCGCCCCGGGTCGCCACCGACCACAGGTACAGCGACATGCCGGCGCTCACGAGCACCGCGCCCGGGACGGCGAAGTCGCGCGGCGCGGCCGGCGCCGGGATCACTCGCCCCGGGTCGCCACCGACCACAGGTACAGCGACATGCCGGCGCTCACGAGCACCGCGCCCGGGACGGCGAACAGGAAGAACGAGACCGGGTGGTTCCAGAACAGGGTGGGCAGCGCCACGCCCAGCCCCGCCGCGGTCAACAGGCCCGACGACTGCAGCCGGCCGGCCAGCCCGTTCCGCAGCCCCGGCAGGCTCGAGCGCCTCATGGCAGCCTCCCCGGGTCGAGGAGCTGGTAGCGGTCGAGCCGCCCCGTCTCGTGCGCCAGGTTGTGGCACATCACGCACGACCGCGTTCCGTCGCGCAGGTCGGCGAGAAAGCGCGCATGGGCCGCCTGCTCCTCGTAGGATCGGCCGCCCTGGTGGCAGGCGAGGCAGGCGCGGTTCTCGAACGGCTCGTACAGCCGGACGGGATCGGAGGCCGTCCCCCACACGGCGTGCCACACGTGCCGGACGCCCCGCAGCTTGTCGTCGACGCCGCCGAACATCGTGTAGTCGGTGTGGCAGGTGTAGCAGGCGCGGTCCACCGGGACCCGCCGGTTCTGGTAGTGCGCGGCCGGCAGGAACCGCGGATCGTCGATGCGCAGGCTCTGCCGCCAGGGCCCCATCAGGTGACACGACAGGCAGAACGTCGTGGTCTTGGCCTGCTCGTAGTGCCGGACGGCGCCCCCCATGAGCACGAGCCCGGGGAGCGCGAAGAGGGCCGCGAACGCGGCAACCCGGCCCCCGACGGTGGCCGCCGCCTCGGGCCGGCGGACCACCACCGCGATCAGCGCGAGGGTGGCGACGGCCAGGATGCCCAGGATGAAGTCGGCGCCGGTCATTGGCCCGGTGTGCGCCCTCCTCGCGCGTCGTCACGCGGGCGCCCCGGCGGCTCGTCGTCGGCCGTGGTGTGCCCGTCGCCGTGACGCCCGCCGCGCGGTGCCGGCTCAGCTCCCGGTCGGTGACGACGCCGGGCGTCGCCTCGCGACGACACCCGATGCAGGACGAGGCCTCGGCCGCGTCGGGGGGAGGATCCCCGCCGCCGCACGCGGCGAAGAACGGCCCACGCCGCGACGGAGGAGCTGCCGCGTGCCACGACGGAGGAGTCATCGCCGTGGGTATGGAGTGCCATCACTTCCCATTATAGGCAGGCGTCGGCCTGGACCGCAGCCGGCGACCTGGGCGTGATCGGCGTCGAGGCGGCGCCGCGTTCCCGTGAAGCCGGGGGCGGCGTCGGGGTCGCGTCTCGACTGCTTCCGCTCCCGGCGGCTGGCCGGCAAGGACGCGCCACTCAGCCGGCGCGCCATCCGACCCCTGCCGCCCACGCATCCCGGGCGCTCGCGTACGCCTGGTGATCTGCCGGCGGCCCATCGCCCTCGGAGGCCGCCCGTCTGCGCGCTTACGCCATCTGCTCCTCCAGCGGCGGGAGGCCGACGGCGAGTCGGCGCTCGGGGAGCCTCCGGGGATCTTCCACCTTGCCGGGAGAGAGCTTCCCCTCGGCATCCCAATCGAGCTGGGTCGCGTAGCGCTGGGGCCGGCCCTCGAAGAACCGGATCCGGTCCTCCAGCATGGCCGCGTGGACGGGATCCGCCCTGCCTTCTCGTGCGGCCGTCTCCAGGAGAGGCAACGCCCGGCGGAGCAGGTCGGGCTCGGCGATCGCGTGCTGGAGCACCAGCCAGGCCGCCTCGGCGCCGTCAGGACCGACGAGGTCCGTTCCCGGCCAGCCGACGGACTCGATCACGCGCCGAAGGCGTTGCGCGTTTCGTTGATGGACGCGGGCCATGCGAGGCTCGTAGCCGCCGTCGAACAGGTCGCCCGAGGCTGCGAGCTCGGCCCGAGTCGCGCGGTCCAGCCGGGCAATCTCCAGGAGTTCCCGCCTGAGAGGCTCGTTCGCCGGCATCGTCGAGAGGGCTCGACGGGTTCTCAGGGGTTTCACTCGCCCCGGGTCGCCACGGACCACAGGCACAGCAGCATGCCGGCGCCAACGAGCGCCGCGCCCGGAACGGCGAACAGGAAGAACGAGACCGGGTGGTTCCAGAACAGCGTGGGCAGCGCCACGCCCAGTCCCGTTGCGGTCGGCAGGCCCGACACCTGCAGCCGGCCGGCCAGCCCGTTCCGCAGCCCCGGCAGGCTCACCCGGCTCATGGCAGCCTCCCCGGGTCGAGGAGCGGGCACCGGTCGAGCTGCGCCGCTTCGTGCACCGGGTTGTGGCACATCACGCACGACCGCGTTCCCTCGCGCAGGTCGGCGAGAAAGCGCGCATGGGCCGCCTGCTCCTCGCAGGATCGGCTGCCCCGGTGACAGGCGAGGCACTCTCGGGACACACCACCGGCTAGTGTCCTCCACCGGAAGTTCCTGTGCAGTAGCGGGCACTCGGACGCGCCACTCAGTTCCGGAAACACGGGCGAGCCGTCGTCGTGTCGCTCAAGGGCTACTGTGCATGGACTGCTGACGCGACACACTAGCGCGCGCGCAGCTCCTCGGCCATCGTCCTGATCTCGGTCAGGTCCTGCACCATCTCGCTCCAGCCGTACCACAGCGAGTAGTCGGGGTTGTTGTGGAAGGCGCCCTGGAAGGTCCGCATGCGGTGCTCCAGGTGCATCCTGAACAGGCGCTGCTCGATCACCGTCGGCGCGTCGTGGAACGTCAGCAGGTCCGGGTAGTCGTACGCGTAGTGGTCTGGCTTCTGCAGCACGCCGTCGGCGTAGAGCCCGGCGACGATGCGGATGGCCTCGGCCAGCAGGCGGTCGGCCTCGCGGATCATGTCGTCGCCCTTCTCGAGCTCCGCCCGCACGAAGTTGCCCGAGTGGCAGTCTTCGCAGACCGCGATCATGCGGTCGCGCTCGCGCTGCCAGTCCTCCCGGGTCAGCCGGGCGACGTCGGCCTGCTCGACGACCTCGAGGCGCGGCGTGGGGTTGCCGTCGGGGTCGAGCACCCCGAGGGCCTGCAGGATGGTCGTCTGGTCGGCGGCCCACCCGGGGTCGTCCGCGAGGGGCAGGCGCACGGCGAGGAACCCCCACGCGGTCCGGACCTCGTGGTCGCCCCGCGGCATGTGGCAGGTCTGGCAGGTCGGCGCCGCGGCCTCGTCGGGCAGCGTCCCGTTCTGCTTCAGGAGGTGCCGCACGCCGTGCTTCGACGACGAGTACATCTCCCACTGCGGGTGGTCGATGCCCATGTGGCACGTCCGGCACGCCTGCGGCTCGCGCGCCTCGGCGACCGAGAACAGGTGGCGCGTGTGGCAGGCGTCGCACGACGCGAGGCCGAACGTGGCGCCCTCGGCCCGCAACTGCCGCATGTCGTCCTCGGACTTGATGCCGACCCGGTGACAGCCGCCGCAGCCCTTCATGCCCTCGGTGAGGGCCATCGGCAGCCAGTGCGTCGTGGGCATCGCGTTCATGCTGGCCCACGCCAGGGCGTGCTTGCCGCCGGTGAACTGCTCGGCCTGGATGGGATGGCAGTCGGCGCACACCTCCACCGTCGCCATCCGGACGAGGGCGACGTCGTCGGCCGTGGTGTGCCCGTCGCCGTGGCACAGGCTGCACTCGACGCCCGCCGCGCGGTGCCGGCTCAGCTCCCAGTCGGTGACGGCGCCGGGCGTCGCCTCGCGATGACACCCGATGCAGGACGAGGACTCGGCCACGTCGGGGGGAGCTTCCGCGCCGCCGCACGCGGCGAGGGTCAGCACGAGGAACGGGAGGCGCCACGCCGCGACGGAGGAGCCGCCGCGTGCCCCGACGGACGAGCCGTCGCCGTACGGATGAAGTGCCATCACTTCCCATTCTCGCAGGCCCACGCCGCGGCCCCTCGGCGGACCGCGGCGCGGGCGCTGAATGGCGGTAGCGGGGTCTACCCCTCGCTGAGCTCGTCGTAGGCCACCCCGAGCACGCCCTCCAGGCTGAGCAGGGCGAACGGCGACACGTGGTCCTCGAACCCGGGCAGGGCCTCGGTGGCGGTGATCTCGTCCCGCGACCGGCCCGCCTGCATCTCGCGGCGGGTCAGCTCGAGCGCGGCCGTGAAGTAGTCGCGCAGGTGCGCGAGCTCGCCCTGGTCGCCGGTCACGCCGGCGCCCGGGGTGCCGTGCCCGAAGATGTAGATGGTGTCGGCCGAGTGCGCGGCCGCCACCTGCTCGAGCACGTCGATCCAGCCCGAGATGCGCGCGCCCGAGGCGCGGTCGACGAACGGGTGCAGGCGGTTGAACATCAGGTCGCCCATGTGCACCACGTTGGCCTGCTCGAAGGTCACCACGCAGTCGCCGCTCGTGTGGCCGGCGCCGTGGTACCGCGCCACGACCGTCTCGTCGCCGATGGTGGTGCGCCACTCGTCGGCGAAGGTCTCGTCGGGATAGGCCTGCGAGTCCTCGTTGCCCGCCTCCCGGGCCGTCCGCCGCTGCCACTCGGCGCTGTTCTCGTGGGCGACGATGGTGCCGACCACCGGACGGAACGTCTGGTTGCCGCCGACGTGGTCGCCGTGGTGGTGGGTGTTGACGAGGATGTCGATGGCGTTGGACGAGCGCTCCCCGATGCCCTCGATGCAGGCGGCCGCGGCGGCGGCGTTCTGGCTGTCGATGACGAGGATGCCGTCCGCGTTCACGAGCCACCCGATGGTGCCGCCCTGGCCGTTGAAGATGCCCACGCCCCGCCGCAGGTCCTCGAACGACGTGGTGAGCTGCTGCATGCCGACGAGCGGCAGGTCCCTGAAGGCCGCCGCCATCACCGTCATGCCCGACGTGGCGAGAAACTGGCGTCTGTTCATGGTTCCGTTCTCCTTCCCGCTGTCCGTGCGCGTCTGCGGCGCGGTCGGCGCGCCGAGGGATGGTTGCCGACCCGGGTGGCCTGCCGGTCTTCCCGGATGCACCGGCCGAATCCTCGTTCAGGCACCTGTCGGGGTGCCGGTTGCGGCCGACCCGCGGCCCGTGAGCGAGGGAGGCATGATAGCCGATCGACGCTCACGGCCGGCCGCACGCTCCAGGCTGAAGGACCCGTCAGGTGGTGACCGCGTCGAAGAGCCGCCCGCGGCAGTCGGTAGCTGCGACAGGGGCGGACGTGTCTCGTGGCCGGGTTCGGCCGGAGCAGGCCCGGCCGGTCAGCGCAGCGCGATTTCCGGGTCCGGCTCCTCGAGCACGGGATCGACCCACTCGTTGCTGATGCGGCGGCGTATCGTCTTCAGGCCGAAGAACACGCCCAGCTCGATCTCCACGAGCGTCCGGTCGGGAATCCAGAGGCCCGATTCGATTCGGCGGAAATCGAGCCGGCCGGTCGCGCGGCGGAGGGTGCCGGCGATTCCCCACAGCCAGCGCACGGGGCGCTGCATCTCGAACTCGGCCCGCCTCACGCCGTAGTCGTGCTGCGCGATCCAGAGGCGGCCCGTCGAGCGGTTCATCGCCCGGTCGAGGCGCCGGTCGTCGGGCAGCCGTCCCTCGCGGGGCTCGAACCCGATGATCCAGCAGACGCTGCCGCCGACGACGTCGGTGCCGACGAGGGTGGTGACGTAGCGGTCCATCAGCTCGTGGTCGAAGTCGACGCGCATCTCGTCCGGCTGGTAACGCTCGCCCCGCTCGGCGTGGCGTCTCGCCTCGCGGACGAAGTCGGACTTCTTCTCCCGCTCGTCCCGGGCGTCGTCCTCGTCGAGAGGCTGGCCGTCGCGCCCGATGACCTCCGAGTAGAAGTGACCCTCGAGAGGATAGTGGCGGTTCCGGGTGGTCTCGGTGTCGGTGACGCGCCCGTCGCCGTCGAGCGATTCGACCCGGCCGTCGGTGAAGTACTCGAAGCCGAGCTCGAACGCCGCCGCCCGCTGCCCGACGGCCTGCTCGAGAGCGCGGTCGACGATCCGGCGGCCCGCGACGGGGGCGTCGAGGGCATCGAGGGCGTCGATGCGCGGCGACGCGTCGAGGGCGCCGGCGGGCGGTGACGCGTCGAGGGCGCCGGCGTCGGGGGCACTGGCGTCCGAGGGCGCGCCGAGGACGCCGGGGTCGGGGGACCTGTCGAGGCCGCCGGCGTCCGGGGGCTGAGCCGCCGAGAGGAGAGGAACGGAAACCAGCCCGAGACACCACACGATCGCCGAGAGTCGAGTCGTCACCGGCCCCACCTCCAACGTTGCCGCACGCTCCCTCGATCCTTCTTTCGGCAGAATCGGCCCCGGGGGATACCGGCGGCGCGAAGAACGGGCGCTCCGCGGGGCGGCCGCGTGGTCACGGCTCGCCCCGGCACCCGCGAGGCCCATGCTACCACCCGAGATCGGCGAATCACCGCGGCGACGGCGATCTTCGGGGCTGTTCTTCCATGTCTTCCACCTGTACGTGCTGAAGGCGGGGTATCTGGTCGCCTGCGCCCTGCTCGGGCCGAACCGGGGCGAATACCTGAGCGTGCCGAACCTGGGCGCCCCGTGGCTCCTGGCCGCGGCGCTGGCGATACCGCTCTACCATCCGACCCGCGGGTTCGCCCGCTGGAAGCGGAGGCGCCGGGGCCTCGCGTGGCTGCGCTGCTTTCAGCCCTCGCACACGAAGGGCCGGCGCCGAAACGGTGCGAACGGGTCCGCGGCGACCGAGACGAAAAAGCCCCGGTTCCCGTGGGGGGAACCGGGGCCCAGGTCGGTCTGCGTCAGCGACGTTGGGTTACCCCGCGCGGGGTCCCGGCGCCGCGTGTGCGCTGGAGGTCCCTACGAGGACGCCACCTCCGCAGAACCGCTGCCATAGTCGTCCACGGGATCACCTCCTTCGTGGGGCGAGCCGTCCATGTGTCGGGTCCCAACCCGGCCGGCCGCCGATCCGCCCCGCATCGACCGGTGACCGCCGCGCCATCGCGCGGGTCAACACCGATCCCATCGTCGGACAAGCCGCGTTCCCCTGTCAAATCGTCGGCCGTTGCGGTCCACCGCCGTCGCTGGTCGCCGCGGGTCGAGCCGCCCACCCGCTTCGCGCTCGCCGAATCGTCGCCGCCCAGCCGTCGGTGCGCCTGGCGCCGGCGGTCGAGCACCCGGCCAGCGCCGCGCTCGTCGAATCGTCGGCCGCAGGCCGATGGTTGCGTTTCGCCCGCCGCGGGTGGAGCACCGGCCGGCGCCATGATCTGTCGACACCCTCGCCACCGGCATGCCGACGAGGCGCGCTTCCCACCGACCGAGCACCCGGCCGGCGCCCCGCCGGTCGAATGGTCGCCGCCCGCCGGCCGAGGGCGCGTAGAATGGCACCGTGATCTATCGAGACGAGAGCGGCGTCGAGTACGTCCCGGTGCCGCTTCCCACCCACGAGGTGACGGACGCGGTCGCCGTGGACGCGCGACGGGTGAGTCGTTCCCACGTGCGCAAGCCGATGCCGGTGTACGCCGGCACCGACGGGGCGGAGCTGGCCGCCCAGCCGCGGAGCCACCGTCGGCGCTGGACCGACCGGCAGTGGCTCGCGTTCGAGGAGCACCTGCGCCTCGAGACGGACCTCGCCGAGAGCGACCCCCCGGCCGCCGCGGTGTGGGTGGTCCGGCCCCACGACCGCGGCACGGCCTGACCGGCCCCGGGCCGGCCGCGGCAGGATGGACGCGTGCATCCCGTCGACGCCCTCATCGTCCTCGCCTTCGTCGCCTACGCGGTCAGCGCCGGCGTCCGCCACCGGCGGCAGGCGTCGAAGAACCTCGACGAGTACTTCCTCGCGGGCCGGACCCTGCCGTGATGGAAGGCCGGCCTCAGCATGGACGCGACGCAGTTCGCGGCCGACACGCCGCTGCTCGTCACCGGCATCATCGCCACCGCGGGCATCTTCGGGCTGTGGCAGCTCTGGATCTTCGGCGTCACCTTCCTCCTCCTCGGCTTCGTGCTGGCCGGGGCGTGGCGCCGGGCCGGGGTGGTGACCGACGCCGAGCTCACCGAGGTGCGCTACGGGGGGACGCCGGCGGCGGCGCTGCGCGGCGTCAAGGCGTTCTACTTCGGCACCGTCATCAACTGCGTCACCCTCGCCTGGGTGCTCTTCGCGGCCGCGAAGATCGCCGAGCCCTTCCTGCTGTGGCACGCGTGGCTGCCGGGCGCGGCGTTCGAGCCGGTCGTGGCCCTGGTCGAGGCGATCGGCACGCCGCTCGCCATCGGGGGCGCCGACGACCCCGAGGTGTGGGTGAAGACCGCGAACAACCTGCTGTCGCTGGTCCTGATCCTCGCCGTCGTGGCGTTCTACTCGGCCACCGGGGGGCTGCGCGGGGTGGTCGCCACCGACATGGGGCAGATCGCGGTCATGGGCGTAGGCACGGCGGCGTTCGCGGCGTTCGTGGTGGCAGAGGCGGGCGGCCTCGGCGCGCTGCCCGGGCGGGTGCGGGAGACGTTCGCGGCGGGCGGGCCGGGCGGCATCCGGCCCGACGAGATCCTCGCGTTCACGCCGGGGCACGGCAAGGACGTCACCTTCACGGTCCTCTCGCTGCTGGGGCTGCTGTGGCTCATCAACGCGGTGTCGGACGGCAGCGGCTACCTCGCCCAGCGGTCGATGGCGTGCCGCACCGACCGCGACGCGAAGACGGCGGCGGTGGTGTTCACGTTCACGCAGGTGCTGGTGCGCAGCTTGCTGTGGCTGCCCCTGGGGGTGGGGCTGCTGGTGCTCTTCCCCCCCGACCCGGGCCTGGCCCCGGGCTTCGTGCAGGCCGACCGCGAGGCCACCTATGTCCGCGGCATGGCCGAGCTGCTGCCGGCGGGGGTGCGCGGCCTCATGCTGACGGGCATGCTCGCGGCCCTCGCGTCGACCGTCGACACCCACCTCAACTGGGGGGCGTCGTACTGGACCAACGACATCTACCGGCGGTTCATCTGCCGGGCGTGGCTGGGGACCGAGCCGAGCGGCCGCGCCCTGGTGTGGGTGGCCCGGGCCGCGGCGGTGCTGACCCTGGTGATCGCCCTCGCCATCATGACCCGGCTGACCTCGATCAACCAGGCGTGGCAGATCAACCTCCTGTTCGGGGCGGGGCTCGGCGTGGTGCTGGTGCTGCGGTGGATCTGGTGGCGGATGAACGCGTGGGCCGAGATTGCCGCGATGGTGGTATCGTGCGCGGTAGCCCCGCTGCTCATTCTCTTCCTCGACGACGACCAGCAGCCGTTGCGGCTGCTGCTGGCGGCGGCGGCTTCGACGGCGGCGGCGCTGGCCGCGATACGGCTCACGGCGCCGGAGGACCCGGCGCGGCTGGCGGCGTTCTACCGGCGGGTGCGGCCGGTCGGCTTCTGGGGGCCG
>JAJEEA010000231.1 GCA_022821235.1 Vicinamibacteria bacterium
TCGGAACTCGAGCTCGAGAGCGTGGCGCGGGGCCTCGCCGGCGGCTACGTCGAGCCCACGCCGGGGGGCGACCCCATCGTCAACCCCGACGCCGTCCCCACCGGGCGCAACCTCTTCTCGATCGACGCCGAGAAGACGCCCTCGCCGGAAGCGTGGACGGTGGGACGCGGGCTGGCGGAGACGCTCCTCGACGAGCACCGGCGGCGGCACGACGCGTATCCCCGGAAGGTCGCGTTCACGCTCTGGCCGAGCGACTTCATCGGCACCGAGGGCGCCACCATCGGCCAGATCTTCTACCTGCTCGGCGTCGAGCCGGTCTGGGACCCGTTCGGGCGCGTCGCCGACCTGCGCCTGATGCCGGCGGCCGACCTCGGCCGGCCGCGCGTCGACGTCGTCGTCCAGACCGCCGGCCAGCTCCGCGACCTCGCCGCCTCGCGCCTCGCCCTCATCAACCGCGCCGTCGCCATGGCGGCCGAGGCGCGCGACGCCGAGACCAACTTCGTCCAGGAGGGGCGGGTGCGCGCCGAGGAGGTGATGATGGCCAGGGGCCTCTCGCCCGCCGACGCGCGCCGCTATTCGACCCTGCGCGTCTTCGGCGGCGTGAACGGCAACTACGGCACCGCCATCATGGGAATGGTCGAGAGCGGCGACCGCTGGGAGGCGGACTCGGAGGTGGCCGACCAGTACCTCCGCAACATGGGCGCCGTCTACGACGAGGGCGAGCTGTGGAGCTTCTACGCGGAGGGCATGTTCGAGGCGGCCCTCGCCGGCACCGAGATCGTCGTGCAGCCGCGGCAGAGCCACACCTGGGGCGCCCTCAGCCTGGACCATGTCTACGAGTTCATGGGCGGGCTGAGCGCGGCCGTCCGCCACGTGACCGGCCGGGACGCCGACGCCTACTTCAACGACTTCCGCAACATGAACCGGCCGCGGGTGACGGACCTCGAGGAGACGATCTGGACCGAGGCGCGGTCGACGCTGCTGAACCCGGCCTACATCGGCGAGATGCAGGCGGGCGGCGCTTCGTCGGCCGAGCACTTCGCCGAGACGTTCCGCAACACCTACGGCTGGAACGTGATGAAGCCCGCCGCCATCGACGACACGCTCTGGAACGAGCTGTACGAGGTGTACGTCGACGACCGTTACGACCTCGGGGTCCACGACTTCTTCCGGCGCGAGAACCCGTATGCCCTGCAGGAGATGACGGCGGTGATGCTCGAGACGGCGCGCAAGGGCCTGTGGGAGGCCACGGCGCAGCAGGTGGCGGTGCTCGCGGAGCTGCACACCCGGCTCGTGGAGGAGTTCGAGGCGGGCTGCAGCGGGTTCGTCTGCGACAATGCGGCCCTGGCGTCGTTCATCGCCGAGCAGGCCCCGGCGGACCTCGCGGCGAGCTACCGGCGCGAACTGCGGCAGGCGCTGACGACGAGCGTGGAGCTGGCCGAGGCGAGCGTGGTCCTGGCCGAGCAGGAGGCGGAGCCGCGGCCGGCGGACGCGGCGGCGGCCCCGCCGACCCCGGCGCGCCTCGCGTGGCTGGGGGCGGCCCTCGCGGCGGGCCTCTTCGTGCTCGCGCTGCTCGTCCTGCGCAGGCGGCGGAGCACGACCTGACGCGTGGAAGCCATGGAGCCGGTACTCGACGTCGTCGCGGGAACCGGCGTGGTCCTGCTCCCGCTGCTCGCGCAGCTCGTCCTGCGAAGGCGGCGGAGCGCGACCTGACGCGTGGAAGCCATGGAGGCGGCACTCGACGTCGTCGCGGGACCCGGCGTGGCCCCGCTCGCGCAGCTCGTCCTGCGAAGGCGGCGGAGCACGACCTGACGCGTGGAAGCCATGGAGGCGGTACTCGACGTCGTCGCGGGAACCGGCGTGGTCCTGCTCCTGCTGGCGGCGGCGTCCGTCGACCGGCGGTGGGCGCGGGGGCTGGCCGTGGCCGCGGTCGCCGCCGCCGTCTACGCCCTGCACCCGCTCGCGGTGCGCCAGAGCCTGACCGCGTTCGTCGGCGGGCTCGACGGCGCCGGCGTCCAGACGCTGGCCGCCCTGCTCGCGTTCGACGGCGTCCTCGGCTGCGGCGGGGTCGCCCTGCTGCTCGGTGCCCGGCACGGCCGGCGGCTGCGCTGGTTCGAGCGACTGGCCGCCCGCCACGTCGGGATCATCCCCGCGCCGGCCCTGTTCTACGTGGAGGTGAAGGCGTTCCACGCGGCTTCGGGATGGACCTTCTCGACCACCGCGCTGGCCCTGTGCCTCGCCGTCGTAGTCGCGGGACTGGGCGGCAGCGAGGCGATTCGGCGGCTGCTGCCGGACCGGGACCTCCGGGCCGAGCTGCGCCTGCTCGTGCACGTCGGCCAGGTGGTGCTGGCGACCGGGCTGACCGCGTTCGCGCTGCGGGGGGGAGTGCGGAGCACCGGGGCCGCGGTCGAGGCCGGACCCCTCGCCGTCGTCGCCGGCGCCGCGGCCCTCGGGGTCCTCGCCGGCTACTGGAGCCATCGCCGGCGACTGCGCCGCCTCGCGGACTGAGCCATGGAGCTGCTGACACGCGTCCTCTACCTGCTCTCGACCGGCCTGCTGGTGCCGGTCATCGTCGTGCTGCTGATCCTCTTCGGCCGGTCGCTTCTGCTCGTCGGACGCACCTACGGCGCATGGCTGTCGCGGCTCCGGTTCCGCTCGGCGCTGCGGCCGCTGCTCGACCGCCTCGACAACGTCAACGTGGAGGCGGTTATGCGGTACGCCGACCTGCCCCCCGAGCCGCGGTGGGCGCCGGCCATCGCGCGCCTGCTCGACCACGGCTCCTCGGCGGCGCAACGCGAGAAGGTGCTCGCCGACTTCGAGGCCGGCTGCGAGACCGATCTCGCGCCGGCGCGGACCATGGCGCGGCTGGGACCGATGCTCGGCCTGATGGGCACCCTCATCCCGATGGGCCCGGCCCTCGTCGGGCTGGCCGCCGGCGACATCGTGGCCATGGCCGAGAACCTGCAGGTGGCCTTCTCGACCACCGTCGTGGGGCTCTTCGTCGGGGGCATCGGCTTCGCCGTCCAGCAGGCGAAGCAGCGTTGGCACACCGAGGCGCTCAACGATCTCGAGTTCGTGAGCGGCCTCGTCGGCGAGCGGGCGGGCGCGCCCGAAGAGGGGGCGGTCGGTTCCCCCGCCGTCCGCCGTTCCGCGCGGGCATGACCCGTCGGCGGACAGGCGGTCATCACCGGAGAAAGGGGCGGTCGGTTCCCCGCCGTGCGCCCGTCCCGCGCGGGCGTGACTCGTCGGCGAACCGGCGGACGCGACCGGAGAAAGAGGCGGTCGGATCCCCGGCCGTGCGCGGTTCCGCGCGGGCATGACCTACCGACGGACCGGCGGGACATGCCCGGAGAAGGAGGATCGAATGGCTGGCAGAAGACGGCGGCGCAGAATCGGCGCCTCGCTCCACGACGACAGCGACCCCCTCGGCGCCATCGCGAACCTGTTCGACGTGGCCATGGTCTTCGCGGTGGCCCTCATGGTCGCGATGGTCAGCCGCTGGCAGTTGACGGAGTTCCTCACGCAGGAGGACTTCACGATGGTCAAGAACCCCGGCACGGCCGAGATGGAGATCATCACGCAGGAGGCGGGCGAGATCACCCGCTACCGGGCCGAGGAAATGGACGACGCCGCGGGGCGCCGCGGCCGGCGCGTCGGCATCGCCTACCAGCTCGAGAGCGGCGAGATCATCTACGTGCCGGAAGCGCCGTAAGCGCGGCCGCGCACCGGGACCGGCAGCGCCACTCGCGGAAGAGCCAGCGGGTCGCATTCGCCATGCCGAGTGACCGCGGCAGCGCGGCGGGGCCGGCGGGGCCACCGGCCAGGATCGACGGACGCCCCCGGCGCGCGGCAGGGCACCGTCGGGAGCGACCCGGCCGGCCAACCCGGCGGCAGCTATAATCGGCGACACTGAACCGTGGAACGCCAAGGGAACCCGGGAGGTTGCAGATGAAGATGGTGCAGTTGAGATCGACGGCGGCGGCGGCCCTTCTCGTGGTGGGCGTGGCGACGATGGCGGCGGCGCAGGCCCTGCCCATCGACCCGTCCCGCTATGAGGGCGCGATTCAGGCGTTCGAGGCGGCGGACCGCGAGAACATGCCCCCGCCGGGCGCGATCGTCGTCACCGGCAGCTCCAGCATCGCCCGCTGGAACGACGCGATGCCCGCCGACCTCGCTCCCCTCTCGGTCGTCCCGCGCGGATTCGGGGGCAGCGCCATGGCCGACGTGCTCCACTTCGTCGACCGCGTCGTCATCGCGTACCAGCCGCGGGCGGTCGTCATCTACGAGGGCGACAACGACACCGGACGGTTCATGGTGCCGCCGGCGACGATCGCGTCCGAGCTCGAGCAGATCATCGCGGCGGTCCACGCCGAGCTGCCCGAGACCCGCGTCTACGTGATGTCGGTGAAGCCGAGCCTCGCCCGCGTGGCAGTGTGGGACAAGGCGCAGGAGACCAACGCGCTGTACCGCGAGGTCGCGGCGGCCGACGAGCGCGTGCACTACATCGACGTCGCCACCCCGTTCCTCCAGGCCGACGGCACCGTCATGGACGACATCTTCATAGACGACGGCCTGCACCTCAACGAGAAGGGCAACCGCATCTGGGCCTCGACCATCAAGGCGGCGCTGATGCCCCTCGAGGCGCAGTTCGAGTCGACGAACGACTGAGCGAGTACCGTGGCCGGGGCGCCCGCATCTGCCGGGCTGCCCCCGGCCGGCCCGGCCCCCCGTTCCGCGGCCCGAACGGTCCAGCGCTCCTCGTAGAGCGCGCAGGGCCGCCGGATCCGCGCCATGTCGCCCGCGGGTCGAAGCCGGCCATCCTGCTTCGATAAACCGCATCGTCGACGGTGAGGCAGCGAGGCGAAGCACGGGAAGCACTTCGGAAGTCGGGCTCCGTCCACCGTCGCTGCAGCCGTCAAGCGTTGTCGTCCCCAACCGAAGCGGAACCAATCGCGTCGACGAGCGTACGCGCCTCTTCACGGAGCCGAACTCGGGTCTCGATGATGCGCTTGCAGCGGTCGGCGATTTCGCGCGCGCGTTTCTCTGAACGGGGCACGGGAATCACGACTTCGAAGACCCGCTTCCCGATGGTGTCGATGATGTCCTGCGTGAACTGTTTCGCCCGGACCTGCAGATCGACGATCCGTGTATTGAGAAGCGCGAACAGCAACCAGGGATCCATGATCCCCGGTTCGCCGACGCGAATCCGGTACAGGTGGCTCTGGAACAGCATCGGGAGATCGAACTTCGTGACCACCGCGGAAGTGCCGATCAGATACGTACCGTCCTTCACCATGAGGATGTCGCCGGCCCGGACGTCGGCCTTCGGCCGCAACTCCCGGTAGATTGTGTCGCTGACACCGTGCTTGAAGTCCGCCTTGATTTCCCAATTGGAGATGTCCGACGTGCGGATGAACGGGATGTTCCCTGTCCCGTACGCCATCTTGCCCACCTCCACACCCGTGTCGAACGACAATACCCCTTGCTCCGCGAGCTCGCCGAGCGCTACGAACCGGTAGTCTCCCGACAGACGGGCGATCTCGTCGCCGATCTCCGGATTGTAGTACCGCGGAACCAGCACTCCCTTGGCTACCTGTTCGCGAGGAAGAAGAAAAGCCTGCCGACCGGGTTTGAAGGCGCCCGCATCGCGACGCCACGCCGCAAAACGGTCGGCGATCTCCGGCACGTCGTCGAGCAGCTCGGTGGTCCCGTCCGCGAGGGTACGAAGCGTGGGGTTACCCCGCGAATCATGTCCACACCACTTGGCATCACCCATGAAGAGCGCCGGCGTGGCGGCCCGATCAGTCAACGTCCCGATCAGAATGCAGACTTTCGTGTGAGTGCCGCCCTTTCCGCTCGTCTTGAACAGCGGTTCGGGCATACTGACAACGGCGGTGACGCTCAGGCGCGTCTGGAGCCACTGGACGACGTAGCCGTGCGTCGGATTGCCGAAAACGCTCTCGGGAAGCACGATTCCGAGTCGGCCGCCGGGCTTCAGGAGCTGGATGCAACGCTCAAGAAACGGGATTTGGGGCGGCAGGGTATCTCGCTGAACCGAGGACCTCTCCCATGTTTCGGCGCCCCGGTCGTACTTCCACTTGGAACCGAGCTCGAACTGCGAGATGATGCGTCCGCCCCGGACGATGATCTTCTTTCCGAACGGCGGATTCGTAAGGACGACGTCGAACGTTCCGGGTTCAATCTCCCGGCGCATATGCGGAGACCAGTCGTCCACCGGCTCGAGAGTATTCTGACAAAAGACACCACCGCGACCGTCGCCGATCAGGGCCATGTACGCCTTGCACACGCGGGAGAGAAAGGCATCCTTGTCGATGCCCCGAAAGCACTTCGTCGCCAGCTCCAGCTCGCGTCTCGCCAACTCGCGCTCACTCCACCTCTTCCGCCTCGCCTCCTTCCGGAGGCGCTCCCAGACGTGAGAGAGCGCGGCGATGAGAAAACCGCCGGATCCGCACGCCGGATCGATCACCCTTTCGCCGGGACGGGGATCGACCATCTTCACCATCATCTCGATGACGTTGCGAGGCGTGAAGAACTGTCCCTCGGCGCCGCGCAGGGCGGGACCGATGAATACCTCGAACGCGTCGCCTATCGCGTCACGGTCGGCGTCAACGACGGCGTACGGCTGAAGCTCTCCGACCACGTACGTCAAACTCTGCGGATCGAGGTTTATGCGGTCCGTCGCCTCGAAGACGTCGCCGAAGACGGTCTCCTTGACCCGCTCGAACAGGTCGCGAATCCGCTCCTGGACGGCCTCGGGGGATTCTCCAACGCCGGCGCGGAACGTGAGCACCTCGTCGGGCCCGGTCTCCTGCTCGTCGAGCAGCTTGCAGAACAGGATGTTGATAATCTCCTGCGCCAGCGCCTCGTCGCGAGTGATGCCGGTAGTCATGCCGGCCAGGTGGTTGCGGATGTCGCGAAACACCGCCTTGAGGTTGGACGGCCGTACGAGGTCCTTGCGCAGATGGAGTCCGATGTCCTCGATGCGCTCGCCGCTGCGCGGAATGTTCGGCAGATGCTCGAAGGTGCGCTGGCCGTCCTGTCGGGTGACCTTACGAAGATAGACGTGGTCCTTACCGAACCAGACGCCGACTTCGGCCGCCGAGATGTCCAGGTAAAGCCGCAGTTGTTGCTCGCCGTCGCGGCGATCGTTCTTCTTGCATTCGACGATCATGGCAAGCTGACTCTCGGTGTGTTCGGTTCCATGGAATACGGCGATGTCGACCGGGTAGGAGCGGCCCTCATCCGACGGCCTCCGGCGGACCCGATACTGAGGGCGGGTCTGGATTCGATTCCTGCTGTACCCGTAGTCTTCGACGAGGCGCCTGGCGAAGACCTGCACCGCCTGCACTTCCTCCGGAGTGGCGCGAACCTGTTCACCGCTGATGAAGTCGGTGAGAAAGTCGCCTGCGGCATCCCCGCTCCCGGCGGACGCTCCGGTCCGCCGACGGCCGCCTCTCGCCTTCGTCATGTTCCGCTCGGCTCCGACCGGTCGGCATCAGCACCCTGATGTCCCGCCTGAAATCGACGAAGACCCCTCGTCACGCCCTCATCTTCAGCTCGGCTCCGCCACTCGACCGGCCTCGCCAGCCGCCGCACACGCGCCAAGCACCGGCCAACCGCCGGCCCGTCAAGTACTCGACCCCAATCCAGTCGCGACGGCCACAAAGCGAACATGACACGAAAATATACGCTCGTCAAAGAACTCCGCCCGAGGTTTCCTCATCAGAACGTACCTCGTCCGTCCCGTGCGACGGGCTCTTCGTCCGGATCGGGAGACTCGTGCGGCTTCGGCGCACTGCGGACTCCCCGGGGCGCTACGGGCTCGTCCCCCACAACAGCTCGGCCAGGAACCCGGCGGGAATCCCCACCGCCAGGAGGGCCATGCTGATCAGCAGGAACCGCGCGTAGATGGGCACCCTGACGGCGCGGTGGGCGAGCTCGACGGGCACCGTCTCGGCGGTGTCGATGGCCTCGTAGGCGCGGGCGAGGCCGTCGGCGTCGGCCACGTCGAAGTAGTCGCCGCCGAAGGCCCGGATCATGTCGATGAGCCCCTGGGTGTTGTTGGCCGGCTGGCGTGCGGCGCCCCGGCCGGCGCGGGCGGGCCGGCCGTCGGCGGCGTTGATGAAGATCATGTAAGGGACGATGTTCCGCTGCGCGAGCTGCACGAACTCGGCCTCGGGAATCTCGTCGACGTCGGCGTCGGTGACGATGAGCACCGCCCGGTTCGGCGTGGCGCCGCGCCCGAGGAGGGCGACGTCGCGGTCGAAGTGGCGCACCACCGACTGCAGGGCGCGCACGATGTTGGTGTTGCCCTCGCGCTCGACGATGCGCACCTTGTCCGGCGGCACGAACATCTTGTCGATGGGGGTCCCCGACTGGGCGGCAAGGATGCGCACGATGGCGTGGGGCGCGTCCATCACCTGGAAATAGTAGAGCTCGTCGTCGATGACGAAGTCGTCGACCATGTAGGGGAACGACGAGAAGAGCCACAGCGCGACGCGGTCGTTCTTGGCGCGGCGCATCTCCAGGAACTCGAGGTGCGCCTCGCGCGCGACCTCGGCCCGCGACCTGCCCGTCCCCGGCAGCTCCCACGACATCGAGAGCGACGTGTCGACGAGATCGACGCGGATGCGCGACTCCATCTCGCCCGCGACCTCCTCGGTCGAGGCGAGGTAGGGGTCGGCCATCGCGACGAGCATGATCGCGAGGGCGAGGCCCAGCAGCACCTTGGGCAGGTGGTACAGGGTGCGGCCCAGCGCCCCGCGCCGGAAGCGCGGCTCGATGCGATGTCCGGAGTGCTGCCGGTGGTGGATGCGGGCGAGCCCCCACAGGCGCGCCAGGGTCGCGAGGCCGATCAGGAGGACGACCGCCGACAGCGACCACGTGAGGCCGATGTCGGTGAACCGGACCTGGGCGAGGTCGGTCCCCAGCAGCTCCTGCGCGCGGATGCGGAGAACGCCCG
Source organism: Vicinamibacteria bacterium (assembly GCA_022821235.1). Taxonomy (GTDB): domain Bacteria; phylum Acidobacteriota; class Vicinamibacteria; order Vicinamibacterales; family UBA8438; genus JAJEEA01. The sequence continues at coordinate 8,984 of JAJEEA010000231.1, forward strand.
AGAGCGCGGTCCAGTCCATGGCTTACCGGACTGCCTGGCCGCCGGCCATCCGCCGACCAGGCAATCCGTCCTGCTCTCGGTGTCTCGCGTCCGAGGTGGCCCCGTCCCGTGTCCGGGCGTCCGGGCCGGGACGCGGGACGGCACGTCTTCTTCTCGGACCGGGCCGGGAGCCGGTGGCGAACCCGCCGCGCCTCGACGGGCGAGGCGGAAGCGGGGTCGCCACGCGCCGCCCGATCCCGATGCCGCTAGCGGGTCCCCTCGACCGGCTGCGTGTCGAGCTCCCGGGCCCCGGCCATGATGCCGTACATGCCGATGTTGCCCTCGTGACAGGCGTACTCGAACAGGGGCCCGTCGGTCCGGCGGAACGGGATGGCCGCGGTCCACGGACGCGTGAAGTGGTTCTCGTCGGTGAACGTGAACTCGTACATCAGCGTGTCGGGATCGATCCGCGTGAACCGCTCGATGAGATGCGTGTCCCGGCTCGACCCGCGGGCCGCGGTCTCTCCCCGGAAGTTGGTGGTCTCGATCACCAGGGTGGCGCCCTCCCAGTGTCCGCGCGAGTCGCCGACCCACTGGCGGATCTCGCCGTGGGGGCTTCCGTCGAGCGGGATGATGCGGGCGTTGTGCACCATCTCGTTCTGGATCACGACGTAGCCGGGGGTCTGCAGGATGAGCACGTTGTTGTTGTACGAGGCCGAGGTCATCGGCGGCCCCGCGTTGAAGCCCAGGATGCAGCGGTCCGACAGGCTGCGGTCGGTGTAGTGGTCGGCGAAGCCGTTGCGCAGGTTCAGCCGGTTCAGGGCGCGGGCCCGGCGGCTCTCCTCGCGCCAGGGCAGCCGGCCGTCGGGCGGATCGACGATCAGCGAGGTCCGCTTGTCGGCGGTCAGCTCGACCCCGCGCTCGTACCAGAACTCGTTGTAGGAGAGCACCCCGCCTTCCGCGCGCGACTGGTAGCCGGCGTTCGGCGCGCCCGTCTCGGGGTCGAACAGGTCGCGGTTCAGCCGCGTGCGCTCGGAGGCCTCGAAGGCGGCGGCCTCCTCGGCGCTCAGGTTCGTCCTGCCGGCCAGCGCCGCCGGCCGCTCGAGCGGCGTGATGGTGCGGAACGTGAAGATACCCGAGATGTCCGGATCGCCGTGCGGCGTCCGCTGTATCGAATCGGATTGCGCCGCGACCGGCGCGGCGATGAGCGCCACCGTCAAGCCGGCGATGCCGGCCATCACGCGACTGCGACTGAGCATGTCCGTCCCCCGTCTGCTGAACCCGTCCCGGCGCCCTCGCGCCCGGGACCGCGAGGCCTGATTGCCCCGCGCGATCCGTGTATCCTACCTTGCAGAGGCCCGCGATTCAACGATGAGGCGCGGAGGCACGTGCGGGGGATTTCCAGGGTGGGTCTGGTCCTGGCGATCCGATCCGCCGGCAGCCTGCCGCCGGGGAGTGGACCCGGGGAGGGCTCCGCCGCTGGGCACCATGAGCCGAGACCATGAGGACCGGGCGCGGAGACGTGCGCGCGGGATTCCCCTCTCCCCGATGCCCCGAGAGGAACCTTTTGGGCCTGACGGCCTCCAATTGATGGGGTGACCTTGTCGGAGAATCCGCGCTCCACGGTGGTCGGCCGGCGCCGAGCCGTCGACGAGACGCGGCATCCGGCGGCGGCCCCGGGTGACGTGGCTCCGGCGCGCGACCGCCTCGCGGCACGCGGCCGGCTGACGGTTCCGATCCAGGAGACTCCAGCACGGGAGGCATGGTGAAACCGGTTCGAGCCATCGACTGGGCGGAAACGACGACATCCGAGAGCGAGCTGGCGGAGCGGTGCGCGGCCGGCGACGCCCAGGCCTGCCGCGACCTGGTGCAGGGCCACCAGCGGATGGTCTATCACCTGGCCCTGAACCTGCTCGGCAACCCCGAGGACGCCCGCGACCTGTCGCAGGACGTGTTCCTCACGGTGTTCCGCTCGATTCACCGGTTCCGCGGCGACTCCGCCCTTCAGACCTGGATCTACCGCATCGTGGTCAACCAGGCCCGCAACCAGCAGCGCTGGTGGCGCCGCCGCAAGCGGGCCGACCAGGTGTCGCTGGAGGCGGTGTTCGTGGATCCGCCGGCCCCGGCGGCGACGACGTCGCCCGAGCGCGCGCTCGACCGGAAGGAGCTGCGCCGGCGGCTGTGGGGCGCCCTCGAGCGCCTGCCGTTCGAGCAGCGGTCGGCGGTCGTGCTCCGCGAGCTGCACGGCATGCGGTACGCCGAGATCGCCTTCTCGCTCGGCGTCTCGACCGCCGCGGTGAAGTCACGACTGGCGCGCGCACGTCAGACCCTGCGCGCAGAACTGAGGCACGTCCGATGACTGGTTCGAGATCGCTCCGTTGCCGCACCGCGCGTCAATGGCTGACCGCGTCCCACGACGGCGAGCTCCCGGTGGCGCGGCAGGTGGCGCTGGACGCGCACCTGGACGACTGCGCCGACTGCCGCCGCCTCCGGCACGACCTGACCGCCATCAGCGGCGCCCTGCGCGAGCACGCCACCGAGCACCGCCCCGACGAGCTGGCGTGCACCGGCCTGGCGTCGCGCGTGCTCGAGTCCCTGCCCGCCGGGCCCTGCCGGCCGCTCCCCCGCCGGCTCCGCGAGGCCGTCGCGGACGGACAGCGCCTGTGCGTGATGGGCGGCGTGATCGCTTCGATGCTCGTGGCCGGCCTGTTCGCGGCCATGGCCCTCAGCTTCTCGCCCCCCGTCCATCCGCACTCCCTGTCCGGATTCCTGCAGGGGGCGAACCGCCTCGGGTCGAACGCCAACCCGCTGCGCGGGTTCGAGACCGGCGTCAGCCTGCCCCACGTGTCGGCGGACACCCAGGCCGCGGCCATGCTGATTCGGCCGCTTCCGCCGCTCGTGCTGGAGAACCTCGCGCTGGCCGCGGTGGTGACCCGCGAGGGCGAGCTGGCGTCGGTCGAGGTGCTCGGCCAGCCGTCGGCCGGCGCCGCCCGGAACGTCGGCGGCAGGAGCGCCGCGCAGGCGACGGAGGGTCGCCATGCCGCCGCACCGGACGCCGAGCTCCGGCGGGCGCTGTCGCGCCTCGCGTCGGACGTGCGCTTCGTGCCGGCCCGCGCCGGGGGCGCCCCGGTGGCCGTCAACGTCGTCTGGCTGCTCGAGCGGACGACGGTCCTTCCCGGCGCCCCGCGGACGCAGAGCCATTCGAGCGCTCCCGACGCCGGGCATCCGATCGGCCTGCCGGCCAGCCATCCCGCGTGAGGTCCGCGCCGCGCCACAAACCCAACGCCTCCGCCCGGCGGCCTGCCCGCCAGCCATCCCGCGTGAGGTCCGCGCCGCGCCACGGACCCCAGCGCCTCCGCCCGGCGGCCTGCCGGCCAGCTATCCGCGTGAGGTCCGCACCACGCCGCAGGCCCAACGCCTCCGCCCGGCGGCGGGCCGGCCTGCCATCCGCGTGAGGTCCGCGCCGCAGACCCCGACGCCTCGCCAA
>JAJEEA010000407.1 GCA_022821235.1 Vicinamibacteria bacterium
GCGCTGCTCGCGGCCGGCGGCGCGCCCGCCCCGGCCGCGGCCCAGCCCGGTTCCGGCCGCGTGGTCGCCATCGGCGACATCCACGGCGCTGGCGACGGGCTGCGCGCGATCCTGCAGGAGGCCGGCCTCATCGACGGCGAACGCGGATGGAGCGGCGGGGCCGCGACCCTGGTGCAGACCGGCGATTTCACCGACCGGGGCCCCGGGGTGCGCGAGATCATGGACCTCCTGATGCGGCTCGCGGACGAGGCCCCCGACGACGGCGGCGAGGTCAGGGTGCTCCTGGGCAACCACGAGACGATGAACATGATGGGCGACGTCAGGGACGTCACCCCCGCGATCTTCGCCGCCTTCGCGTCGGAGGACGCCGAGCGGCGGCGCGAGGACGCCTGGCGGCAGTACGCGAGGCACGCGAGCCGAAGGCGCCCGGACCGGGACGGTCCCGAACGCCTGGAGCCGATGTCGCGCGGCGAGTGGATGCGGGCGCGGCCGCCGGGCTTCGTCGAGTACATGGAGGCGATGGGGCCCGACGGGCGGTACGGCCGTTGGCTGCGGGACAAGTCGGTCGCCACCGTGGCCGCGGGTACCCTCTTCGTGCACGGCGGCGTGTCGCCCGACCTGGAAGCGGAGAGCGTCGAGGCCATGAACGACCGGGCGCGCGACGAGATCGAGCGCTTCGATCGGCACCGGCGCCATCTCGTCGACGCCGGCATCATCCTGCCGTTCTCGACGTTCGAAGAGATGTTCGTGGCGGTGGCCCTCGAGCTGCGGACGTGGATCGAGCGCCTGTCGCCCGACCAGCGTCAGCGACGCCGGCGCCCGTCGCTGACGCGGGCGGAGAGGGCGCTCATCGACGTGCTGGTGGACCTGCAGACCATCAACAGTTGGTCGATCGTCGACTCCGACGGCCCCGTCTGGTTCCGCGGGCTCGCGCTACGGCCGGAGCCGGAGATAGAGGGCTTCATCGGCGGCCTGTTGAGACGTTTCGGCGTCGCCCGCGTGGTCGTCGGTCATTCCGTCACGCCGTCCCGGCGGATCATCGCCCGCGCCGGCGGGCGAGTCTTCCTCATCGATACCGGCATGCTGGAAGGCACCTACCGGGGTCGGCCCTCGGCCCTGGAGCTCGTCGACGGACGGATTAGCGCCATCTACCCCGGGGAGCGGATACGCCTCGACGCTTCCGTCCCCGCGCCGGAGTGAGAAGCTCGGCCAGTCGGACGCGGCGCAACCCGTCGCCGGCGGTGGCGCGAGACAGGCGCTGTCCCTTGTCGCGCTTCCGGTCGACGCTTCCGCGCTGGCGACCAGGGGCTCGCCGGGGCACCGGACACGCCGCGGCGCGTCGCCGCGCTGCCTCGCATCCTCGACCTCAGGACGATTCGAACCGCGAGGGCGGACCCTCGCTCGGCTCATCCCGCGCCGTCGCCGCGCGCCGGCACCTCCAGCCCCACCAGCGTCAGGTCGTCGTCGAGCTCGTCGGTCCCGCGCCAGGTACGGACCTTCCCGCGCACGTCGCGGAGCGTCTCGCCCAGGGGCCGCGCGCGCGACGCCGCCAGCGCCGCCATCACGCCGGTCCGGTTGAAGTCCTCGTCGGCGGGGTTCATGGCGTCGGTCACGCCGTCCGAGTAGCAGTACAGCCGATCCCCCGGGGCGAGGCGGGCAACCGACTCCGTGTACTCGGTGCCGGGGAACATGCCGATCGGCAGCCCGGACGCCTGCAGCTCCACGGGCTCGCCGCCGGCCGGCACATGGACCGGCCCCGGATGACCGGCGCTCACGAACCGGACGGTGAAGGTGGACATCTCGATGACGCCGCCGAGAAACGTGAAGTAGTCCCAGGCCCCCGGCTCCAGGGGGAAGCGCTCGTTCAACTGGTGGGCGACGATCTCCGCGGTGTGGACGCCGCTCGTCAACGGCGTGGGCCAGGCCGCGGAGAGCGCGCGGGCGAGCGCGACCGACTGCAGCGCCGCCACCACCCCGTGACCGGTCACGTCCAGCAGGTAGAACCCGACGAGGCGTTCGTTGATGGTGAACACGTTGAAGCAGTCCCCGCCGAGCCGGTCGCAGGGCTCGAAGACCCAGTCCACGGTGAGCCCGGCCACGTCGGCCGGCCGTCCCGGCAAGAGAGACGTCTGGATGTTCGCGGCCGCGTCGAAGTCGCGGCGGAGCCGCTCGTTGGCCTGCCGGAGCTCGCGTTCCATGCGCCGGCGCTCGGTCATGTCGCGAACCGCAGCGACCACCAGCGGGCCGTCCTCGGTATCGATGGGGCTGAGGCTGATGTCGACCGGGAACTCGTGGCCGTTGCGGTGACGCCCGCGCAGGTCCGCCTCCGTCCCACCCATCGTGCGAACCGCCGGCGCCTTCCCGTAGTCGCGCAAGTGCCGGCGATGCCGGTCCCGCGCCTCGTCGGGGTGCAGGGCCTCGACCGGCTGGCCGACGAGCGCGTGCGTGGGATACCCGAACATCTCCTCGATCAACCGGTTGGCATAGACGATGGTGCCGTTGCGGTCGACGGCCAGGATGGCGTCGGGCATCGTCTCGAGGAGCGCCAGGTTGGCGTGGGTCCAGTATCGCGTATCGGCCATCGGCGTTCCGTTCCAACTCGTCCCCGGGCGTGACGCGGACAGCGCGCCCGGCCCGCCGACGGGCCCGCGGGTGTCCCGGAGTCTGCGCCGCCGACGCTCTCGTCGAGCACGTCGAAGAGGGGCAACTATACTTCAGAATGACGCTGCGGCCGGCCCCGCCAGGGCTGCACGGTCTGCGCCGGCTGCACGGCCTGCCCGGGTTGCACGCCCTCGGGCCGAGCGGCCTGCGCGACCTGCCCGGCTGCGCGGCCGGCGCCGGCTGCCCGGCCGACCCCGATGACGGCGACGGCGCCACGACGACCGCCGCCTCCCCGCGCTGCTCGATGAGGACTGAGCGACCACCGACCGCCGTCGGCGGGGTCAGAACCCGCTCATCACCGTCATCGCCGCGCGATAGCGTCCGATGCAGGCGGGCAGGTCAGGCATCGGCCATCTGTGTTCGGGGCTCGGCGCACCGGGCGCAACGGCCTGCCCGCCGGACGCCGAGCGGACGAAGGGCTACCGCTCGGTACGGGAATATAGCATGGTGGCGCGCTTGGCTCTGCGATAGGGGCTGTTTTGTCAGAATCAGATGCCATGGTCATCGTTTGCACGAGATCGATCCATGACATGATGGCGCCTCGACTCTGCGAACCGGCCGCGCCTGTCGCGAAATCTTGCTGCCAGGTTCCACGACGGGCGCCGACGGGCGGCGCCGACGCCGCGTTGCAGCTGACGCGGGCGCGCCATCCCGCCGCGGCGGCGCGTCGATGCAGACGGGAGCCCGCCGCCGATGGACGCGGGCTTCAGAGAACGACGGGTTGGCGTCGCGGGCCCCACCCGCCCGGCCGCGGGAGGAAGCGGCCCGGCAGCGTCGCCGCGCAGGACGCGCAGCGCCCCTCCGCATCGAGCCGCCACCGGGTGATGCGGTAGCCGTCGCGGCCGATCAGGACGTCGCCGCAGCCGGGGCAGCGGGTCGACTGCCCGTCCTCGTCCCGGATGTTGCCGGTGTAGACGTGGCGCAGGCCCGCGCGCAGCCCCTGCTCGCGCGCCCGGCGGACGGTGTCGGGCGGGGTGGGGGGCACGTCGCGCATCCTGAAGTCGGGGTGGAACGCGGTGAAGTGCAGCGGCACGTCGGGGCCGAGGTGCTCGACCAGCCAGCCGCAGAGGCGGTCGACCTCGTCGCGCGAGTCGTTCTGTCCGGGGATGAGGAGGGTCGTGATCTCGAGCCAGACCTCGGTCTCGCGGGCGAGCCACTCCAGGGTGTCGAGCACCGGCTCCAGGTGGGCGAAGCAGATGCGGTGGTAGAAGGTCTCGGTGAACGCCTTGAGGTCGATGTTCGCCGCGTCCATGTGGGCGAACAGATCCCGGCGGGCGGCCGGCGACACGTAGCCGCTCGACACCGCGACGCTGTCGACCCCGACGGCGCGGGCCGCTCTCGCGCAGTCGATGGCGTACTCCGCGAAGATGATGGGGTCGTTGTAGGTGAAGGCGACGCTGGTACAGCCGGCGCGGGCGGCGGCCTCGGCCACCCCGGCCGGAGACGCGGCGGCCGACAGCGCGTGGTCCTCTCTCGCCTTCGAGATGTCCCAGTTCTGGCAAAAGCGGCAGCCGAGGTTGCAGCCGGCGGTACCGAACGACAGCACGCTCGACCCCGGGTAGAAGTGGCTCAGCGGCTTCTTCTCGATGGGGTCGATGCAGAAGCCGCTGGCGCGGCCGTAGCTCGCGAGCACGACCTCGCCGCCCCGTGCCTCCCGCACGTAGCAGAACGCCTTCTGCCCGTCGTGGAGCCGGCAGAAACGGGGGCACAGGTCGCACTGCACGCGGCCGTCGTCGAGGGCATGCCACCACGAGCCGCGCACGACCCCCGGCTCGATCTGGTCGCGGGCGACGCTGCCGCCGTCCGTGTTCTCCATCCTCGACGCCCACTTGTCGACGCGGGCGGCCGAGCAGGGGGAGGTCGTCTTCCACCTCCCCCTCGCCCCGACCCTCGTGCAGCAGTCCGCGCGGCCGGCGAGAGCGTCGCCGTCTCGTCCGGACCGCCGGCCCGCCTATCGTCCCCTGCGGCTTCGCCTGGCGCCCCCCCCCGCGCATTCTTGCGGCGCAGGCTCCTGGTCGAGCACGTCGAAGTGATGACTGTACTTCAGAATGACGCTGCTGCGGCCGGCCTCGCCCCGACGGCACGCCGCCGCTGAGCGGACGGGCGGAAGACGTGGTACAAGAGATCCATGTCCATCACTCGAACCGCTGGAGAGCCAACCCCATGAGCCGCGTGCGCGTGCTCGTCGGCACCCGCAAGGGCGCCTTCGTCATCACGTCGGACGGAGCCCGCACCGACTGGAACGTCCGCGGACCCGAGTTCGGCGGGTGGGAGGTCCTGCACGCCAAGGGCTCCCCCGCCGACCCCGACCGCCTCTACCTGGCGCAGTGGACCGACTGGTTCGGCCAGGTGATTCAGCGCTCGGACGACGGCGGGGAGACGTGGCAGCCGGTGGGCAAGGACTTCGCCTACGAGGGCGCGGTCGGCACCCATCTCTGGTACGACGGCACGCCCCATCCCTGGGAGTTCAAGCGCGTCTGGCACCTCGAGCCCTCGGCGACGGACCCCGACGCCGTCTACGCCGGGGTCGAGGACGCGGCGCTGTTCCGCTCGACCGACGGCGGCGCGAGCTGGCAGGAGCTGGCCGGGCTGCGCAGTCACGGCACGAGCCGGGACTGGCAGCCGGGGGCGGGCGGAATGTGCCTGCACACGGTCCTGCTGGACCCGGCGGGCGGGGGGCGGATCCTGACGGCGACGTCGGCGGTCGGCGTCTTCCGCAGCGACGATCACGGGGAGACGTGGACGCCGGCGAACCGCGGCCTCCGGTCGGAGGGCATGATCGCCGACCCCGAGGCGCCGGTCGGCCACTGCGTGCACCGCATCGCCCGGCACCCTTCCCGGCCCGCCGTCCTCTTCATGCAGAAGCACTGGGACGTCATGCGCAGCGACGACGCCGGCGACTCGTGGCGCGAGATCAGCGGCAACCTGCCGTCCGACTTCGGCTTCCCCATCGAGGTCCACGCGCACGAGCCCGACACGGTGTACGTCGTCCCCATCAAGAGCGACTCCGAGCACTACCCCCCCGAGGGCCGGCTGCGCGTCTACCGCAGCCGGACCGGCGGCGACGAGTGGGAGGCGCTCGCCGACGGCCTGCCGCAGGAGCACTGCTACGTCAACGTGCTGCGCGACGCGATGGCCGTCGACGCCCTCGACCCGTGCGGCGTCTACTTCGGCACCACCGGCGGGCAGGTCTACGTCTCGCCCGACGCCGGCGACCACTGGACCCCGATCGCCCGCGACCTGCCCGCGGTGCTGTCCGTCGAGGTCCAGACGCTGCCGTGAACCTGGTCACGGGCGCGGCGGCGCCTCTCGGGTGTCGCCGGCGAGGTCGATGCCCTGACGCTGCCATGAACCAGGTGACGGAGACGCCCTTGCCCCGTGCCAGGCCCAGGCAACCCCGGGCGGGCTGCTTCAGCCTGTAGTCGGCAGACTCGTGTGGGTCGTTTCCTGAACCGCGGATGACACGAACGATGGCGATGATCCGGGTGGTCCTTCCCGCGCACCTGCGCACTCTGGCCGGCATCGCCGGCGACGTCGAGCTGCCCGTCGACGGCCCGATCACGCAGCGCGCGGTCCTGGGGGCGATCGAGGCGCGCTACCCGGTGCTCCGCGGCGCGATCCGCGATCAGGTCACCCACCGCCGGCGCGCCCTGGTGCGCTTCTACGCGTGCCGGCAGGACCTCTCGAACGACCCGCCCGACACGCCGCTGCCACCCGCCGTGGCCGGCGGGACCGAGCCGTTCCTGATCGTCGGCGCGATGGCCGGCGGGTAGGCGCCCGCGCCGTCGAACGGCGCCGGCTCCTGGAGAGTTGGCTGGGCGCCAAGCGGAGCCTCGGGCGGCGACTGGCGGGCCAAGCGTCCGCGCCGTCGAACGGCGTCGACTCCTGGAGGGTCGGCCGGGCGCCAGGCGCAGCCGCAGGCGACGACTGGCGGGCCAGGCGTCTCCGTACCCGGAACGGTGCAGACGCCGGGCCGCTCACCAACGGAAAGCGCGCCGACCCGCTTCGCCGTACAGCCCGCGAACGATCTCCGCCGCAACCGCACGTTCCAGGTACGGTATCGCGATGGTGTAGCCGGCGGCCGCACCGCCGGCGGTGTCGATGCGCACCGAGGCCATGCGGTGACGGCGGTCGAAGGGAGACTCGGCGAGTCCCACCGTCTGGATGCGGGCGAGGGGCACGATGGCCAGC
>JAJEEA010000273.1 GCA_022821235.1 Vicinamibacteria bacterium
GCTGGCCACGACGACGGAAGTCTATCACGAACCGCTTCGGGCATCAACCGGCGGCGGAAGCCCGGGTGCACGTCAGATTTGTTGGAGAGCCTGAGGCTGGCTTGGCGGCTCTTCGTTCCCGGAAGTCTCGAAGCAGCCGCGTAGCTTCCGGCCGTGCAGCGCGATGGCGGCGTCGGCCTCTGCGATGGCACAGCCCGTGCCGGTCCCAACAATGCTGACGTGCACCCCGGAAGCCCGGGTGCACGTCGGATTCGTGAGATCGCTGCCACGCTGGGCTGTCAGGCTCCCGATTCTCGGTGTTCTCGGCTGCGAACCCCTCCAGAACGCACCGTCCCGGCCTCGGCGGTTCGGTTTGCGGGCCGCGTCTCACTTTCTTGACGTGCGCCCCGGAAGCCCGGGGCCCGCGGTGAGGCCCGCGCCCACCGCGCCCGGAGGCGCCGACGGGCAGGCGCGACCGGGGACGGCAGGCAGTCGCCGGCGCGACGCCGCCACGCCGGATGCACCGCCCCCGCCGGGTGCGGGAGCTCTCCGGCACGGGCTCGCGGAGCCGGCATGGTACCGTTGACGCATGACAGAGGCGCCCCCGGACCTCGCGGAGCTCGCTCCGGACGAGCTCGAGGAGGCGCTGTCGCGGCTCGGGGCCGAGCCCTATCACGGCCGGCAGATCTACCGCTGGGTCTACCGCCGGGGGCTGGAGGGGTTCGACGGCATGACCGACCTCTCCCGGCCGCTGCGAGAGGCCCTCGGCCGCACCCTGTCCTTCTCGACCCCGCGCATCGCCGGCCGCGAGCTCTCCGCCGACGGCACGACGAAGTTCGTGTTCACCCTCGCCGACGGCCGCGGCATCGAGTCGGTGTTCATCCCCGACACCCCGGCGATGACGTTCTGCGTATCCACCCAGGTCGGCTGCGCGATGGGCTGCCGGTTCTGCCTGACGGGAAAGATGGGGCTCGCCCGCCATCTCACGGCGGGCGAGATCGCGGGGCAGGTGCGGGTGCTGGCCCGCGAGCTCGACCTGCAGGACCGCCGCTTCAACATCGTGCTGATGGGCATGGGCGAGCCGCTGCACAACTACGACGCGACGATGAAGGCGCTGCGCATGCTCGCCGCCCCGAGCGGGCTCGCGCTCACCCCGCGGCGGGTGACCCTCTCGACGGTCGGCCTTCCCGCGGGCCTCGAGCGGCTGGCCGGAGAGCCGTGGATTCCGAACCTCGCGCTCTCCCTGCACGCCACGACCGACGAGACGCGCCACGCCCTCATCCCGACGAGCCGGAACCAGCGCCTGGCCGACCTCGTCGCCGCCTGCCGCCGCTTTCCCCTGAAGCACCGCGACCGCATCACGTTCGAGTACGTGCTGCTCGACGGCGTCAACGACACCGCGGCCGACGCCGCGCGGCTCGGCGCCCTGCTGCGCGGACTGCGCGCCAAGGTGAACCTGATCCCGCTCAACGCGGCGCCGGGCATCCCCTTCGCGCGGCCTTCGGACCGGCAGGTGGACCGCTTCGCGCGCAGCCTCGCCGCCCGCGGGATGACCGTCTCCGTCCGCAAGAGCCGAGGGCGCGACATCCGCGCCGCGTGCGGCCAGCTCATCCTCGAAGGCGGCCCCCGCCGCTCGTCCGCCCAGCAGGCGGCCGCCCTGCTCGGCAGCTAGCGGCTCACGGCAGGCGGAGCGCGATCAGCTCCGGGACCTCGCCGCCGACGGTCAGGGCGATGTGCTGCGCCCCCTCGTGCAGGTAGGTCATCGGCGTGCCGATGGCACCGGCCGGGAGGTCGAGCGACGCGAGAATCTCGCCCGTCGCCTTGTCGCGCGCCACCAGCCGCGGACCACCGTCGGAACCGCCGGCCGAGAGCGCGCTGATCAGCAGGGTCCGCGTGAGCAGCGGACCGCCGTGGCCCTCGCCGCCGAGCGGCGGCAGATCGAGGTGGCGCAGCCGGGGATGGTTGCGCAGCCGGTCGCCGTCGCCGTTGGGCTGCATCCAGGCATGGTCGCCGGTGTTCAGGTCGATGGCGGTCATGCGCGAGTACGGCGGCTTGAGCAGCGGCAGGCCCTGGGGCATCACGGGCTGGGTGCCGCTGTCGAAGTCGGCCTGGGTATAGCGCAGGTTGCCGCCCTCGGCGGGATCCGGCGTGTAGTACTTGATCACCGAGAAGCGGTTCTCCGACGGCACGTACAGCAGCCCCGTCTCGGGGTCGACGGCCGACCCGCTCCAACTCGCCCCGCCCGCGATGTGGGGCCGCTGAATCGTGCCCTGCAGGCCGCCCTCGACGCTGAGCATGGGCGGCGTGAAGAGCGGCCCGAGCCGGAAGCTGCGCACCGCCTCGACGGCCAGGGCCCGGATCTCCGGGGTGAAGTCGACGAGGTCGTCGATGCCGATGCCCTGGTACTCGAACGGGGGCGGCTTCGTCGGGAACGGCTGGGTCGGCGACAGCACCTCGCCCTCGAGGTCGGTGTCGGTCTCGACCGGACGCTCCTCGATGGGCCACACCGGGTCGCCGGTCACCCGGTCGAAGACGTAGGTGAACCCCTGCTTGCTCACCTGGGCGAGGGCCTTGACGGGCCGCCCGTCGACGGTAACGTCGACCAGGCTCGGCGCGGCCGGGAAATCGTAGTCCCAGACCCCGTGGTGCACCGCCTGGAAGTGCCACATGCGCTGGCCCGTCTCCATGTCGACGGCGACGATGCTCTCCGCGAACAGGTTGTCGCCCGGCCGGTGCCCGCCGTAGTAGTCGCTGGTCGGCGTGCCGGTGGGCAGGAAGACGTAGCCGGTCTCCTCGTCGGCGCTCATGGGCGGCCAGATGTTGGCGTTCCCCGAGTAGCGCCACGACTCGTTCAGCCAGGTGTCGGCCCCGAAGTCGTCCGCCTGCGGCACGGTGCGGAAGACCCACCGCGTGTCGCCGGTGCGGGCGTCGATGCCCTTGACCCAGCCCGGCGGCGCCTCCCTGCGGATGACGAAGTCGGAGATGATGGTCGGGGTGACGACGACGTCGCGCAGGACCACCGGCGGCGACTTGACCTGCAGCAGGTTGCGGCCCTGGTAGTTCACCTCGCTCCGGTCCGCGCGGGGGATGCCCTCGGTCAGGTCCACGCGGCCGCCCGAGCCGAACCCGGGCACGGGCTGCCCGGTCTTCGCGTCGACGGCGTGCAGCCAGCCCTCGCTGGTGCCCCAGAAGATGCGCTCGTCGCCGCTCTCCTCGTCGGCCCAGTACGCGATGCCGCGCGAGCCGTAGCCGTGCGTCGGCCGACCCTCCAGATACACCTGCGGGTCGTACACCCAGCGGGTCTCGCCGGTGCCGGCGTCGAGGGCCGCCACCTGGTACAGCGCCGTCGACAGGTACAAGGTGCCGCCGATCATCAGCGGCGTCGCCTGGAACCCCCGGATCGAGAACTCGCCCAGCCGCTCGCGCAGCGTCTCGAGATCGAGCGCGCCGTCGGCCGACTGCCAGCGCCACGCGATGCGCAGGTCCTCGAAGTTCGTCGCGTCTATCTGGTCGAGCGGCGAGTACTTGGTGCCTCCCTGGTCGCCGCCGTAGGCGCGCCATTCGCCGCCGGCGGCGCCGTACTGCGCCGATGCGGGGACGGGAGCCGCGGTCAGGAGCCCCCCGGCCAGGCAGACGACCGACCACGTGGACATTCTCATGATGCGCTCCTGGAGATTCGGCGAACTTCGGCACAAGGCGCCGCCCGGACCGGAGTCAGGCGACGCCGCGGTCACGGCGGCCGGCGACGAAGCCCTCCATGACGCCTTCCAGCCGCGCCATCCGCTCGCGCAGATCCGCGAACTCGCGGCCCATGGCGTCGAAACGCTGGTTGACGCTGTCGTTCATCATCGTCGAAACGCCGGTTGACGCCTTCACCGAAACGGTCGAAACGCTGGTTCACCTGTTCCGCCTGCCGGTCCATCCGCCCGACGACAACCAGCAACGTGGCGATCTGCCCACCGGCCAGCGTCAGAATACCGACGACGAGCGTGACGAGCTCGGCGCTCACGGTGCGACCCCTCCCTCGCAACGGGTGCCCGCCAGTATCGCACAGCCTGACTCGGCCCCCCCCGATCCCCCCGATTCCCCGTACACCGCGCCCATGCGGAGCACATCGAAACATGCATGTAAAGGAACGTGCCAGAACCCCGCCGCCGCCCCGCGTCAGGACACCAGCACGCCGGCGAGGGGGTCGGCGGCGGTGATGCGCACCCGGACCCGCCGGTTGGCGGCGCCGGCGGGGGGCACGCGCACCTTGAGGTAGTTGTCGGTGGCGACGACGGCCCCGGCGGCGAGGGTCAGCCCGGGCCGCACCGCGCCGACCTGGCCCTCGCGGAACCGGCGCGAGAGATCGGCCCCCACGTCGCGCAGGGCCCTGGCCCGCTCCCGCACCACCGGTCCCGGCACCCGGCCCTGCAGCCCGGACGCCTCGGTGCCCTCGCGGGGCGAGTAAGGGAAGACGTGCAGGTAGGTCAGGGGGCTCGAGGCCACGTAGTCGAGGGTCCGGCGCGCGTCCTCGTCCCCCTCGCCGGGGAACCCCGCGATGAGGTCGGCGCCGATGCCGGCGTGGGGCATCCGCTCGCGCACCCGGTCGACGACCCGCCGATAGAGGTCGAGGGTGTAGGGACGCCGCATGCGGCGCAACATGCGGTCGCTGGCGTGCTGCAGCGGCAGGTGGAAGTGGGGCGCGAACCGGCCGCTCGCGGCGACCAGGTCCACCAGCCCGGGGGGACAGTCCATCGGCTCGAGCGAGCTGATGCGGCAGGTCACGTCGGACGGATGATCGTCGACGGCCCGCAGCAGGGCGGTCAGGCTGGACGGCGGCTCGAGGTCACGCCCGTACGAGCCGAGGTGGACGCCGTTCAGCACCACCTCGTGGAACCCGCTCGCCGCCGCGTGCTCGAGGACGGCCAGCACCCGGCGGGGCTCGAGGCTGCGGCCGCGCCCCCGCGTCGTGGGGATGATGCAGTAGGAGCAGGCCTCGTCGCAGCCGGTCTGCACGCGCAGCATGAACGCCACCCGGCCGATGCTCGACGGCGAGACGAGGGCGCCGCACGGGCCCGCGCCGTCCCCGAAACGCTCCGCGGTGGTCGCGGGGCCGGGCAGCAGCCGGTCGACGAGGCTCTCCTTGTCGTCGTTCGGCACCACGTCGGGCGCCCCCGGCAGGGCCGCGATCTCGTCGCCGGCGCGGGTCGCGTAGCAGCCGGTGGCGACCACCCGCGCGTCGGGGTTCTCCCGCGCCGCCCGCCGCAGCGCCTGCCGCACGCCCTGGTCCGCCGCCGCGGTCACCGAGCAACTGTTGACGACCACGACGTCGGCCTCGGCCATCGGCGCGGGGGTGGCTCCCCGAGCCCGGAGCTGCAGCTCCACCTGCAGGGAATCGGCCTGGTTCACGCGGCAACCGAAGGTCGTGACGGCGTAGCGCAAGGCGGCTCCTCTCTCATGGCCCATTGTCTCACCCGGCGGCGGACCCGCGACCCTGTACAGCCCGTGGCGAAAGTGCCCGCCGCATTCGAGCGGCGATGCATCCCGCCGCTCTCGGTGCAACGCGGGGCTTTCACCACGGGCTGTGTACTCCCGTCCGGGCGCCCGGCCGGGACCGCCGGGGCCGCCCCGGTTCGCGGTCGACGCGACGAGGGTGCGCGACGGATTCGTGCGCCGAGCGCCCCCGGCGCGGTCAGGCCGACGGTCTCGGTGTCGTTCCCGGCGGCGGCGTGCACCCGCACGACGAATCCCTGATGCGGAACCGGGCGAAATGCCATAGGATCGCAGATTCGACGCTCGGCCGCCTGCAGCGGCACTCCGTGCCCCGGCTGCGGGCCGCCGGCCGATGCGATTTCGATCCGTCTCGTCGAAACCGGAAACTCCACTTCGGGGGAACGCCATGCGCCTTGCACCTCTCACCTGGGCCACCGCCGCCGTCACCGGCGCCTTCGTCCTGCTCTCCCTGCCGCAGCCCGAGGCCCCGACTGCCGCCGCGGCGGCGCGGCAGGAGTCGTCGCGGCTCGCCGAGCTCAAGGCCGAGGTCGTCGTCGACGTCGACAGCCGCCGCGACTTCACGCAGCAGATGGTCGACATGATCTTCAGCTTCGGCGAGCTGGGCTTCCAGGAGTTCGAGACGCAGCGCTACGTCACCGGCATCCTCGAGGACCACGGGTTCACGGTGGAGCAGGGCGTGGCGGGCATCCCCAGCTCGTGGTGGGCCACCTGGGGCTCGGGCTCCCCGGTCATCGCCCTCGGCACCGACGTCGACGGCATCCCCCAGTCTTCGCAGAAGCCCGGCGTGGCGTACCGCGAGCCCCTCGTCCCCGGCGCCCCCGGCCACGGCGAGGGGCACAACTCGGGCCAGGCCCTCAACATCACCGCGGCCCTCGCGGTGCAGAAGATCATGCAGCGCGAGAACCTGCCCGGCACGCTCGTCATCTGGCCGGGCATCGCCGAGGAGCAGCTCGGGGCCAAGGCCTACTACGTCCGGGCGGGCCTGTTCGACGACGTCGACATCGTCCTCTACTCGCACGTCAGCAGCGACATGACCACGGGCTGGGGCGAGGGCGGGGGCAACGGCATGGTGTCGGTCGAGTACCTCTTCGAGGGCGAGAGCGCCCACGGCGCCGGCTCGCCGTGGGACGGGCGCAGCGCCCTCGACGCGGTCGAGCTGATGAACATCGGCTGGAACTTCCGCCGCGAGCACCTCCGCATCCAGCAGCGCTCGCACTACGTCATCACCGACGGCGGCGACCAGCCCAACGTGGTGCCGCCGACCGCCGCCGTCTGGTACTTCTTCCGCGAGACCGACTACCCCAACATCATGCGCATGTGGGAGCTCGGCGACCGCATGGCCGAGGGCGCCGCCCTCATGACGAGCACCACCGTCGAGTCGCGGGTCCTCGGCGCCGCGTGGCCGCAGCACATGAACCGGCCGCTCGCCGAGGCGATGCACGCCAACATGCTCGAGGTCGGCATGCCCGAGTGGAGCGAGAAGGACCAGCGGCTGGCCCGGGCCCTGCAGAAGGAGCTCGGGGTCGAGGAGCGCGGGCTCCCGACCGAGCTCGGCCGCGAGCTGCGGGGCCGCGAGGACATCCCCGACTCGCAGCGGCGGGGCGGCGGGTCGGACGACATCGGCGACATCTCGTGGGTGGTGCCGACGGTGGTGCTCCGCTTCCCGTCGAACATCCCCGGCGGACAGAACCACAACTGGAACAAGAGCATCGCCATGGCCACCCCCATCGCGCACAGGGGAGCCACCGCCGGCGCCAAGGTCTTCGCCCGGACCCTGCTCGACATCCTCCTGACCCCGTCGCTGGCGGACGACGCGCGCGACTACTTCGAGAACGTCCAGCAGGCCGACACCGAGTACACGTCGTTCCTGCGGCCCGAGGACGAGCCCGCGATCTGGCTGAACGCCGAGATCATGCAGACGTTCAAGCCGCAGCTCGAGCAGTACTACTACGACCCGTCGCGCTACGACACCTACCTGGAGCAGCTCGGGATCGAGTATCCGACGATCCGCGAGGGCGAGTAGAGGACGCGCGACGACGCGGGCGGCGCCGGCGCGCCCCGGCCGTCGGGGACCGGCGCCCCCGCGTCCGCAATGACGACGCGGTCCCCGAGGCGCGAGCCGCCCTCGACGGCAGGTTTCCTGTCGAACTCCTGTTACTCGGCGGCGAGGAGAACGCGAGGAACGGCGCCACGCCCGTGTTTCCCCAATGACTACCGCGGTCCCCGAGACGCGAGCCGCCCTCGACGGCAAGTTCCTGTCGCTCGGGCGCGAGGGGAACGGCGCCACGCCCCGCATTTCTCCAATGACTACCTCGGCCCCCGAGACGCGAGCCGTCGTCGACGGCAAGTTCCTGTCGCTCGGACGCGATCGGTTTCTCGTCAAGGGCGTGTCCTACGGCACCTTCGCACCCGACGCCGCGGGCGGCCAGTTCCCCGCGCCCGACGTCGTCTCGGCCGACTTCGCGCGCATGCGGGAAGCGGGCTTCAACACCGTCCGCACCTACACCCTGCCCGCTCCCCGGGTGCTCGACGAGGCCGCGCGCCACGGGCTGCGCATGATGATCGGCCTGCCCTGGCCGCAGCACGTCGCGTTCCTCGACGACCCCGACCTCTGCCGCGGCATCCGCGCGGACGTCATCGTGCGGGTGCGCGAGCTGTCGGGCCACCCCGCCGCCCTCGTCTTCGCCCTCGGCAACGAGATTCCCGCCCCCATCGTCCGCTGGCACGGCCAGGCCCGCGTCGAGCGCTTCATTCGCGAGCTCTACCACGACGTGAAGGCGGCGGCCCCGGAGGCGCTGCTGACCTACGTGAACTACCCGCCGACCGAGTACCTGTCGCTGCCGTTCCTCGACGTCTGCGCGTTCAACGTCTATCTGCACGCCGAGGCGGACCTCCGGCGCTACCTCGCCCGCCTGCAGCACCTCGCCGGGCACCGGCCGCTGCTCCTCGCCGAGGCGGGGGCGGACAGCCGGCGCGAGGGCGGGGACGGCCAGGCCGCCATCGCCGCCATGCACGTCCGCACCGCCTTCTCCGAGGGCGCGTGCGGGGCCGTGGTGTTCGCGTGGACCGACGAGTGGTGGCGGGGGGGGCGGCCCGTCGACGACTGGGCGTTCGGCCTCGTCGACGCCGCGCGCAAGCCCAAGCCGGCCCTCGGCGCCGTCGTTCGCGCGTTCGAGGACGCTCCGTTCCCCGAGGCCGAGCGGCGCACGTGGCCGAAGATCTCGGTCGTGGTGTGCGCCTACAACGAGGCCGCCACCATCGACGAGTGCCTCACGTCCATCGAGGACCTGACCTATCCCGACTACGAGATCATCCTCGTCAACGACGGCTCGCGCGACGCCACCGGCGACATCGCGCGCCGGCACGCGTCGGTCACCGTGCTCGACATCCCCAACGGCGGCCTGAGCGCCGCGCGCAACGTCGGGCTCGAGCACGCCGCCGGCGAGATCGTCGCCTACACCGACGGCGACGTCCGCGTCGACCCCGACTGGCTGACCCACCTCGTCCGGCCGTTCCTGACCTCGGACGTCGTCGGCGCCGGCGGCCCCAACCTCGTCCCCGCCGACGACCCCCCGATGGCCCAGTGCATCGCGCGCGCGCCCGGCAGCCCCACCCAGGTCATGCTCGACGACCGCGTCGCCGAGCACGTGCCCGGCTGCAACATGGCGTTCCGCCGCGACGCGCTCCTCGCGGTGGGCGGGTTCAACCCCATCTACCTGCGCGCGGGCGACGACGTCGACATCTGCTGGCGCCTCCAGGCCCGAGGCTGGAAGATCGGGTTCGCGCCGTCCGCGCTGGTGTGGCACCGCCACCGCGCGTCGCTGCGCGCCTACTGGCGGCAGCAGGTCGGCTACGGCGAGGGCGAGTCGTGGCTCAAGCCCCACCACCCCGACCAGTTCCAGGGGCTGCACATCGGCTGGCGCGGGCGCATCTACGGGCCGCTGCCCTTTCACCGCTCGCTCACCCGGGCCCGCGTGAACAGCGGCACGTGGGGCACCGCGCCTTTCCCGTCGGTCTACACCATCGACACGTACCCGTTCGCGTTCATGCCCCACTCCGCCCGCTGGCAGGTCGCCGCCGCCGCCCTGATCGTGCTCGGCGCCGCGACCCTGCTGACGAGCCAGATCGGGCTCGCCCTCGCACTGCTGGCGGTGGGGACGGGCGCCCTCGCCACCACCGTCGCGCGCTGCGTGCGCTACGCCCGCGTCACGGACATCGAGGGGCTGCCGCCGCTGGTCCGCCGCCCGCGCCGCCTGAGCCGCATCCTCTACCGGTCGCGCATCGCCGGGCTCTACTTCGTCCAGCCCCTCGCGCGCGCGTGGGGCCGCCTGCGCGGCGCGATGTCCCCGCCCGAGGTGCTGCGGGCCCCCGCGAACGGGCGGCGTCCCACGGTCGCGGCCGGCGGCGTCCACGACCTGTGGACGGCGGCTTCGCGCCACACCCCGCCCCGGCGCTACTGGAGCGAGACCTGGGTCGCGCCAGAGACGCTGCTCGCGCAACTGACCGCCCGACTGGAGCGGACGCGCGAGGTGCGGACGGTCGAGATAGACGACGGCTGGCAGGCCGACCGCGACATCAGCGTCGGCCTGAACCGTTGGACGCGGCTGCAGCTTCGGATGCTGGTGGAGGAGCACCACGAGGGACGGTGCCTCGTCCGCCTCGCGCGGCGGCTGCGCGCGACCCCCAG
>JAJEEA010000099.1 GCA_022821235.1 Vicinamibacteria bacterium
CCGGCGGCGCCGCGCCCCGCAGCCCCGACAGCTCCAGGTGGGTATGGGCGTTGACGAGGGCCGGCAGGATCGCGGCGCGCCCCAGGTCGACGACCGGTCCCGGCGCCGCGCCGTCGGCAGCCCCGACCGTCTCGACGCGGCCGTCGCGCACGTCGACCCGCCCCCGGCGCACCGGCGGCGCCGCGATCGGCAGCACCCAATCGGCGATGTAACGCTTCATGCGGGAGCAGGACCCTGCGGGGTCACGCCGGGAGCCTCGCCGACGCGACCCCTGCGGTACGCCGCCTGGGCGGCCGGGCTGCGTCGCGCGCCCCTGGTAGACAAAGCCGCAACCCGGGATCGTACGGCCGGCCGCCTCACGGGCGAACGCCGCGGTTCGCCTTCGGCAACCCGGGAGCCGGCGCGGGAGTCAGGCCGGCCGCGAGCCGAACGCCGCCGCTGCTCCTCGCCGCGCGCGGCCGGACGCCCCACGGTCGAACGCCGCGGTTCGCGTGCGGCAACAAGGGCCGGCGCGCGGCAGGGGTCAGGCCGGCCGCGGGCCCGACGCCGCCCGTTGCTCCCTGCCGGGTCGGCTTCGCGCCGGGTACCGGGACAGCTCGTCGGGCACGGACGTGTCGCCCGCCGGGCGGGCCACCGCGAGCGCCGTGCGCCGGGGTATCGCCCGGCGGCGGAAGAGGGGGTCGCCCACGATGTCGTAGGTCATGTTGCGCCGTTTCGGCACGAAGCCGGCATCCTCGATGTTCCGCACGATCTCGGCCTCGTCCATGCAGTACTCGGCCCCGGCGGCGCGGACCACGTTCTCCTCGATCATCACGCTGCCCATGTCGTTGGCCCCGAAGGCGAGGCTGAGCTGGCCGACCTTGCCGCCCTGGGTGACCCACGACGCCTGCAGGTTGTCGAAGTTGTCGAGGACGATGCGCGAGAGCGCGAGGGTCCGCAGGTAGTCGATGCCCGTCGCCTCGACGCCGGCCAGCTCGGTGTTGGCGGGCTGATAGCTCCAGGTGATGAAGGCGGTGAACCCGCCGGTCTCGTCCTGCAGATCCCGCAGGCGGCAGAGGTGCTCGACCCGCTCGGCGGGGGTGTCGACGCTGCCGTACATCATGGTCGCGGTCGACCGCAGGCCGGCCTCGTGCACGTGGCGCATCACCGAGAGCCACTCGTCGGCGGTGGCCTTGGAATAGCAGTTCAGCTCGCGGCGCACGCGGTCGACGAGAATCTCGGCGCCGCCGCCGGGAACGCTGTCGAGCCCGGCCGCCACCAGCCGGCGGACGACCTCCGCCACCGGCTCCTGCGACAGCCTCGACAGGTGCAGGATCTCGGGCGGCGAGAGGGCGTGGAGCCTGAAGTCGGGATAGCGGGCCTTGACCGCCGAGAACAGGTCCTCGTACCACTCGAGGGGAAGGTCGGGGTTGTGCCCGCCCTGCAGCAGGAGCTGATTGCCCCCGACCGCGCGCGTCTCGTCGATCTTTCGGAACAGCTCGTCGAAGCCCAGCACGTAGCCCTCGGCCGACCCCACCGGACGATAGAACGCGCAGAAGTTGCACCGCGCCACGCACACGTTCGTGTAGTTGACGTTCCGGTCGATGATGTAGGTCACCACCCCGGAGGGATGCCTGCGGGCCCGGATGCCGTCGGCGAGGCGCCCGAGCAGCGCCGTCGACGCCCCGGTGTAGAGCTGCAGGGCCTCGCGGCCGTCGATCCGGCCGCCGTCGCGCACCCGTTCCGCGATCGACGCGATGCTCATTCCGCCGGCCACTCGTAGAAGCGGACGTCCCGCTGCACCTGGACGAGGCGCTGCTCGTACGCGTACTCGTAGAACTTCCGCAGACCGTCCTGCGCCCGCTCGTCGAGCCCGAACGACACGTTCTCGCGGAGATAGCGCCGGGCGACCTCCCGCTGCTCGTCATCGTCCGGGCAGTGGCGGGCCACGATGTCGTCGACGGCCTGCTCCCCCCGGGCGCGGGCCGCCGCGAGGGCGCGGCCGTGCTCGGCCGTCAGCGCGTCGCGCCGCCCCACCCACGCCGCCCACACGAAGGGCAGCGAGGTCAGGACCGTCCATTCCTCGCCGAGGTCGACCTTCTCCAGGCCCTGCTCCTCGTGCTCGAGGAACAACGCGGCGTCCCCGATGATCATGGCGGCGTCGCACCGCTTCAGCATGACCGGCAGATCAGGCCGCAGCTTCACGAGCTTGGGCTCGATCTCCCACGACTCGGCGCACAGGATCCGAAGCAGCATGGCCGCGGTCCGGGAGCTGCTGTCGACGGCGATGGACCGGAGCGACGTCACCGGCCGGGTGGTGAACAGCGCCACCGAGGCCACCTCGCCCTCGGACGCCACCGAGAGATCGGGCACGATGCGGTAGTCGGGGTTCTGGAGGTACTCGATGGAGGGAATCAGCGCGAGGTCGGCCGACCGGTCGTGGAGATGGTGGGCGCACCGGGCCGGCACGTCGAACCCGAGATCGAACAGATCGGTCCTGTCCCCCAGACCCTCGACGAGCGGCCTCGCGTTCAGGTACTCGACCGCGCTGACGCGAACTGGACTCATGACTGGAGTGCCTCGAAACGGCCGTTCCGCGGCACGGGCACGAAGCCGGCCGCCGTGATGTTCCGGCGAATCTCCTCCCGCGGCGACCGGCGCCACCCCTGGTCGGGCGATGCGGCGGCCGGCACCGCGTCGACGTCGTCGGCGCCGAACGTCAGCGCCACCTGGGCCAGCTTCGGCCCGTGGCGCGACCAGTCGACCTGAATCGAGTCGATATTGTCAACCAGGAGCCGCGCCAGCGCAACCTGACGGAGGTCGGCGTAGCCGGTGGCCGGCGGCGACGCCTCGACCGGGGACAGCGGGGCGAGGGCGCGGCAGACGCCGCCGACGCCGTCCCAGGAACCGACCCGTTGCAGCAGCCGCCGGGCGTCGTCGCCCGCCGCCCCGCCCAGGGTCAGGCCCGAGACGCCGAGGCCGCTCCCGCCGAGGACGGCAACCACGGTTTCCGGATTCGGCGCGTCGGCCGCGAGCGAGGTCAGCCGCGCCAGCCCCGCTTCCCGAAGCTCGACGAGGAGATCGCCGAGACGGGCCGCATCGTGGCCGCACAGCGCCTCGAGGTCGCCGTAGGCGAACCCGGTGACGGGCGCCCCGTCGGCCCGAACAGCGAGGGCCCGGACCGCGGCCACGGCGGCGGAGGGCGTCTCCGGCCGGCCCGTCAACCGCAGCTCCCCGGCGTCGGCGGCGACCGGTTCGGCGAGGGCCGGGGCGTCGACCGGCACCGGCACGACCTGCACGAAGGTGGCCCGGTCTCCGTGCCGGCGCCGCCGCGCGCCGTCGGCGGCCATGCCCAGCGCGATCAGGTCGTGCCCGCCCGTCAGCGCCCGCCAGTCCCCCTCGTCGAGCGTCTCGCCCGCCTCGACCTTGTCGAGCACCGCGGCCAGATCGTCATGCATGGACGTCACCCTCTCCACCACTCCCGCTCAGGACACCGATCGCTACCAGAGTTGCCGCCTGCGCCCGGATGCGACCCGTTTCCGCGGTCGCCTGCGCGTAAAACGCGGCAAGGCAGCCTCCTTCACCGCCCCGAGTCAGCCCTTCGACCCCGCGGCCTTTCACCTCCGGCCCTTCACCGCGGCCGCGTGGCGTCGTCAGGACGCGATGTGGGACCCTCACCGCCGGGATCTTCACCACGAAACCGACGCAACCGCACCACGAAACCGCACCACGAAACCGGAGCAAACCGCGTGCCACCTCGCCCGCCAACCGTCGCCGGCGGCTCGCCGGCGCCCCGACCGACCCGACTGGAACCCGAGCCGTTCTACGGCGCGGGCTCCTGCCCCCCGGACCCGGTGGAGATGCCGGGGGCGTCGCGCAGCGCCGCCGCCACCCGCACCGCGAGGGCGAGCGCCCGCCGGCCCTCGGCGCCGTCGACCCGCGGGGCCGTCCTCCCGGAGACCGCCCTCGCGAAGTCGTCGAGCTCGAGCGCGAGGGGCTCGCCCGCCGGCACCTCCACGCGCCCGCCGTCGATGGCCGGCGTCCGGTCCCCGGTGCGCGTGACCCGCCACGTCTCGACCTCGCGCCGCGCGCAGTCGACCGAGATGTACGCGTCCCGCTGGAAGAACCGCAGCTTGCGCACGCGTTCCCGGCT
The DNA here is from genome assembly GCA_022821235.1 of Vicinamibacteria bacterium. Taxonomy (GTDB): domain Bacteria; phylum Acidobacteriota; class Vicinamibacteria; order Vicinamibacterales; family UBA8438; genus JAJEEA01. The sequence continues at coordinate 4,133 of JAJEEA010000099.1, forward strand.
GATCCGGCTCGCGGTCAAGTTGGCGATGCACCCCGACGCGAACCGCAGCCGCACGTTGGCGATGTCCACGTGCCCGGTCAGCACCGGGACCCCGACCGCCTCGATGGCCGTCACCTCCTCGCCGACCGCGGTCCGCACGATGTCGAGGTCGTGGATCATCAGGTCGAAGACGACGTCGACGTCCAGGCTGCGGGGAGAGAAGGCCCCGATGCGGTGCACCTCGATGAAGCGCGGGGCCTCGACCAGCGGCAAAGCGACCGTCACCGCCGGGTTGTAGCGCTCGGTGTGCCCGACCGCCAGCACCGCCCCGCCCGCCCTCGCCGCCGCGATCATCTCGTCGGCCTCGTCGAGCGACCGCGCCATCGGCTTCTCGACGAGCACCGAGATGCCCCGCGCGAGCAGCGGGACGGCCACCGCATGGTGCCGATCCGTCGGGACCGCGACGGTGACCGCGTCCACCCGGCCGTGCAGCGCCGCCGCATCGGTCTCGGGGCGCACGCCGGCCTCGGACGCCACGCGGGCGGCGGCCGCGGGGTCGACGTCGACGACCGCTTCCAGCCGGACGCCGGGGGAGGCGGACAGGATGCGCGCGTGATGCCGGCCGAAGTGCCCGGCCCCGACCACCGCCATCCGCGGCGCGCCGCCCGCGGGCGCGGCGGTCATCGCCGGCGGGCCCGCCGGCGTGGGGCCCCCGGGAAGAACGCGACGCCGGAGGAGGCCGCGGGCGGGCTCATTCCGCCTCCCGTCCCACCACCGCCGCCCCCTGGGCGTCGGCCTGCGCGTAGAAGCGCGGCCCGTCGATCACCAGGGTCCGCCCGGCGTCGACCGACAGCGCCTTCGCGCCCGCCCTCTCCATGGCGGCCAGCGTCGGCAGGCCCACCACCGGCACGTCGAAACGCATGTCCTGGGCGGGCTTGCCGACCTTGACGATGCAGACGCCGGGGCCCGCGAGCGCGCCGGCGCGGGCGATGACCGCGTCGGTGCCCTCCATCGCCTCGACCGCCACCACCGCGCGGTCCTTCACCGCGATGGTCTGGCCGATGTCCAGGGCCGCCACGGCGTCCGCCATGCGATAGCCGAAGTCGAGGTCCGCCCGCTCGTCCGCCGACGGCGGGCGGGCGGTCAGCGTGCCGCTCCCGGCGAGCAGCGGGCGCAGGAAGGCGGTCGAGTTCTCGAGCTCGATCCCGTGATCGGCGAGGACGTCGGCCACCGCCGAGATCACCGCGTCGGTGTTTCTCGTCCGGAGACGGCCGAGCACCTTCAGCCCCGCCAGGTCGGGCACGATGCCCGCGAACAGCCGGGTGTGCTTGACCTGACCGGCCATGACCGCGCGGGTCACCCCCGCATGCTTCAGGATCGAGATGCACTTGCCGACCTGACCCAGCGAGACCCAGTGGACGGCGGCCGGCGGGTCGCCGGCGGCCGCCTCGGCGAGGGCCGGACTCGTCTCCTCGCGGATGGCGACTATGGTCACGTGGTGGCCGAGCCGGCGCGCCCCCTCCAGGGCCAGGAACGGGAACCGGCCGTTTCCCGCGATCAGGCCGAGCCGCATGGCGTCTCCCCGTCCCGCCGTCCCGAGGCTCCGCTCCCCGCCCGCCGGCCGCCGGCAGCCCGTGGCGAAAGTCCCCACTGCATTCGAGCGGCGGCGCATCCCGCGCCTCGCCGCTCTCGCGGCAACGCGGGGTTCCGCCACGGGCTGCTACTCATCGCCCGGCACCACCTCGTTGCGGCGGGCGCGGCGGCGCAGATGGACCCCGCGGCGCGACGAGCGGATGAAGTCGACGAGATAGGCCACCTCCGGGTCGTCGAGGGTCCGGTCTTCCTCGATCCGCTCGAGGGCCTGGGTGGTGTTGAGCTTCGACTGCAGCAGGTGGCGGAACGCCCGCCTGAGCTGCGAGATCGTCTCCGGCGGGACGCCCCGCCGCTCCAGCCCCACCCTGTTCAGGTCGTAGATGCGGGCCCGGTTCCCGACGCTGCGCGCATAGGGGAGCGCGTCGAGGGTGACCACCGAGGCGCCGCCGACGAAGGCGTGCCGGCCGATGCGGCAGTACTGGTGCACCCCGGAGACGGCCCCCACGAACGCGTGGTCCTCCACCGTGACGTGGCCGCCCAGCATCACCGCGTTGGCGAGGATGGTGCGGTCGCCGATGCGGCAGTCGTGGGCGACGTGGACGTAGGCCATGAAGAGGTTGTCGTCGCCGATGCGGGTGACGCCCCCGCCCTGCGCCGTCCCGCGGTGAACGGTGACGAACTCCCGGAACACGTTGCGCCGGCCGATGACGAGGGTCGTGCGCTCGCCCCCGAACTTGGTGTCCTGGGGAATCAGGCCGACGGACGCGAACGGGAACACCTGCGTCTCGTCGCCGATCTCGGTCCACCCGTCGACGACCGCCGACGCCCCGACGAGGCAGCCGCGCCCGATCCGCACGTGCGGCCCTACGACCGCGTTGGGCCCCACCACCGTGCCGAGCCCGATCTGCGCCCCCGGGGCCACCCGCGCGGTGGGATCGATGCGCGCCTCGTCGAGCTGCAGCCCCAGCCGCAGCTCGGCCTCGACCACGACGTGCCCGCCCACGTGGGCCACCGCCGACGCCACCGCCAGCCCCCGCCGGCGGCGGCGAATCGACACCGAGACCCGAAGCCGGTCGCCCGGCACGACCTGACGCCGGAAGCGGGCGCCGTCGACGCCGCGGAGCACCGCGCGCAGGGCCGCGGCCTCGCCGTCGGGCTCGAGGAGCAGCACCGCCGCGGCCTGGGCGAAGGTCTCGATCATCAGGACCCCGGGCATCACCGGGTTGCCCGGAAAGTGACCCTGGAAGAACTCCTCGTTGACGGTGACGTTCTTGACGGCGACGAGCCGCACCCCCGGTTCGTGCTCGATCACGTCGTCGAGCAGCACCGAGGGATAGCGGTAGCAGAGGCGGTCGAGGGCCCCGTCGAACCCGTCGGAGAGGCCGGCCGGAGCGGGGGCCGAGGATGCCGGACTCGACGGAAGGCTGACCATGTCGGAAGTGACCGCCGGTGAACCCGTGTCGCGCCGCGACGCGGGACGAGAGCCCGCCCCCGGGGCGCCGCGCGCCGGCTTCGCGCCG
>JAJEEA010000362.1 GCA_022821235.1 Vicinamibacteria bacterium
TCGGCGCGGGCACGCCCCGCGGCGCGCTCGTCGACCGCTTCCCCGCCCCGCCCGCGCCCGTCGAGATACGGCTGCGCCACGCCCGGCTCGGGCGCGTGCTCGGCCAGACCATCGACGAGGGCTTCGTGCCGCCGGCGCTCGCCCGCCTCGGCTTCGAGCCCACGCCCGCGGCGGGGGACGACGGCCCCGCGTGGCGGGTCCGGGTCCCCACGTTCCGGGTGGACGTCAGGCGGGAAGAGGACCTGATCGAGGAGATCGCGCGCCACCACGGCTACGACGAGATCCCGACCACGTTCCCGGCCCTGACCCGGCCACCGGCGGCGCCGGGCCCCTGGCGGGCCCGCGACCGCCTCGCGCGGCGCCTCCTCACCGGCGCCGGGTTCTCCGAGGCCGTCACCTACGGGTTCGTCGAGGAGGCCGCGGCCCGCGCCGTCCACCCCGATGCCGGGGACGTCGTGGCCCTGCGCAACCCGCTGTCGGAACGCGGCGCCGTGCTCCGACCCTCGCTGATCCCCGGCCTCGTCGACGCCGTGGTCCACAACCGGCGCCGCGAGCGGCACGACGTGCGGCTCTTCGAGATCGGCAGCCGCTTCCGCCAGGGCGGCGGAGAGACGCCGGCCCTCGGCATCGCCATCGCCGGCTCGGGCGCGGCCGCGCACTGGAGCGCCCCAGCCCGTCCGGCGGACCTGTTCGACCTGACCGGCGTCATCGCGCGGCTGTGCTCGGGCTTCGGCCTGCAAGCGTCGTTCGAGCCGGCGGCGGCGGGCCACCTCGTCGCGGGGCGTCGCGCCCGCGTGCGCGTCGGGACGGGCGCCGACCGCGCCGTGCTGGGAGAGGCCGGCCAGCTCGATCCGGCCTTCGCGACGGCGCGGGGCATGCCCGGATCGGACCCCGTGTACGTGGCCGAGCTCGACCTGCGGCCGCTCCGCCTCGACGCCTTCGACGGCCTGCACGCGGCCCCCGTGCCCCGCCATCCCTCCGTCTCGCGCGACATCTCGGTCGAGGTCGACGACGCCTTGCCTGCCGCGCACGTTCGTGACACGATCCGGGCGGCGGCCGGGCCGACCCTCGTCGAGGTCGTCGAGGTCGACCGGTACACGGGCTCGGGAGTGGCCGCGGGCGCCGTCAGCCTGTCGCTTCGGCTGACGTTCCGCGCCCCCGACCGGACGCTGACCGACACGGAGGTCCAACGAAGCACCGACGCGGTGCTGCTGGCGCTCGCGGAGCGCCATCACGCGAAGCAACGCTAGGAGTCTGCGCCGTAGAACGACGCGGACTCCCGGAGGGTTGGTTGGGCGGTGAGCGGAGCCGCAGGCGACGCTCTCCGGACCAGGCGATCGATATGTGCACGAGGCGACGGGCGGCACGGAGAGCGCCGCCGCGCCACGAGGAGTCGCTCAATGGTGAAGACGGAAGGCCCCCTGGAGCTGAAGCCCATCGAACAGTTGGCCCAACGGGTTCAGTCCCTCGTCGAAGTGCTCGGAACCACCCGCGAGGAGCTGAAGATGGCCCTCGACGACAACACGCGCCTCTTGGGCGAGGTGGAAGAGCTCCGCGGCAAGCTGCAGGCGGCCGAGCAGGAGCAGGAGACCCAGGCCCGCGAGCTTCAGTCCGAGCGCGACGAGATCCGCGACCGCATCACCCGGATGCTGGAGCAGATCGAGGAGATCAGCCTGTAGAAGCCCGCGGCCGGACCGTGCGCCGTCGACGCCGGCTCCCCCCCGAGGCGTCCGAGTACCGCCACCGTGACCGACATCGAAGACGGACCCGAGACCGGCGACGCGCCGCAGACCGTGACCGTGGAGATCATGGGGCAGCGCTTCTCGATCCGGAGCTCGCTCGACATCGAGTACGTCAACCGGCTGGCCGCCTACGTCGACCACAAGATCCAGGCCGCGACCGAGCACTCGACCGGCGGCGACACCGTCCGCATCGCGGTGCTGGCGGCGATGAACATCGCCGACGAGTACTTCCGCAGCCGCGACACGGAGACCTCGATCGAGGCGGCCCTGAAGGCGCGGGCCGGCGAGATCGAGCGGATGGTCGACGACGCCCTCGCCGACGCGGCGCCCGAACCGGCCGCCGAGACCTGACCGGACGCGTCCGGAATCGCGGCCGTCGCCGGCCCGGCCTTGCGGGCGGCCGGGGTTCGTTCTAAGATGGGGCATCGAGAGCGACTCAGACAGGCGGTCACGCTCTGCCGCATGTGTCGGCTGGCAGTTGGCGGCCAAGTGATATTGCGAGATCCCTGCAGTGTTCGTGATGGTTCTGGAGGCTCGTTTGAGCCAACGCTATACCCAAGAGAGCCGCGAGGCTTCGTGGCGTGCAAGCCTCCGCGCGAGGTAGCGCAAAGCGACGCTGGTTGACACCACAGCGGCTCCACCTGCTTCTGGCAGGTTCATTCGACCTCCCCACACGGCAGATGCGGGGCCCTTACGCCTCACCTCTCTCCAGGCGTCGCCGTCCGGCGGTCCGGCGCTAGACAAGGCGGGCCGTCCCGGCGCCTCCCGTCGAGGGGCTGCCCGCCGTGCCGCTCGTCTGGCGCTCCCCGCGACCCCCGTGGAAACCCCCGCGGGGTCCGAGGGACCACCCATGGACCTTGTCACGACCGCAGGTATCTTCCTGGCCGTCGTCGTCGTTTCCGTAGTCTGGTTCCTGACCCGCGAACGCGCCGCCCGCACCGTCGGCCGGGCGAGAGACGAGGCGGAGCGCCTCCTTCATGACGCCCACCGGGAGGCCGACGCCTACCGGAAGGAGGCGGAGCTCGCGGCCAAGGAGCAGGCCCACGCGCTGCTGCAGGAGAGCGAGCGCGAGAGCCAGGAGCGACGCGACGAGCTGTCGTCCATCGAGCGGCAGCTCACCCGCCGGGCCCAGGAGCTGACGGAGCAGGACCGCGAGGCCCAGCGCACCGAGGCGGCCCTCGCGGAACGGCAGCAGCAGCTCGACGATCGGGACGGCGCCCTCGCCGAGGAGCGCCGCCGCTGCGACGAGCTGATCCGCGAGCAGCAGCAGGCCCTGCAGCGGGTTTCGGGCCTCACCGCCGACGAGGCGAAGGAGCTCGTCATCAAGCAGATCGAGCAGGACGCCCGCCGGGACGCCGCCAACCTCGTCAAGCGGCTCGAGGCCGAGGCCCGCGAGCAGGCGGCCGAGAAGGCGCGGCAGATCATCACCCAGGCCATCCAGCGCAGCGCCCCCGAGCACACCATCGAGACCACCGTCTCGGTCGTCGACCTGCCCAGCGACGATCTCAAGGGGCGCATCATCGGCCGCGAGGGGCGGAACATCCGGGCCCTCGAGCAGGCCACCGGCGTCGAGCTGATCGTCGACGACACCCCCGGCGCCATCATCCTGTCGAGCTTCGACCCCTTCCGCCGCGAGGTCGCGAAGCAGGCCATCGAGCGGCTCATCGCGGACGGCCGCATCCACCCCGCCCGCATCGAGGAGGTCGTCGAGAAGGTCAAGGTCGAGCAGGAGGAGCTGGCCCTCAAGGAGGGCGAGGCCGCCGCGTTCGAGCTGGGCCTGTTCGACATGCACCCCGAGATCCACCGGCTGATGGGGAAGCTGAAGTTCCGCACCAGCTACGGCCAGAACGTGCTGAGCCACTCGAAGGAGGTCGCCTACCTCGCCGGCATCATGGCCCGCGAGGTGGGGCTCGACGCCCACACCACGATTCGCGGCGCCTTCGTGCACGACATCGGGAAGGCCATCGACCGCGACCTCCAGGGGACGCACCTCTCCCTCGGCATCGACTTCCTGCGCCAGCACGGCGAGAAGGAGGCGGTCGTCGACGCCATGGCCGCCCACCACATGGACATCGACTGGCCCTCGCTCGAGTCGATGCTCGTGCAGGCCGCCGACGCCATCTCCGCCGCCCGGCCCGGCGCCCGGCGCGACATCCTCGAGTCGTACATCAAGCGCCTCAAGCAGCTCGAGAGCATCGCCGACTCGTTCGACGGGGTCTCGAAGGCGTTCGCCCTGCAGGCGGGCCGCGAGGTCCGCATCATGGTCGAGAGCGAGCGGGTGACCGACGAAGAGGCGGTCTGGCTGTCGAAGGACATCGCGAAGCGGGTCGAGAACGAGCTGCAGTACCCGGGCCAGATCAAGGTCACGGTGATCCGCGAGACCCGGGCCGTGGACTACGCCAGATGACGTCTCGACGGGCCCCGGCATGACCGTCGGCGACCCGGGCGAAGCGGCCATCGTCACCCCCGGAATGACTGTCGACGACCCGGGCGAAGCGGCCATCGTCGCCCCCGGAACGACTGTCGGCGACCTGGGCGAGGCGGCCGTCATCGAACGGATCCGGCGCCGGACCCCCGCCCCGCCCGACTGGGTCCCCACCGGCATCGGCGACGACGCGGCGGTGGTCGAGCCGGCCCGCGGCACGCTGGACGTCGTCACCACCGACACCCTGGTCGAAGGCGTCCACTTCGACCGGGCGTTCGTCTCCGCAGCCGATGTCGGCCACCGCACCCTGGCCGTGAACCTGAGCGACCTGGCGGCGATGGGGGCGACGCCCCGGGTGGCGGTGCTGTCCCTGGTCCTCCCCGGAACGCTGGCGGTGGCCGATCTCGACGGGATGATCCAGGGCCTGCTCGCACTCGCGGCCCGGCACCGCGTTGCCCTCGTCGGCGGCAACGTCACCCGCACGCACGGCCCCCTGGTGCTGGGCGTGACCGCGGTCGGCGCGGTCCGGCGGCGCCGGGTGCTGACGCGGGACGGCGGGCGGGCCGGAGACGAGCTGTGGGTGACGGGCGCCGTCGGCGCCGCCGCGACCGGCCTCGCCGCGCTCCGGCAAAGACCGGCCGCCGAACCGGCGCCCGACGCCGATCTCGACGACTGCATCGAGCGCTACCGCCGGCCGGAGCCGCGGGTCCGCATCGGCGCCCTGCTCGGCCGCAACCGGGTGGCGCGGGCCGGCATCGACCTGAGCGACGGGCTCGCCGACGGGCTTCACCAGCTCTCCCGCGCGTGCGGCCTGGGCGCGGTCGTGGACGCGGCCGCGATACCCGTGCATCCCGGGGCCCGCCGGTGGTTCCGCCGCGAAGGGGGCGACCCCCTCGAGGCGGCCCTCCGCGGCGGGGACGACTACGAGCTGCTGATCGCGGTCCCCCGCCGCCAGCGCCGCGCGCTCCGCATGCTGGCCCGCCTCTTCCGGGGCGTCCCCGTCACCCGCATCGGCGAGCTCACGAAGTCCCCCGACCTCGTGCTGCGCACCGCGGACGGCAAACGGGCACTCCCGCCAGGCTACGAGCACTTTCGGCAGGGGGCGGCGGACACCGGCCCTACCCGGCCCTCGGCCCGGCCGAGCACCGCATCATCGACAGCCGATCGGCGGGGTTGACGGTACGCATGTGAGACAAATGTTCCATGCCCTGGACGGACATCCTGTCGCCGGCCATCGTGATAGCCGTGGTCGTGCTGCTGTGGCGTGACACCAACGGCCGCATCGCCTCCCTGGCCGAGACGGTCGGCAACATCGATCGCCGCCTCGCGACGCTGGAAGGGCGCATCACCGGCTGGCAAGACCGCCGAACCACGCTCTCGACCCGGCAGGATCAATCCTGATCGGTTACGCGAAGCCCACGCGCTCCCTCGACAAGCGAGCTCGGACGCGGCCGGCAAGATCACTTGCCGCCGGACGACCGGCACGGTATAAGAACAGATCGTCAATGACGCGTCCGGGCAGCATCCCGGGCGCGACCGCGGCGGCCGGCCTGGCCGGAGCCGCCGCGGGTCCGGGCGGACCCGAGAGGTCCCGCCCCCTGTCGTGAATCCGCGGAGGAAACCGATGAAGAGAACCACCTACGCCGCCCTCGCCGCCCTGCTCGCAGTGGCGCTTCTGGCCGGAACCAACGCCGCCGCGCAGAACGCCGCGCACAACCACATCGGCCACGTCGCCGACGCGTGGCGCGACACGCCGGACGGCGAGGGCCTGCTGCCCGCGGCCGTCGCCGAGGCCGAGATCGCGGCCCGCCACGCCGGCCTCGCGGCCAGCGACCCGAGCAACTTCGCGAGCATGAAGCGGCACACCACCCACGTGCTGCACGCGGTCGATCCCTCGCAGATCGAGAGCGGCCCGGGCCGCGGCTACGGCGTGAAGCGCGGGGCCGCCGGGGCCGCGCAGCACATCACCGCGGCCGCCAACTCCGAGGGCGCGTCGGGCGCCGTCCAGACCCACGCCGTCCACGTCGCGACGTCGGCCCAGAACACGGTGGCCCGAGCTGACCGGATCGTCGCGCTGGCGCAACGCATCGCCCGGACGACGACCGCGGCCGACGCCGCCCCCCTCGTCGCCGAGCTGAACGACCTCGCGCAGGCCCTGCTGTCGGGCGTCGACGCCAACGGCGACGGGCGCACCGGCTGGCAGGAAGGCGAGGGCGGCCTGGAAGTGGCCCAGACCCACCTCGGTTTCATGAAGCAGGCCGAGGGGCTCTAGTCGTCCGGTGGCCGGGCGTGTGGCGGCGGCTCCGAGTTGGCGCCCCCGCTACACGCCAAGGCCGCCCCCTCCACCACACGCGATCCGCTTCGTGACCGCCCCGCCGGCCGCGGTCAGTGCCGTTTCGCGGCAACCCTCCAGCAGTCCGCGCCGTGCTACGGCGCAGCCTCCTGCCACGCCGCCGGCGCCATCCCGACCTCCTGGTCGCGGTACTGCAACTGGTACAGCTTGTGGTACAGGCCGCGTTCAGCGAGCAGTTGCCGGTGGCTGCCCTGCTCGCGCAGCCGGCCCTTGTGGAAGACGAGAATCGTGTCCATGTCCTGAACCGTCGACAGCCGGTGGGCGATGGCGATGGTGGTGCGGCCGGACATGAGCACGTGCAGCGCGTCCTGAATGAGCCGTTCGGTGTCGGTGTCAACGCTCGACGTGGCCTCGTCGAGCAGCAGCACCGGCGGCTGAGCGGCCAGGGCCCGCGCGAACGAGAGCAACTGACGCTGGCCCACCGAGAAGGTCGCTCCCCGCTCGGCCACCGCGGTCTCGAGCCCGTCCGGGAGTGACGCGATGAACCGGTCGGCGTGCACGCCGCGCGCGGCCCGGCGCACGTCGTCGTCGGTGATCTCCTCGTTCCCCAAGCGGATGTTGTCGGCCACCGTGCCCGAGAACAGGTAGACGTCCTGCAGCACGAGCCCGAACCGCGAGCGCAGGTCGTGCAGCGGCAGATCGCGGATGTCGACGCCGTCGATGGTGATGCGCCCGCGGCTCACGTCGTAGAACCGCATCAGCAGGTTGAGCACGGTGCTCTTTCCCGCCCCGGTGGCGCCGACCACGCCCACCCGCCGACCCGGGGCGACGTCGAGGCTGACGTCCTCGAGAACGTACTGCTCGCCGCGATAAGCGAACCACACGTTCTCGAAGCGGATGTGGCCCACGCCCTCCGCGGCGGCCGCCGACGCCCCGCGGCCGGGGACCCGTGGATGACCGACCGCATTCACCTGTGCGCGGGCGGCGGGGTCGTTGACCGGGTCGACGCGGTCTCTCTCTTCGTTCCACAAGCGCCCCTGCGCCGCAGCCGCCCGCGCCGCGCCGGCCAGTGCGGCGGGGTCGGCGACCAGATCGACGTGGCCCCTCCCGGCCCTCCGCGGGTCCCGCAGGGCCGCCGGTGCCGCCGGGTCGGCAACCGCCACCGGCGTGTCGAGCAGCGCGAAGATGCGCTCGGACGACGCCATCGCCGCCTGCAGGATGTTGAACTTCTCGGACAGGTCGCTGATGGGGCGGAAGAAGCGCTGCGAGTACAGCACGAACGCCACCAGCGAGCCGAGCTCGAGGCTGCCCTGCAGGGTCCACGCACCGCCGAACCAGATGATGGCGGCGACGGCCAGTGCCCCGAGCACCTCGATGGCGGGATAGAACACGGCGTAGAAGAAGATGGACGCGAGGTGCGCGTCGCGGCACCCCCGGTTGACGGCCTCGAACCGCTCGTACTGCCGCGCCTCGCGCCGGAAGAGCTGCACCGTCGCCATCCCCGTGACGTTCTCCTGCAGGAACGCGTTGATGCGCGCAATCCAGGCCCGCACCTCGCGGTACGACTGCCGGGCGTTGCGCCGGAACCACTGCGTCACCGCCGCGATGAGGGGCAGCACCGAGAGGGCGACGACGGCGAGGCGCCAGTCCATGACGAACAGCACGACGGCGATGCCCGCCAGCATGAAGACGTCCCGGAACACCGACACCACGCCCGACGCGAACAGCTCGTTGAGGGCGTCGACGTCGGTGGTCACGCGGGTCATCAGCCGGCCGACGGGATTGCGGTCGAAGAAGGCCACGTCGAGCCGCTGCAGGTGCCCGTGAATCTGCATCCGCAGGTCGAAGATGATGCGCTGCCCGGTCACCTGCAGCGCCCAGGTCTGCACCGCCTCGAGCACATAGGACAGCACCAGCACTCCGAGCAGGACGAGGGCGAGGGAGGTGAGGCCGTCGACGTCTCCGGCCGCGATGTGGGTGTCTATCGCTACCTTGGTCAGGTACGGCGGAGCGAGCTGCAGCAGGGAGAGCCCCAGGATGGCGAAGAACGCCACGCCGATGCGCGCCCGATAGGGCCGCATGTAGCCCAGCAGCCGGCGCATCAGGCGCGCGTCGTAGGCCTTGCCGAGGACCTCGTCGTCAGCCTCGATCATCCCTGCTCCAGCGCCTGCTCGATCAACTGCTTGCGGTGCAGCCGCGCGTAGCGTCCGTTGCGCGCGACCAGATCGTCGTGGGCGCCGCGCTCGACGACGCGGCCCTCTTCGAGCACGAGGACGAGGTCGGCTCCGCGCACCGTGGAGATGCGGTGCGACACGACGATCGACGTGCGCCCGCGCAGGACGCGGCACAGGCCGGCGAGGATGTCCGCTTCCGTGCGCGCGTCCACTGCCGACAGCGCGTCGTCGAGGAGGAGGATGCGCGCGTCGGCCGAAATGGCCCGCGCCAGCGCCGTGCGCTGCTTCTGCCCGCCCGACAGGGTGACGCCGCGCTCGCCGACCCGGGTCTCCGCGCCGTCGGGGAACCCGGCGAGATCGGTGTCCAGCCGCGCGAGGGCGATCGCCTCGGCGACGACCCTCCCGGCGTCGCGCTCCGGGCCGGGGCCGGCATCGGAGACATCGGCGGTCTCGACCCCGGCAGGTCTACGCGCCCCGGCGCCCGCAATCCCGCCGGCCGCCCCCGCGCCCGCAATCCCGCCGGCCGCCCCGGCGCCC
>JAJEEA010000186.1 GCA_022821235.1 Vicinamibacteria bacterium
GGTGGCGCCCGCGGCCGCCCAGGTGGCCGAGCCCGCGGGCCAGGCCAGCGCCCCCATCGTCGAGACCACCGTCTCCGCCGCAGCGGCGGCCGTGGGCGACCCGATCACGGTCATCGTGACGGCGCGCCACGCCCCTGACGCCGAGGTGCGGTGGCCGGATCCCGTCGAGGCCGCCCCGTTCGAGCTCCTCGACCCGCCGGTCGCGCAGTCGGCAGCGGTGGACGGCGGCGTCGAGTCGCGCCTCGAGCTGCGGGTCGCGGCGTTCGAGCTCGGCGAGCTGACCTTTCCGCCCCTCGACGTCGAGGTGGTCGACGCCGCGGGCGAGGTGACCGCGCTGGCGACCCAGGCGGCGCCCGTCGTCATCGAGAGCATCGGCCGGGACGAGGGCGGCGACATCCGCGACATCAAGGGGCCGCTGGCGATTCCGTTCGCGGTCGTCACCCTGCTGCCGTGGATCGCCGCCGGGCTGGCGCTGGCGGCGGCCGGCGCCTGGCTCTACCGGCGCTACCGGCGGCGGGCGCGGCCCGAGGCCTTCGTGCCGGCCCTGCCCCTGCGCCCGGCCCACGAGGTCGCCCGCGAGGCCCTCGACGCCCTGGAGGCGGCGGGACTGCTGGAGCGCGGCGAGATCAAGACGTACCACATCCGGCTCTCGGACATCTTGCGCGTCTACGTCGAGGGCCGCTTCCGCGTCGACGCGATGGAGATGACCACCGGCGAGGTCCTCGACGGCCTGCTGCGGACCGACGCCGACCGCGTGGCCGTCGCCGACGTGCGGCGAGTGCTCGACCGATGCGACCTCGTGAAGTTCGCGAAGCTGCGGCCCGCGATTCCCGAGTGCCGCGAGCTGCTTCCCCTCGCCCGGCGCGTGGTGGAGGTCACCGCGCCCGTCGAGCCGGCCCCCGCCGGGCCGGCCGCCATCCCCGCGGAGCAGACGGCATGATCCGCAGGCTCGCGCACTGCGCGTATCCCCCGAGGTCCCGCACCGCCATCGGGACCATGGAGCAGACGGCATGACCCTCGGGCTCGCGGACCCCGCCTGCGCCTCGGGGTCCTGCGCCGCCATCGGGACGATGGAGAGGGCGGCATGATCCTCCGGTTCGCGGACCCCGCGTATCTCGTGCTGCTGCTCGGGGTGCCGTTGCTCGCCTGGTGGTACGTCGCCCGCGGCCGGGGCCGGACGGGGTCGCTGCGCTACTCGTCGCTCGCCGCCGTCGCGCGGGCCGACCGGCGGGGCACCGGACGCCGGCGCCACGCCCTGTTCGTCCTGCGCAGCCTCGGGCTCGCCGCCCTCGTCGTCGCCTTCGCCCGGCCCCAGACCGGGGTCACGGCCGAGAACGTCACCACCGAGGGCATCGACGTCGTGCTCGCCCTCGACCTGTCGACCTCGATGCTCGCCGAGGACCTCGAGCCGAACCGCATCGAGGCCGCGAAGGCGGTGGCCGCCGACTTCGTCGAGGGCCGGCGGAACGACCGCATCGGCCTCGTGGTGTTCGCCGGCGACGCGTTCACGCAGGTGCCCCTGACCCTCGACTACGGCATCGTGACCACGGTGATCGGCGAGCTCGAGACCGGCATCCTCGAGGACGGCACCGCCATCGGCATGGGGCTGGCCACCGCCGTCAAGCGGCTGCAGGACTCGTCGGCCGAGTCGAAGGTCGTCGTGCTGCTGACCGACGGGCAGAACAACCGGGGCGAGATAGACCCGGTGACCGCGGCCCAACTGGCGGCGGCGCTCGACATCCGCGTCTACGCGGTCGGGGCCGGCACCCGAGGCGTGGCGCGGGTGCCCGTCGACGACCCGTTGTTCGGCCGCCGCTACGCGCAGATGCAGGTCGACATCGACGAGCCGACGCTGCAGGAAGTGGCGGACCTGACCGACGGCCGCTACTTCCGGGCGACGGACCGGGAGAGCCTGGAGGCGATCTGGGCCGAGATCGACGCGCTGGAGACGACCGAGATCGAGGTGGAGCAGTTCACCCGCTACGGCGAGCTGTTCCACCTGCCGCTGGCCGCGGGCCTGGCGCTGCTGCTGCTGGAGATGACGCTGGGCCGCACGGTGTTGAGGAAGATACCTTAGTGCTTCAGGTGTCGGGGAAGTCCCCGGCCAGCCGCACTGCGCCGAGGGAGACGCCGTAGTGTTCAGGTTCGCCGCCGCCGACGCGCTGCTCGCGTGCCAGCTTCTGCCGGCGACGACGCGCCGTTGTTTCGGGTCGCAGCGGACGACCCCGGCCTGCACCGTGCCGAGGAGTATCCCGTAGTGTTCAGGTTCGCCAACGTCGACGTGCTGCTCGCGTATCTGCTGGTGCCGGCCCTCGCGGGGCTGGCGTGGTGGGCCCGCGCGCGTACGCGGCGGGCCCTCGCGCTGGTCGGCGAGCGCCACCTCCTCGACCGGCTGACGGCCACCGTCGACCGGCGCGGCCGGGCCGCCAAGCTCGCGACGCTGCTCGCGGCGGTGGCCCTGCTCGTCACCGCGCTGGCCCGGCCGCAGTTCGGGAGCCGGGTCGAGACGGTGCGGCGCGAGGGGCAGGACATCGTGGTGGCCCTCGACCTGTCGGCCTCGATGACGGCCGAGGACATCGCGCCCAACCGCCTCGACCGGGCCAGGTTCGCCGTCGCCGACCTCATCGGCCGGCTCGAGGGCGACCGCGTCGGGCTCGTCGCGTTCGCGGGCGAGGCGTTCGTGCAGAGCCCCCTGACGAGCGACTACGGGGCGGCGACCCTCTTCCTGAACGCGATGGATCCGGACATGATCTCGGTGCAGGGCACCAACCTCGGCCAGGCCGTCGGGGTGGCCCTCGACGCGTTCGCCGAGACCGAGCGCCGCCACCGGGTCCTGGTCCTCATCACCGACGGCGAAGACCACGAGGGCGAGGTGGAGGAAGCCGTCGGGCGCGCGGTCGAGGCGGGGGTGCGCATCTACACCGTGGGCATCGGCTCGACCGAGGGGGTGCCGATTCCCGAGCTCGACGAGGCCGGCCGCTCCCGGGGCTTCCGGCGGGACGAGGACGGGACGGTGGTGACGACGCGGCTCGACGAGGCCGTCCTGCAGACGATGGCCGAGCGCACCGGCGGCCTCTACTACCGGGCGTCGCCGGCCGGCGACGAGCTCGAGGCGCTGGCCGACGAGGTGACGGGGGGCGCGGGGCAGGAGTTCGAGGCCGAGCAGGTGACGCTGTTCGACGAGCAGTATCAGCTCTTTCTCGGCCTCGCGCTGGCCCTGCTGGCCGGCGAGGTACTCATTCCGGACCGCCGGCGGGTGCGGGCCGAATGGTCGGGGAGGTTCAAGTGAGACTCGATCACGCCGGTGGGCGACGCGCGTGCCGCCCGCAACGCGGGGGCCGGACGGTCGGGGAGGCTCGGGTGAGACGCGAGCGCGCTGGCGACGCGCGTCGTCCCCAGGGTGCCGGCCGAACGGTCGAGGAGGTTCGAGTAGGACGCGGTCGGGTCGCGGTCGGGCTCGCCGCTCTGGCCATCGTCCTGTCGCCGGCCATCGCAGCCGCGCAGGCGGGCCGGAGCGCGGTCGAGGCGGGCAACCGGCTCTACGAGGAGGGCCGGTTCGAGGAGGCCCACGAGCAGTACCTGGAGGCGTTGCGGGCGGCCCCCGACTCGCCCGTGGTTCCGTTCAACAACGGGAACGCGCTGTACCGGACCGACGAGTTCCAGCGCGCGATGGAGGCCTACCAGGAGGCGGCCGAGAGCGGCGATCCCGCCGTCGAGGCGCAGGCCTGGTACAACCTCGGCAACGCCCTCTACCGCCAGCAGCAGCTCCAGCCCGCCCTCGAGGCCTACAAGCAGGCCCTGCGCCGCAACCCCGCCGACGTCGACGCCAAGCACAACCTCGAGCTGACCCTGGAGCAGCTCCAGGAACAGCAGCAACAGCAACAACAGTCGCCGGACCAGCAGGACGAGAACGACGACCAGAATCAGGAGAGTCAGCAGGACCAGGAGAACCGGCCGCAGGAGCAGCCTCCCGACGACGAGCAGGAGCAGCAGGAGCAGGAACAGCAGCCGAACCAGCCGGAGCAGGACGAGCAGGAGCAGGAACAGCAGCCGGAACGGGACGAACGGCAGCAGGCACAGGATCAGCAGGACCAGGGGCAGCAGGACCAGCCGCAGTCCGGCGAGGAGCCGCAGCCGCAGCCCGGCGAGCTGAGCCGCGAGGACGCGGAGCGCCTGCTCGAGGCGATCGACGAGGACCCCGACCAGATCCAACGGCGCCGGCGGACCACCGCCCCGGCCCGGCCGCCGAGGAGGCCATGGTAACGGTGACTCCGGGACTCGCGGCGGCGGCGCTTCGAAGACCGGCGTGCTGCGAAATCGCAGGTCGACCGGCGACGGCGGCCCACGGGCCCGCGTCGGCGGCGCCG
>JAJEEA010000480.1 GCA_022821235.1 Vicinamibacteria bacterium
GGAAGTGCACGATCTTGCTCTTGGTCCCCTGGCCGCCCTCGGTGTGCCAGATGTAGTTCGAGCCGTAGTTGGCCCACAGCCCGCGTCCCTTCCAGCCGGTGTCGGGATCGTCGATCCGGCCGTCGAGGCCGCGCGAATAGAACGCCATCGGATAAGGCACCCGCAGGACCACCCACTCGCCGGTCTCGGGATCGAGCGCGAGCAGCGAGTCCGACGTCGAGCCGTTGGCGATCGGGATGTTCTCGCCCATCCCCAGCGTGTTGAACTGGTCGACCCAACTGTAATAGTGGAAGTCGGCGCCTACGCGGCCCTCCACGCCCTGCATCTGCGGGCCCGGCACCGGATACAGCGTCCAGCCCTCGGGGCAGTGCTGGCCGGTGGCGTCCGGGCCGCCGGTCACCGCGCACTTGCTGCGGTCGAAGCTCGCCATGTGGCTGCTGCCCGACAGGGCGGCCCAGATGACCCCGTTGCGGTCGACGTCGATGCCGCGGGGGGCGAACCCGGTCTCCATCGGGTCGAGGTCGGCGTTCTCGATGGACGGCGGCTGGTACATCTCGGCGATGCACGTCTCGGGCGGGTTGTCCCCGCGGTCGAGACGGACGATCGAGCCGGGGAACGGCCCGGTCCGCGTGATCCAGACCGCGTGGTCGATGGGGCTCGCGATGATGCCGTAGCCGAACCCGGCCACCCGCGTGTCGAGGGCGGGGTCGGGATCGTCGTCGCGCGGCTCGTTCCACGGCTTGGTGATGACGCCGTCGCCGTTGGTGTCGAGCACCGTCGGGCACCAGCCCTGCGAGCCCTGTTCGTCGCCGGTCTCGTCGTAGAGGCGGGTGTTCAGCCAGCCGATGACGTTGCCGTCGCCGCTGAACCAGAGGGTGTCGTCCTCGTCCTCGCCGAACTGCAGGTGATGGGTGCCGAAGCAGGTGTCCACGAGCACGAACTGCTCGTCGCCCTCGGCCGACGGATCGTAGTACGACGCGTGCCGGCCGGCGCGGCCGATCGAGTGGTACTGCGCGTACCGGTTGTCCGAGCCGTCGCGGCACCAGTCGGGGTTCTGGAACGGGCGCACCGTCGAGGTCATCCACACCCGGCCCTTGTGGTCGAGCATGGGGTTGTGGGGGTCCGACCGCTCGTGGGCGCCGACGCCCCAGAGCTCCTGGTCGCCCCAGTAGTAGGAGGGCACCTGGACGTCGGGGAAGCGGGTCGGCATGGTCTCGGGGTCGGGGCGCACGGGAATCGTCAGCTCGGTCGCGCTGTTGGCCACCGGGTCGACGAAGGTGATGGTGCCGTGCCCGGCCGAGACGCCGTAGACCGGCCCGTTGCCGTTGATCTGCGGGTTCCGCTTGTCGGTGGCGATCTCGTCGTGGATGAACGAGGTGTCCACGCCCCAGTCCCACAGGGTCACCACGACGTTCTGCTCGAGGCCGTCGGGCCGCGGGGGCGCCTCGGGGATCGCGCCGTTGGCGATGCGGTCGGTCCAGTCGGCGAACATCTGCAGCGCCGGCTCGCGGCCGAACCGGTTCATGGCGTTGCTCATCTGGTTGCCGCGCTGGCCGGTGGTGACCCGGTGGTCCCACGCCGCCACCGTCGAGTCGAACTCGTCGCGCTCCTGCACGACGCGGGTCGCGGTGTTGCCGAGCTGGTGGCAGAGCTGGCACCCCTGCTTCATGTTGTCGACCCAGTGCGACTGGGTGCGCATGGCGGGGTTGATGCCGTTGCCGCTGTTTCCGGTGCCCGGGAACTCGCCGGGGGCGGGCGGCTCGATCAGCGAGTACCAATAGTTGCCGGGATAGTACTGGGCGGCGTCGCGCGGGGTCGGGGCGACGACGGCGGCGAGCTGCACGTCCTCCTCGCCCGTCGAGAGCCGGACCTTCTCGGAGTCGACGAGGCCGTAGCCGCGCACCCAGACGTCGTAGGTGGCGTCCGGCATCTGAGGAAGCACGAAGTTGCCGTCGTCGTCGGTCACGACGATCTTCGCGAACTTGGTCTCGAGCTCGTCGGTCTCGGCGATGACCCAGACGCCGGCCTCGGCGCCGTTGGCGCTCGCCACGCTGCCGGCGATGACGCCGTCGGCCATGGCGGCCTGGCGCGCCCCGGCGGTCGCGCTCCAGGTGGCGACTCCGGCCACCAGCAGCCCGCCGAGCGCCAGCGACACGGGCCTGCGGATATCGATGCGCATTCTCTATACCTCCCTGCCGTAGCCCGGAGAGCGCCACCGCGCGACCTCGCGGTCGCGTTGAAGAAGCTCGCCGGCGCGAGCCTCATGCGGCCCCGCTCGCCACCCAACCAAACCTCCGGGAGGCCGCGCAGTTCGGCGCCGCGATCCTCCCGGCCTGCGTCAAGCGCACGCGCGCCGGCAAGGCGCACGAGTGCAAGAGAGTCCATCACTCTACCTTGAGGTCCGGCGGGGGGTCAACGCCCCGGCGCCCGCACCCCCGCGCCCGGCCCGCCCGCCCATCGGGACCGACGCCGGCGGCGACGATTCCCCCCCTCGGGCCGGCGTCGATCGTGGTCTCGGGCGGCGCCACCGGGGCGCGGCGGCGACGGCGGACGAGCCTGGACCAACGTTCCGAGGGCCGGCGCTCCACGCCGTGTGGCCGGCCGTGAGGGCATCGGGTGCAGATTCCGGCACGCGGCGCCGATATACGCGGTCGAAGGCGCCGACCGTCAGTGTGAATCCCGGCACGCTGCGCTCCCCGCGAGCCTGGAGGGCTGCGCCCTGACGCGCGGGGCGGCGATGCGTGGAGCAACGGGAAGCGGCGCCGGAGGTGCAAGGATGCTGTCGGAACTGAAGAGCAGGCTTGCCGACGTCGAGAGGGCCGCGCGGGCCGCCGAGGGCCGCGACGACGACCTCGCCGGCATGGTGGCGGGGCTGAACCGCGCTTTCGGCGCCCTGTGCCGGGTGCTCGAAGATGAGCGTCCCGGCACCGCGGCGCGGCTGCTCGCGGCGATCGAGGAGGCCGAGAACGACCCGGTCGAGAGCTACCGCGAGCGGGTGACCGAGACGATGAGATCGATGCTCGGGTGCATTCAGGAGTTCCTGGTGGGGGTCGGCAAGTTCACGAGCCCGAGAATCGCCCGGGCGAAGTGGTGACGGGCTTGCCGCCGCCGGTCGTCCTTCCCGATTGAGCGCGGAGGTCCGAGCCGGCAGACAAATGAAGGCGCAAGGGCGCCCCGCCCCGCTCCATCGGCGGCGGGGGACGCCGTGGTCTGTCCTCGACCCGTCCGAGGCGATCGTGCGCTCCGCCGCGCCACGTTCGATTCTCGTCGAGAAGGACGCCGAGGGCACGAAGCCCACGCGCGGGCGTCCCGAACCCCGACAGCGGACCGACGCCCGCGGCGGTGCTCGGGCCTGTCCGCGGTTTCCCCGCGGTTTCGGCCGCCCGGCGGGACTTCGGTTATGATAGGCGCTCGTCCCGCACGCTGGCGCCCGCCCCGGCTGACGAAATCACGCGCCGCTCCGGTGACCGTCCCGACCGAAGATGTCCCTGAACGCGATATCCGTTCGCCCCGCGCCCGTTGCCCTGGCGGTGGCGTTCACCCTCTGCCTGGGCACCGGCGCCCTGACCGTCTTCATGGCGCAGGAGCCGGCGCCCGTCGAGGCCGAGCTCTCCCCGGGGCCGTCCGGCGAGGGTGGCGACCCGGCCGCCCCGCCGGATCCGGCCGCGCAACCCATCGCCTTCAGCCACGCACACCACGTCACCGAGATCGGCATCGACTGCCAGTTCTGCCACGCCTATGCGCGGCGGGGTCCGGTGGCGGGAATCCCGTCGGTGCAGCGTTGCGCGGGGTGCCATCGGGTGGTCCTGAGCGAGCAGCCGGAGATTCTGCGGGTCCTCGAGTACTGGGAGAACGAGGAGCCCATCCCGTGGGTGCGCGTGCACGATCTGCCCGACCACGTGCGCTTCACCCACAAGGCGCACGTGCGGGCCGGGGTCGGCTGCGAGACCTGCCACGGCGACGTGGCGGGGATGGAGGCGGCGGTGCAGGTCGAGAGCCTGAGCATGGGCTGGTGCGTGAGCTGTCACGAGGACCGGGGCGCCACCCGGGATTGCCTGGCATGTCA
>JAJEEA010000016.1 GCA_022821235.1 Vicinamibacteria bacterium
CCACCGCCGCCACCGCCGCCGCCGCCGCCGCCGCCGGCCGCGCAGGCGGTCGAGGCGCCGGTCGTCGACGTCAACCCCAACGCCGCTCCCATCGAGGCGCCGGCCCAGATTGCGCCGGAGACGGGCTTCGACCTGTCGAGCGTCTCGGGCGTCGAGGGCGGCATCGCCGGGGGCGTCGTAGGCGGCATCGTCGGCGGATTGCTCGAGGCCCCGCCGCCTCCCCCGCCGCCGCCCGAGCCGGTCCGCGTCGGCGGCAACATCCAGGCCCCGACCAAGGTGACCAACGTCGACCCGCGGTATCCTCCCGTCGCGCAGGCGGCGCGAGTCCAGGGCGTCGTGATTCTCGAGGCGGTCATCGGCCCCGACGGCCGGGTCACCGACGTGAAGGTGCTGCGCTCGGTGCCGCTGCTCGACGAGGCGGCCATCGAGGCGGTGCGTCAGTGGACGTATACGCCGACGCTGCTGAACGGCGTCGCGGTTCCCGTCATCATGACGGTGACGGTGAACTTCCAGTTGCGGTAGCCGGCGCGCGAAACGAAGGACCGTGTTGTGAGCGGCGGGGCGCCGGTCGTCCGGCACGCCGTCGCTCGATGATGTGAATCGCAGGTAGGAGGCACAATGGATCTTCTCGAGCTCTGGGAACAGATGGGCATTCCCGTCAAGGCCCTCATGATCTTGTTGGGGCTGATGTCGATGTGGTCGATGGGCGTCTTCTTCGAGCGGCTCTTCACCTTTGCGCAGGCCGGAAAGCAGTCGAAGGCGTTCGCGCCCCAGGTCGCCAAGCACCTGAAGGAGGGCCACCTGAAGGACGCCATCGCCGTCGCGCAGTCGAAGAACTACAAGTACAGCCACCTCGGAAAGGTCGTCCTGGCCGGGCTGCAGGAGTACCAGTTCCAGAAGGACGCCGGGGTCGAGCTGAGCCGCGACGACGTGATCGACAGCGTGCGCCGGGCCATCCAGCGCGCCTCGGCCCTCACCGCGGCCGACCTCAAGAAGGGCATGGGGTCGCTGGCGACCATCGGGGCCACCGCCGTGTTCGTCGGCCTGCTCGCCACCACCCTGGGCGTCATCAACGCGTTCCAGGGCATCGCGGCCACCGGGTCGGGCGGCCTCGGCGCGGTGTCGGCCGGTATCGCGGAAGCGCTCGTCGGGACCGCCATCGGGCTGTTCGTGGCGATTCCCGCGGTGTGGTTCTACAACGGCCTCACCACGCGCATCGAGTTCTTCAACGTCGAGATGGACAACTCGTCGTCCGAGCTCGTCGACTACTTCATCAAGAAGGCCGACTAGCGGCATGCCGGGGCGGAACCCGAGTCGCGCGTGGCGCGATTCGGGTTTCCGGCCCCTCCGATTTTCAACCGAGCGGACCGAGGAGAGACATCCATGGGTATGCAAGTAGGCGAGAAATCAGGGGCAATGAACTCGGAGATCAACATCACGCCGCTGGCCGACGTGATGCTGGTGCTGCTGATCATCGTCATGCTGATCGCGCCACTGTTGCAGAAGGGCGTCGACGTGACCCTGCCCGAAGCCGCGAACACCACCGACAAGCCCGAGAACGACACGCAGACCGTTCTCGCGGTGACCGCGGACGGCCGCTTCTACGTCGACAGCACGCAGACCACCGAGCAGGAGATGCTGACGACGGTGCAGACCGTGCTCGAGCGCAAGTTCGAGAAGATCGTGCTGATCAAGGCCGACCAGGACTCGCAGTACGCCGACGTCATGGCCGTGCTCGACCGCCTGCAGCGCGCCGGCATCGAGGACATCGGCCTCATCACCGAGCGCAAGGTCGGCAGCGGCGGCATTTCTGCGGGAGGAGAGTAGTCCATGGCCAAGAAGCACCACGGGGCGGACACCGTCGTCTCCGCCGAGAAGCCGCAGTCGACCGCGGAGATCAACATCACGCCGTTCATCGACGTGCTGCTGGTGCTGATCGTCATCTTCCTCGCCGCCCTGCCCCTGTCGCAGCGGGGGCTCGACATCAACCTCCCGCTCGAGACGCGGGGCTCGACGCAGTCGGCGGTCGACTCCAGCCAGATCGTGCTGCAGTACACGGCTGACCGCGTCATCACCGTCAACCAGCAGCCGGTGCCGATTCAGCGTCTCGAGTCCGAGCTGCGCGGCATCTTCGAGCAGCGTCGCGAGAAGACGATGTTCGTGGCCGGCGCCGGCAGCCTGCGTTACGGCGAGATCATCGAGGTGATCGACGCCGCCAAGGGCGCCGGGGTCACCAAGGTGGGCATCGTCACCGAGGCGATGCGCCGGGCCGGCGGGGCCGACGCGCTGTAGCACCCCCAGACGGTCCGTCGTTCGGAACACGAAGGCGCGGCATGCGTGAGCATGTCGCGCCTTTTCGTGTTTCTCGCAACGATCCCGCCAGCGTGAAGCGCGCTCGGCCTCCTGACAAAGGGAGGTCCGACAACTCCGCCCGGGGGCATGGCATGCTCTCCGGCGCCAGCGGCTTGCGGCGGGGGACGTGAGCCGCCGGGGGGGGAGAAGCCGGCTTGTTCCGGGGGTGATTCGGCCGAGCGGTCGGAAGATGGCCAGCGGGATGAGCATCGCGCAGTAGATCCGGGCCTCGGCCGCCGAGACCGCCGCAGCGGTGTGTTCACGGAGGTGTCGATCGTCGTATCGAAGTGCTTCCTTGGTCGGATGGTCGTCCTGATCGACCATCGAGCGCGTGGTGCTGACGATGGCGTAGGCGTGGTCCCGGGCGATGCCCGCGTCGGTCAGCGGGCGAATGATGGCAACGACAGGGTCGTACCAGGTGTGAGTCCTGTCGACGAACATTGCCAGCTCGGGTTGGCGGGTCCAGGCCGGCGCGCCGGAGGAGGGCAGGCGCCTGCCCCCGGCGCAGGCGACGGAGGATGGGCGAGTCCGGGGCCGCAGACCTCCTCCGTACGCAACGAGACCGGGTGCGGCCCCCCGGAAGGAACCGGCACCCGGCCTGAAGGGGTGTCGACCGCCGGGCGGCGCACGCCCGGCAGCGCGGGGCTAGCCGCCGGCGCCGGCGCCGCTGCGCAACTGCTGCAACTCCTCGGCGCGGTCACGCAACTCGTCGGCCTGGTCGATCAGGTCCTCCCGCTCGCGGACGTTGTCGGTCAGGTTGGCCTGCATCCGCAGCAGGATGTTCTTGTAGGTCAGGGCCTCGACGTAGTCGGCGTTCAGCTCGAGGGCCTTGTCGGTCTCGGCGAGGCCGAGCATCACGTACTCCATCTCCTGATCCTCGTCCAGGGTGAAGTCGCGGAACGCCTTCTCCCAGTAGTAGGTCGAGATGGTGTAGTAGGCCTCGGGGTTGTCCGGCTCGAGCTCGGCGCGGCGGCGAAGGGCCGCGATGGTCTCGTCGAACTGCTCGTTGCGGTTGTAGAACCCCGCGAGCTGCAACTGCGCGGCGGGATCGTCGGGCCGCGACCCCGTGATGTCGAGCAGCACCTGCTCGGCCTCGGGGTAGAGCCCCGAGTCCTCGTAGAGCCGGGCGAGGCGGTAGTAGTTGTCCGGGTTCTCGGGATCGGTGTCGATCATCGTCTGCAGCACGATTTCGGACGAAGCCGGGTCGTTCGCCTTGTCGGGGCCGTAGGCCTCCACCAGCCACTGCAGCGACAGCGTCTGCAGCTCCAGGTAGGTCTGGCGCTCGGCCGACGTGATGTAGTTCTCGATGGCCCTGTCGAGCATCTCGTCGTTCTCCGGCTCGCCCCGCAGGGCCGGCCGGAACTGCTGGTCGTAGCTGTTGGCGAGGTAGAAGTAGGCCTCGACCAGGTCCGGGTCGTTCTCCAGGACCTCCTCGTACAGCTCGGCCGCCAGCACGTAGTCGCTACGCTGGTACTGGGTGTGCGCATCCTTGATGACGCGCAACGCCCGCAACTGGTCGAGCATGTAGCAGGACGTCGTCGACAGGGCCACGAGGGCTACGAGAACGAGTCTGATGGCGAGCGATCGGATCTGCATAACGGTCCCCTTCATCACCGTCGGTCGTGACTTCTCCCGGCGCCAGCCGGATGCTGCCGCCAGTGTATTGGACACCGGCGGCCAGGTTTCGGCCCGCTTCCGAAAACGATTGTCTTCTTCTCGCGTTTCCCGCCCGTTTCCAGACGGGGCGCACGCTACCGGGAGCCGCGCCCCGATCGGCCGCAGCCCACGAAAGGCAGATCAGTATAGTGAAGCGAAAAACGTCAAGTCAAGAGAGACGCGCCCGAACCGCGGGTATACTCTCCCGCGGTCGCGCCCGGGGCCGGCGCGACCCTTCCCCGGACCCGCCGACCCGCGGTATCCTGCTCGACGCATCGCGGCCGGAAGCACCCCGAATGATCAGCTTCGACACCCTGATCGACAAGGCCCGGGCCTCGAACCCGCACGCCGACACCGACCTCCTCCGCCGCGCCTACGACTTCTCCGCGGCCGAGCACGCCGGCCAGAGGCGGCGATCGGGCGAGCCCTACCTCGTCCATCCCCTCGAGGTCGCCTCCCTCGTCGCCGACATGCGGCTCGACGACGTGGCCATCGCGGCGGGGCTGCTGCACGACGTCGTCGAGGACACCCTGACCACCATCGAGCGCGTGCGCGACCTGTTCGGCCCCGACGTCGCCCATGTGGTGGAGGGCGTCACCAAGATCAGCTCCATCTCGTTCTCGACGAGCGAGGAGCGGCAGGCGGAGAACTTCCGCAAGATGCTGCTCGCCATGGTCGACGACATCCGCGTCATCCTCGTGAAGCTCGCCGACCGGCTGCACAACATGCGCACGCTCGACCACCTGGCCGAGGCGCGGCGCCTGATCATCGCCCAGGAGACCCTCGACATCTACGCCCCCATCGCCCACCGGCTCGGCATGCGGAAGGTCAAGGACGAGCTCGAGGACCTCGCCTTCAAGCACCTCGACCCGAAGAGCTACGAGACGACGCGGGCCTGGGTCGAGCGGCGCCGCAAGGCGACCCGCAAGGCGGTCCAGGGGCTGCGCGAGACCCTCGAGCGGACGCTGGCCGAGGCCGGCGTCCCGTTCGCCCGCATCGAGTCGCGCATCAAGCGGCTCTACGGCATCCACCAGAAGATCAAGCGGCAGCGCATCCCCCTCGAGCAGGTCTACGACCTCGTCGCGCTCCGGGTCGTCACCACCTCGGTCCACGACTGCTACGCCGCGCTCGGGGTCATCCATCAGACGTGGTCGCCGGTGCCGGGCCGGTTCAAGGACTTCATCGCGATGCCGCAGGCCAACCGGTACCAGTCGCTGCACACCTCGGTGGTCAGCGACGGCGGGGTGCCGTTCGAGGTGCAGATCCGGACCGAGGAGATGCACGAGGTGGCCGAGAACGGCATCGCCGCCCACTGGAAGTACAAGGAAGGGCGGGTCGGCGTCGATCCCGACGAGGAGCACTTCGCGTGGCTGCGGCAGCTCCTCGAGTTCCAGCAGGAGCTGCGCGACCCCGGCGAGTTCATCCACGACCTCAAGGTCAACCTCTACCCGGACGAGGTCTACACGTTCACCCCCCGGGGCGAGGTCAAGGCTCTGCCCCGCGGCGCCACCCCCATCGACTTCGCCTACAGCGTCCACACCGACGTCGGGCACCAGTGCGTGGGGGCGCGGGTGAACGGCCGCATGGTGCCGGTGCGCACGCGGCTCGCGAGCGGCGACATCGTCGAGGTGGTGACCGCCCCCGGCCACACGCCGAGCCGCGACTGGCTCAACTTCGTCGTGACGTCCCGTGCCCGCAACAAGATCAAGCACTTCATCCACGCCGAGGAGAAGCTGCGCGCGGTCGAGCTGGGGCGGAAGCTCTTCGACAAGGAGCTGCGGCGGTTCAACCTCAGCGCCAGGTCCGTGCTGGTGCCGGAGGCGGTCGGGCGGGTGGCCGAGGAGTTCAAGGTGGCGCGCGGCGACGACCTGTTCGCGGCCATCGGCTACGGCAAGGTGCAGGCGCGGTCGGTGCTCGACAAGCTGGTCCCCAGCGACCTCGACGAGCAGACCGGGGGCCGGTCCATCGGCACCGTGGTGCGCCGCGTGCTGCGTCCGAGCGAGGACAAGGTCAAGGTGCGCGGGTTCGACGACCTGATGGTCTTCCGCGCCCGCTGCTGCAGCCCGATACGCGGAGAGAAGATCGTCGGCTACGTCACCCGGGGCAAGGGCGTCTCGGTGCACGCGGCCCGGTGCCGCAACGTGCTCAACCTCCTCTACGACCCCGAGCGCCGGATCGACGTGGTGTGGGACAAGCGGGCCGACGAGGACGGCTTCGTGGTCCAGCTCGGCATTCAGGTCGAGGACCGGCAGGGGATGCTCGCCGACGTCACGTCGAAGATCGCCGGGCTGAGGACCAACGTCCTCAAGATCGAGGCGACGAGCAGCGACCACCACGGGCGCATCAACGTCACCATCGAGATCGCCGACCTGAAGCACCTCCAGCGCATCGTCAAGGTGGTCCGCGCCGTCGCGGGAGTGCTCGAGGTCGAGCGCGTGATGAGCGCGGGGTAGGAGTCGGCGCCGCGGAACCGGCCCGGACTCCCAGGAGGGTCGTGGTCGCCCGGCGGGGTCGCAGGCGACCCTGGGCGTCCGGTCCGGGATCGGCGCCGCAGAACGGCGAGGACGAATCAGGCGCCGCGGGCCGGGCGCGCTCCCAGGTCCGCGACGGCGTCCACCTCGACCTCGACGCCCTTGGGCAGCGCCGCCACCTGGACCGTGGCCCGGGCCGGGGCCGGGTCGTCGAAGTAGCCGCCGTAGACCTCGTTCACCCGGGCGAAGGCGCCCAGGTCGGTCAGGTAGATGGTGGTGCGAACGACGTGGCCGAAGCCCGCCCCGGCCGCCTCGAGAATGGCCCCGAGGCTCTGCATGACCCGGTGGGTCTGGGCGGCGACGTCGCCCTCGATGACCTCGCCGGTGGCGGGGTCCAGGGGAATCTGGCCCGAGACGAACAACAACGAGCCCGCCCGCACCGCCTGCGAGTAGGGGCCGATGGCGGCCGGGGCGCCGTCGGTTTCGATGACCTGCCGCGGCATGGGCTGCCGGCTACGCCGCCTTGACGATCCGGTTCGACCGGATGCAGCGGGTGCAGACGCGGATGCGCTTGACGCCGCCGCCCACCACCGCCTTCACCCGCTGGATGTTGGCCTCGAACCGCCGCCGCGTGACGTTGTGCGCGTGGCTGATGTTCCGCCCGACGGCCGGACCCTTGCCGCAGATGTCGCAACGCTTTGCCATGATGTCGATTCCGGTTTCACCAATCCGAACCTGAAAGTATAGCAGAGGCGCCGGTCCCGGGGAGGGAGGTCGGGACGGCAAGGGCCGCCGTCAGGGAACGATGATGCGCGGCTCGTCGCCGGCTTCTTCGCCGCGCTCCGTCGCCGGCCCGCCGGCCGCCGGCTTCGCCGTGCGGCCCGCCAGCTCGAGGTAGGCGCTCCCGCCGCCTTCGAGGGCCGCCCCGGCCCCCGCCGCGGCCCGCTCGATGCAGCGCAGCACCTCGGCCAGATCGCGCTCGCCGGCCTTGGGGCCGCCCGCCGCGGGGGGGTCGTCGAGCAGCGGCTTGATCTCCTGCGACAGGCGCTCGGCCGGCGGCGACGATGCCTGATGCTCGTAGATGATGCCCCGGCTCGCGGTCTCGTAGGTCTTGGCCAGGGCCTCGGCGCTCTCGCGGACAGTGCGGTCGTCGAGGGGCAGCCGGCCGGCCCGGGCGATGCCGTGCAGCAACTGTTGCACGAAGAAGAACAGCTCGTACTGCCGCGGCTGCAGCCCCGCCAGGATGGGCAGGAGAAAGCGGGCGTCGCGCTCCTGCCGGCGCTGCACCACCGCGGGGGGGTGGCTCTGCGCCGACGCCAGATAGCGGCAGTCGGCGGGGCAGCGTATCTCCGTCAGTCGCTTCGTGGCGCAGCAGACGGTGCAGATCTGCCGCCCGAGGGCGGGACAGGTGCGCCGCGCCCGGCGCCGCCGGCACAGGGGACAGGAGGTTGCGCTCATTCGTCGTCAGGGGCACGGCCTTCGTCCGGGGGCCCCAAGGGTCCCACGGGGCCGGCCGGAGCCGGGTCGGGGGGGCCGGCGCCGCCGTTCCCCGTCCCGTT
>JAJEEA010000197.1 GCA_022821235.1 Vicinamibacteria bacterium
GGCGGGGCGTCGGACCAGCCGGCCACCGTCGCCGCCGCCCACGCGTCGTCGCGGTCGTCGTGGCAGCCGGTGCAGGGGTCGGGGGCGCCGAGGGCGGCCGACAGGTCGGGGCGGGGCACGCGGAAGCCGTGGTCGCGCCGGGGGTCGACCGCCATGTAGGTCCGTTCCGGCATGTGGCAGCTCACGCACTGCGCGCCCGGCGAGCCCGGCTCATGGCGGTGGTGCGCGGGCGTGTCGTAGCGGCCGGGCGCCAGCGTCGGGAACCGGTCGACGGGCCGTTCGCGGTGGCACCGGGTGCACACCGCGTTGCCGTCGGCGCGCAGGGTCAGCCGGTGCGGGTCGTGGCAGTCGGTGCAGCGCACCCCGGCCGCGTGCATGCGGCTCTGGACGAAGGAGCCGTACACGTAGACCTCGTCCAGGATCTGGCCGTCGGGGTGGTACAGGCCTTCAGCCAGCCGCGCCGGCAGGAAGTCGTCGAGCAGCGGCCCGCCGTGCGCGGCCACCGGGGTGAGCTGCTCGCGGCGCGAGTGGCAGGGGGCGCAGGCGTCGAGCTCCGGGGCGGGGTCGTCCGGCCGGAACGGCGCGACGAGGCCCCACCCGTCAATTGGTGCGGTCCCTCCACCGCCGCCGGCGTCGGCCGCGACGGTACCCCCGCCGCCCCCGCCGCCCGCCGGGACGTCGTTTCCGCCGCCCCCGCCGCCCACCGGGATCCCACGCTCATCGCGCCCGGCGCTCGCCGGGACATCACCCTCATCGGCCCCTCCGCTCGCCGGGACACCACCCTCATCATCGCGCCCGGCGCTCGCCGGGACATCACCCTCATCGGCCCCGCCCGCCGGGACCTCGCCGCTGCCAGCCAGCGCGACGTGCCGCTCGCCGGGGCCGTGGCACGCCTGGCAGCCGACGTCGATCTCGGCCCAGGTCGTGTCGTAGGTGTCCGAGCCGACGTCGTAGCCCTTCCGCAGGTCCGTCGAATGGCAGGCCGCGCACTGCAAGTTCCAGGTCTGGTAGCGGCCGGTCCAGTGCAGGGGGTCGTCGGGCTCGATGCGCTCGTCGGGATAGAGATGGAACCACTGGTTCCGCGCGGTGTCCCAGGCGATGGGCAGGCTCTGGAGGCGCCCGCCGGGGAACGGGGCCAGGTACTGCTGCAGCGGCTCGACCCCCAGGGTGTGGGTCAGCTCGAAGTCGTCCGGCGCGCCGTCCGGACCCTCGGTGTTGACGAAGAAGCGGTCGCCGCGCCGGAAGAACCGGGAGGTGACGCCGTGGTGGGTGAAGGCGGCATCGTCGAAGT
Organism: Vicinamibacteria bacterium; assembly: GCA_022821235.1. Lineage (GTDB taxonomy): Bacteria > Acidobacteriota > Vicinamibacteria > Vicinamibacterales > UBA8438 > JAJEEA01. The sequence goes on from JAJEEA010000197.1 coordinate 1,292, forward strand.
CGCCCAGGACCGTCCCGGCCGTCGCGACCTGCATGGCGAGGTCGTGGTGCGAGCCGGTCCAGGCGTCGAACTCGGTGCGGTGACAGGCCGCGCAGTCGGCGTCGGACACGTACGCCACGCCGGAAGCGTCGGCCTCGCGGGACTGCCGGGGCCCGTCGCCGCCCGACGGCGTGCAGGCGCCGGCAAGCGCGGCCGCCAGAACGACGGCTGCCGTCGGACCCGGAAGCCCGTGGCTGAAGGCCCCCATCACGCGGAGCCCTTCAGCCCGCCGGCGCCCTCGCCGATCCACGGCGCGCGGGCGCGGTCCAATGCGGGTCGTGCCGCATGCGACGTCCCACCCAGGTCCCGGCCGGTGGGGTCTGGCGCCCCGGCGCGGTGCCTGCGGGTGCCACGGCTGCCAGGAGCTCGCGCGGCAGGAGTTACGGGTCGGCGAAACCCCGCCGCGATCGTCGGGTCGCGCCGCGTCACTGCATCGTCTGCAACTGGTTGTGGACGCGCAGCACGCCGAAGGTCTGCCGGGCGATGGTCTCCATCTCGCGGCGCTCTATCTCGCCCTGAACGTACCCGACGAGGGTGACGACGCTGCGGTCGACGAGGATGCGGAACGGAGGGTTCTTGTACGACGCGAACCGCTGGAAGTGGATGCTGCGGAAAATCTGCTGCGCGAGGCTGTTCCGGAGGCGGTTGTCGGCCGTCGACGGGCTCATCTGGACGATCTGGTTCTGCACGTCCTGGACGCCGCGCACCTTCGCCACCCGTTCGAAGACCTCGTCCCGCTTGTCGCGTTCGCTCGTCACCCGGCCGATCAGGGTCACGACCCCGTTCTCGACCCGTCCGTCGAGGTAGTCGAAGACGGTGTAGTAGGGATAGTTGAGGACGGCGCGGGAGACGTCGTCGATGATGCTGCGGTCGCTGCCCTCGGGCAGGGTGATCTCGCTGACCACCGTCTCGACCCCGTCGACCTCGAGCGCGCGCCGTATCGCCTCGCTCTTCAGCCAGAAGTTGTCGAGGCGTCCCGACAGCGTGACCTCGCTGCCGTCGATCTCGACCTCCAGCCGCCGGAGGCCGCGCTCGCGGCGCAGCTCGTCCCGCACGCGTTCGAGCCGTTCGGACGGCTGCGCCGACGCGGGGGCGATGCCGGTCTGCAGCACGCCCAGGGCGAGCAGGGCGCACACGGCGACGGACAGATGGCGGTGCATGCGTGACTCCTTCCTACACTCCCGGCACCGCGTTGCCGGCGATGTACACCGACTCGAGGGAGTGGGTGTTGCCGATGTCGTCGAGCGGGTTCGCGCCGAGCACGAGGAAGTCGGCCCACTTGCCGGCCTCGAGCGAGCCGAGGTCGCCGTCCACCTGCATGCAGCGCGCGGCGTCGGCGGTGGACGCCACGATCGCCTGCATCGGCGTCAGCCCCGCCTCGACCATGAGCGCGAGCTCGCCGTGCTCGAAGTACCCCTGGAACCGCGCCGCGGGGCCGGTGTCGGTCCCCATCGCGATGGGGATGCCGGCGTCCGACAGGGCCTTGACGTTGGCCTTGGCCACCTCGAGCTGGGCCTTGTAGGTCTGCGCGCTGCGGCTGTTCTGCAGCCGCTCCTGGTAGGCCGGGTCCTCGAGGGCGGCGACGACGTCGGGGTCCGCCTCCTTGAGGAAGAACGGATCGTCGAACCAGTCGGGCCGCGACTCGTACACGTAGGTCGAGACCTCGCGCATGAGGGTCGGGCAGTAGCAGACCCCGGTCTCCCGGAGCTGCGCGATCAGCTCGTCGTCGACCGGGAGGTCGCGCACGCTGTGCGCCAGCAGGTCCGCACCCGCGGCCAGCAGCCCCTTGGCGTCGTCGAGGTAGTACATGTGCGCGGCCAGCCGCAGGCCGTTCTCGTGCGCGGTGTCGATGACCGCCTGATACGTCTCGGGGGTCATCTTGGTGCTCGCCCCGAGGTTGTCGTCGACGCGGATCTTCACCATGTCGGACCCGAGGGCGATCGCCGCGTTGGCCTGCTCGATGGCTTCCTCCGGCGAGGGGCCGGTGGGGATGTTCCCCGAGAGGAAGAAGCGCGCCTCGTCGATGTCGGGGTCCGTCCGCTGCCGGTCGCGTACCGCCACGCCCGCGGGGCCGTCGCCGCCGAGACTGAACACGGTGGTGACGCCGTAGCGCGCGTAGAGGCCGAGCTGCGCCTCGACGTGCTCCTCGGTGTAGAACGAAGGATCCGCCTCGAGGCCGCGCACGTTGTTCACGTGCCCGTGCGCGTTGATGAGGCCCGGCATGATGGTCCTGCCGCTGACGTCGATCTGCTCGGCGTCGGCCGGCACCTCGACCGCGTCGGCCGCCCCGACCGCCTCGATGCGGCCGTCGCGCACGACGAGCACGCCGTTCTCGACGGCGTCGGCGCCGGTGCCGTCGATGATGCGCGCTCCCACGAAGGCCTGCAGGCCCGGCGTCGTCTGGACCTGCGCCTCGCCGCAGGCGGCGATGGCGATGATTCCCAACCCCAACAGGACGGCAACACTCCTTGCGTGCATTCCTTACTCCTCCCGCAGGCATCCCTTCGACCAACCGGCGGTCACGCCGCCGGCATCTTTTCGACCAACCGCCGGTCGGGCCGCCCGCGTCGTCGTCAATCCAGGACCGGCCCCGAGCCAAGCTGCTCGAGCACCTCGCCCAGTTGCTCGATCTCCTCGCCGTACTGCGCCCAGTCGCCGTCGCGCTGCGCCTGCAGGGCGCGGCGATAGTGGTCGCCCGCCTGCGATACCAAGCCGTCCGACGGCTCGGCCGGGGCTCCCGGCTCCGGCCGCGGCGCCCCGGCGTCGGCGAGCAACGTCGCCGCCGGCAGCGCTCTTGCGGGCGGCGCGCCGGTTCCCCGGCCGAAGAGGCGGCTCAGGGCCCCGTCGAGGGTCTCCTCCATCGCGATCTCGTTCTGATACGCGACGATGACCTGCTTCAGCTCGGGAATGCGCCCGCCCGACGCGCGGAGATACAGGGGACGTATGTAGAGCAGGGCCTCTTCGATGGGGATGACGAGCAGCGTGCCCTGGATGACCTCCGACCCCTGCTGGTCCCACAGCGTGAGCTGCGGCGAGATGTCCGGATCCTGGTTGACCCGGGCCACGATCTGGCTCGGTCCGAAGACCACCTTCTGCTTCGGGAACTGGAACACGAGAATCTTGCCGTACTGGTCGCCGTCGCTGCGGGCCACCATCCACGCGGCCATGTTGTTCTTCCCGCGCGGGGTGAACGGCAGCATCTGGATGAACTCGGCCCGCGGCTCGCCGGGCAGGCGCATCATCGTGTAGTAGGGCTGCATCTGCTCGCCGTCGATGACCGGCACCTCCCACTGGTCCTCCCGGTTGTAGAAGACGGCGGGATTGGTCATGTGGAACGTCGAGTAGATGGCGGTCTGCAGGGTGAACAGCCCTTCCGGATACCGGATGTGCCGCCGCAGGTCCTCCGGCATCGCGTCGAGGGGCTGGAGGAAGCCGGGGAAGATGGCCTCGAGCGTCCGGGCGATCGGCTCGTCCGGCTCGGCCAGATAGAACGTCGTCGTGCCGTTGTAGGCGTCGACCACGATCTTCACCGCGTTGCGGATGTAGTTGATGCGGTTGGAGGCCGGCGTGGCGTACGGATAGAGGCGGCTCGTGGTGTAGGCGTCGAGCATCCACACCAGGCGGCCCTCGGAGATCACGAGGTACGGGTCGGTGTCGTAGCGGAGGAACGGTGCGATGGTCGTGACCCGGTCGATGATGTTGCGGTGATAGATGATGCGGCTCTCGCTCGTGAGCTGGCTGCTCACCAGAATCTCGTAGGCGCGGAAGCGCGCCGCGAAGAGCAGCCGGCGCAGCAGCGACGACATCTCCACCCCGCCCGCTCCGTCGTAGCGGGTCGAGACGTTGTCGTCCCCCTGCGGGTAGTGGAACTCGTCGGTCCCGGTGTTGACGATGACGTAGTCGTTCGACAGCTCGCCGAAGTAGATGCTCGGCTGCTCGACCTCGAGGTCCACCGACGACGTGGGCGGCAGGTCCCCGATGAACAGGACCGGCAGCCCCTCCTGCGTGACCTGGTTGACGGGACCCATCGCCACCCCGAACCCGTGGGTGTACTGCAGGCGCTCGTTGACCCACGACCGGTTGGGCAGGCTGTCCGAGTTGAGCTCGCGGCTCGACAGCATGATCTGCCGGTACTCGCCGTCGATGAAGTAGCGGTCGTTGTCGACCGAGGCGAAGTCGTAGTAGGTGCGGATTTCCTGGAGCTGCCCGAACGTGTCGAGCAGGGGCTCGTGGTCCCAGAGCCGCACGTTGTCGATGGTGTCCCGGTTGTTCTCGATGTCGGCCAGGGCAAGGGTGGCGTCGCCCGACACCTCCCGCTCCTCGACGTCGTCGAGGGCGAACGCCTGCCGCGTGGCCGCGATGTTGTGGGCGAGGTAGGGGGCTTCGCGCTGCTGCTCGTCCGGGGTCACCACGAGGCGCTGCAGGGCGACGGCGCCGACGTTGCCGCCCACCGAGATCAGCGCGTAGAGCCCGATGGCGGCCATGAGCGGCCGGTTCCGCGGGGTCAGAGCGGAGATGACGCTGAGGCCGGCGCCGGCGAGCGCGGCGAGCAGCAGCACCCGGAAGACCGGCACCCGCAGCATCACGTCGACGTACGACGCGCCGTAGACGGTCCCGGCCGGGGTCGTGAGGACCCGGGGGACGTCCAGGTACGCGCCCCAGGCGAGCAGGACGAAGACGCCCGCGACGATGAGACCCAGATGGCGCCGCGCGTCGTCGCTGACGATCGGACCGCGCGCGGGGTCGATGCCGAGCTGGTTCGAGATGACGTAGATGGTCGCCGACGCCAGCAGCGAGAGCATCACCACGGCCAGCGCGAGGTAGCGGACGAGGTCGATGAACGGGAGCGAGAAGACGTAGAAGCCGATGTCGCGGCCGAAGAGCGGGTCGGCCTGGCCGAACGGCACCGCATTCTGGAACTGCAGCCACGTGAGCCACTCGTTCGAGGCGAACGCGCCGAGGAAGAGCGCCATCAGGGCCGCGACCCCGGTCCCCAGCCGCTGCAGTTGCTGCGGCGTCAGCACTACCGCCTGAATCTCGCCGTTGCCGGGGAAGAGGGTGTAGGGCTGCCGGAAGCGCCGGAGGGCGAGGCGGAGGTTCAGGGCGAGCCCGGCGAAGGCCAGCACGAACACCACCGCGCCCAGCGTCAGCCGGGTGCCCAGGGTGCGCATGAAGATGCCGGTGTAATCGACCTCGCTGAACCACAGCCACTCGGTGAGCAGGTCCAGCGCAGACGGCACCACCATGAACGCCGACAGGAGAACCAGCAGAAAAACGAGTCTCGCAGGCATGGCTCAGGCCTCTAGCGGCACGTATCGGCCACTAATCTACCGCAACATTAACATGACTTCGGGGAAACGGGGACGGCCGGACGGCCTCCGCGCGGGGTCCGGTCGCCGCGGGGTCGGAAGGAGGCCGCTCGCGCGACGACCGCGGCGGGGCCGGGTAGCGCCCGCGCCGGCCCGCCCGAT
>JAJEEA010000069.1 GCA_022821235.1 Vicinamibacteria bacterium
GGTGCTGGCGGTGGCCGCGGCGGCGTTGATCCTGCGGCCCGAGATCGATCTGCCGATCGGCGAGCGGGTGCTGCGCATCGGTTGGAGCGACGGCGAGAGCGGGGCGCCGGCCGAGTCGAACGGACAGCCGTCCGAGCCGCATGCGGTGCCGCCGTCGGCGGTCGAGGCGCCGGCGGGACCGACTCTGCGGGGGACGCCGGCCGGCATGCGGACCGGAGGCGGGGCGATGCCCATCCCCGGGGTCGGGGCGGACCCGGATCCGCTGACGGGTGACGAGGCGTTGTTGCAGCAGCTTCGCGAGCTGATTCGCGACGATGCGTCGGCCCGTCAGGAGCTCCTGGAGTACGTGCGTCAGGTCTCGGAACGCCGGTGAGGGCGTCGGGCCGGAGCCCGCGCGAGAACATGATCTACAATCTGCCCATGACCGCTGAACCGAGGCGTCGCGCGACGGTGCGCCGGGCGTGGCCCGCCGCGTGTGTCGCGCTCGTGCTGTCGATGGGGTGCGGCCCGTCCATCGACGTGCCCACGGCCCTGCAGGTCACCCAGGTGTCGAGCGGCTGGTTCGACGCCGGCCTCGATCCGCTGGGCCGGAACAAGCTCGTGCCCACGGTCTCGTTCCGCCTCGAGAACCTGACGCCCGACACCGTGCAGTACCTTCAGCTCAACGCGGTGTTCAAGCGCATGAACGAGACGGAGGAGTGGGGGAACGCGTTCGTGCGCGCCGTGGGCACCGAGGGTCTCGAAGCCGGCCAGACCACCGAGATCCTGCGGCTCGAATCCGGGCGCGGCTACACCGGGGAGCAGTCGCGCGCCGAGATGCTCGGCCATCGTGATTTCGTCGACGTCACGATGGAGCTCTTCGTCAAGCACCGCGGCGACCAGTGGGTGTTCCTCGACACGGTCGCCGTCGAGCGCCAGCTCCTGACCCGCTGACGCCAGGTTCCAGTCCCATTCGCGACGGCCGGGGCCGGCGGGTCCGATCGCGTCTCGAGTCACCGCCATGTCCGGTCTCGACCGCCGTCTCGGCCCCCTCGACGGCGCCGCCGTCGTCGTCTCCAACGTCATCGGCAGCGGCATCTTTCTCCTCCCCGCCGTCATCGCCGGCCTGACGCCGCACCCGTGGTGGATGATCGGGGCGTGGGCGGCGGGGGGCGCCCTCGCGTTCGCGGGGGCGATGGCCTACGCCGAGCTCGCCGCCCTGCGCCCGCGCGCCGGCGGCGAGTACGTCTACCTGCGCGATGCCTTCGGCCCGCTGCCCGCCTTCCTCACCGGCTGGACCTCGTTCGTGGCCGGCTTCAGCGGGGCCATCGCGGTGGGCGCGGTCGGCTTCGCGAGCTACCTCGGCCGCCTCCTGCCCGCGGCCGGCGACACCGAGCCCTGGGCCGTGCTGCCCCTCGGCGTGGTCGACCTCACCGTCTCCCCCCAGGCTCTCGTGGCCCTGGCGGTCATCGGCGTCCTGACCGCCGTCCACTTCGTCGGACTGGGGCCCGGCCGCGTCGTCCAGAACCTGCTGGCGGTGATGAAGGTGGCGCTGCTCGCGGCGTTCGTGGCCCTGGGCTTCGCGCTGGGCGAGGGCTCGGGCGCGAACTTCGCGGAGACCGGCGAGGCGGTGTCCGGCGCCGGCTGGCTGCTCGCCCTGCTGCCGGTCATGTTCGCCTATTCGGGGTGGAACGCCGCTTCCTATCTGGCCGAGGAGATCCGCGACCCGGGCCGCAACGTGCCGCTGGCCCTGGGGATGGGGACGGCCGCGGTCGTGGTGCTCTACGTGCTGCTGAACCTGCTCTACGTCTACGCCCTGCCCGTCACCGAGTTCGGCGCCGCCGGCCACATGGCCGACGGGGTCGCGGAGCGCCTGTTCGGCCCCGCCGCGGCGGCCCCGGTCGCCGTCGCGTCGGCGGTGATGATCGCGGCCAGCCTCAGCGCCATGGTGTTCGCCGGTCCGCGGGTCTACTACGCGATGGCCCGGGACCGGCAGTTCTTCGCCTCCGCCGCCGCCGTGCACCCCCGGTTCCGCACGCCGGCGGTGGCGATCGCGGCCCAGAGCGTGTGGTCGGGCCTGCTCGTGCTCAGCGGCACGTTCCGGCAACTGGTCGACTACACCGCTTTCGCCGTCGTGCTGTTCGCGGGGGTGGCGGTGGGCGCGCTCTTCGTGCTGCGCCTCCGCGAGCCGGACGCGCACCGGCCGTTCCGCGCCTGGGGCTATCCGGCCGCCCCCCTCGTCTTCGTGGTGGTGAGCGCCGCCCTCGTCGTCAACGCGATCCGCATCAACCCGGGGCCCTCGCTCGCCGGCATCGCGCTCATCGCGGCGGGGGTGCCCGTGTATCTCCTCACCCGGCCGGGAGCGTCCGGCGGGTCCTGAGGCGCCCCCGCCGGGCCGGGCGTCGCGCCCCGCGGGACCGCGTCCCCGGTCGACCGGCGAGGGCGGGTGCATGAAAGGAAGAGTGATGCGCCGCCACGCAGGCCGCACGCAGCCTTGGTGCGAGCGCCGAAGCCCCCCGGCGCGTGTTCGCGGGCGCCGGCCCGGGCCGCTCCCGTGGATCGAGCGGCGACAGGCCGGAGGCCGTCATCTCACAATGGTGTCGTGCAGCGGCGAGGGCGCCCGGGTTGCGGGGGGCGTCCGGCAGCGGATAGGCTGGAAGGATGTCCACCACGCGGAGCACGACCATACTGGCCGTCCGGCACCGGGGACAGACGGTGATGGGCGGCGACGGGCAGGTGACGTTCGGCGATACCGTCGTCAAGCAGGGCGCCCGCAAGATCCGCCGCCTGTACAACGATCGGATCCTCGCCGGGTTCGCCGGCTCCGCCGCCGACTCGTTCGCCCTCTTCTCGCGCTTCGAGTCGAAGCTCGAGCAGTACCGCGGCAACCTCGAGCGGTCGGCGGTGGAGCTCGCCAAGGACTGGCGCACGGACCGCCTGCTGCGGCGCCTCGAGGCGATGCTGATCGTGCTCGACGCCGACTCGACGTTCCTGCTGTCGGGAAACGGGGACCTGATCGAGCCGGACGACGGCATCGTCGCGATCGGGTCGGGCGGGGCCTATGCCCTCGCCGCCGCGAAGGCTCTGGCCCTGCACGCCGACCTCGGGGCGAGGCAGATCGTCGAGCACGCGATGGCGATCACCGCGTCCATTTGCATTTACACGAACGCCAGTGTCACGATCGAAGAGATGTAGCGAACACGCGAGCCCCGACCTGCCAGATCCGTCGTCTTCCGCGGTCGCGGTGGCCGTGTGGCGTCGCAGCCGGCCGCGGCGGCCCTGATCCCCGGCCGTTGCGCCGGGTTCACGAAAGCGCGGCCCGGTCCTGGTCCACATGCCCATCTATCTCCCCGAATCGCTGGCGTCCCCGGCGCCGCCCGAGCCGGAAGCGCCGGTCGAGCCGCCGGTCGACACCCTGACCCCCCGCGAGATCGTCGCCGAGCTCGACAAGTACGTCATCTCGCAGGCCCAGGCGAAGCGGGCCGTCGCGGTGGCCCTGCGCAACCGGATGCGGCGCCAGAAGCTCTCGCCCGAGCTGGCCGAGGAGGTGGCGCCGAAGAACATCCTGATGATCGGGCCGACCGGGGTCGGGAAGACCGAGATCGCCCGCCGCCTCGCGCGGCTCGCGAAGTCCCCGTTCATCAAGGTCGAGGCGTCCAAGTTCACCGAGGTCGGCTACATCGGCCGCGACGTCGAGTCGATGGTGCGCGACCTCGTCGAGCTGGCGGTGGACATGGTGCGCGAGGAGCGGGTCGAGGGGGTGCGGCTGAAGGCCCGGCAGAACGCCGAGGCGCGGCTGCTCGATCTCCTGCTGCCCCCGCTGCCGAAGCAGGTGCAGGAGAACGACCCGGGACCGGCGCGCGAGCAGCACGAGCGGACCCGCGCCCGCCTGCGGGCCCAGCTCGCCGAGGGGCGCCTCGACGAGCGCGAGGTCGAGGTGGACGTCCAGCCGAAGAGCTTTCCCTCGTTCGAGGTGATCTCCGGGTCGTCGATCGAGGAGATCGACATCAACATGAAGGACATGCTGCCCACCCTGTTCCAGGGACGGGGCCGGAAGCGGCGGGTCAAGGTGCCCGAGGCCCTCGACCACCTGGTGCTGGAGGAGGAGCAGAAGCTCGTCGACACCGACAGCGTGCGGTCGGCGGCCGTCAACCGGGTCGAGGAGGCGGGCATCATCTTCATCGACGAGATCGACAAGGTGACGGGCCGCGAGGGCGGGCACGGGCCCGACGTCAGCCGCGAGGGCGTGCAGCGCGACATCCTGCCCATCGTCGAGGGCACCACGGTGAACACCAAGCACGGGATGGTGCGCACCGACCACATCCTGTTCGTCGCGGCGGGGGCGTTCCACGTCGCCAAGCCGTCCGACCTGATTCCCGAGCTGCAGGGGCGGTTCCCGATCCGGGTCGAGCTCGAGGCCCTCGAGACGGCCGACTTCGTGCGCATCCTCACCGAGCCGCGCGGCTCGCTCGTCAAGCAGTACACGGCGCTGCTCGCGACCGAGGGGGTCGAGCTGACGTTCCGGCCCGACGCCGTCGACCGGGTCGCGGAGTTCGCCACGCAGGTCAACGAGCGCTCCGAGAACATCGGGGCGCGGCGTCTCCACACCATCATGGAGAAGCTCCTCGACGACGTCTCGTTCAACGCGCCGGACCTCGACGAGAAGAAGGTCGTCATCGACGCCGCCTACGTCGACCGGATGCTCGCCGACGTCGTCGGGAACGAGGACCTCTCCCGATATATCCTGTGACCGTGCTCGGGCGCCGGAGCGTCTTGGCGATCGCGTCGCTTCTTGCCTTCGTGCCCCTCTGGGGGTGCGGCATGAAGGGGCCGCCGCAGGCGCCGGTGGTGCTGGTGCCGGCGGCGGTGGCCGAGCTCGCGGTGCAGCGCCTCGGCGACGAGGTTTCCATCGGCTTCGTCCTGCCGACCGCGAACGAGGACCGCTCGGAGCCGGCGTCGCTCGAGCGGGTCGACGTCTACGCGATGACCACCCAGCCCCGCCTGCCTCCCGAGCGGACCCTCGAGCTCGAGGAGTTCATGGAGGCGGCGACCCTCGTCGCTTCCCTCGATGTCGCCCCGCCGCCGGAACCCGAGGAAGCCGACGCGGACGGTGGGCGGGAGGGCGAGGAGGCTCGGGCGGAGACGGCGGCCGCCGAGACGCCACCGCCCGAGGCGGACGCGGGGGACGAAGCGCGGCGGCAGGGCGACCCGGTGCTGCTCACGGAGGTTCTGACGCCCGAGATCGAGGTGCCCGTCGACCCCTGGGAGGAGGAACGCGAGCGTCGGCTCGAGCAGGAGGCGGAAGCGCGGGAGGCGGAGGAGGAGGACGGTGCGGACGAGCCGGAGCGGCCGGTCATGGTGCCGTTGATGACGCCGCCCCTGCCGGGTCCGCTGCAGCGCGAGTACCTCGTGGTGCAGATCTCCGAGGACGGTGACGAGTCGGAGGGAGGGGAGCGCATCGTGGTGCCCCTGGGCGTTCGGCCGCCCGAGCCGCCGCCCGCGCCGGAGGTGGTCTACACGGAGAGCACCGTCGACCTCACCTGGGAGCTGCCTCCCGGGGTCCGGGAGACGGTTCAGGGCCCGGTGACGGACGACCCCGCCGGGGACGGCGAAGACGCGGTGGAGGCCGGAGGGGTCGAGGCGCCGGCCGAAGGCGACGTCGCGGGGGACGCGGACACCGCGGGGGACGCGGACACGGCGGGGGCCGCGGACACGGCGGGGGCCGACGGGACGGAAGGGCCGGCCGGCGCGGCGGGGTCCCGCGAGGCGCCCTCCGACGAGGCGCCGGCTTCCGATGACGCGTCGGTCGAGGACGAGGCCGCCGGGTCTGACGAGGCCGCCGGGTCCGACGAGGCGGAACGGGACGCCGGCGGCGACGTGCCCGGGGAGCCCGGAGCGGCAGAGGCCGGCGGAGGGGAGGATGCGCCGGCCGACGACGTGGAAGAGCCGGCCGCCCCGTCGACCCGGCTGGAGTCCCGGCCGATCGTCGAGTGGCCGCCCGCGTCGACCTACGAGATCTTCGAGGTCTCCGAGTCGGACGAGGGGGCTCCGGCCGCGCCGTTGCGGTTGAGCGAGGCCCCGCTGGAGGCCCCCTCGTACTCGGAGCCGCGGGGCGAGTACGGCGTCGAGCGCTGCTACGCCCTGCGCACCCTCGACGTGGTCGCGGGGTTCGAGGTGCGCAGCCGGCTGTCGCCGGTCACCTGCGTCACGTTCGTCGACACCTTCGCCCCCGCCGCCCCCGAGGGGCTGACCGCGATCGGCAGCCAGGGAGAGGTGAGCCTGCTGTGGCGGCCTAACGACGAGGAGGATCTCGCGGGGTATCTGGTGTTGCGCGGCCTGCCGGGGGATGAGACACTGCAACCGCTGACGGACGCGCCGCTGGTCGAGAACACCTACCGCGACGTCACCGCGGAGCCGGGCGTGCGTCACGTCTACGCCGTGGTCGCGGTCGACGACGCGGCCACGCCCAACATGAGCGAGCCGTCCGGTCGCGTGGAGGCGGCGGCCCGGTAGGGGCCTGCGCCGTGGAACCGCGCCCCTCGAGCGGGGTCGGTCTGGTCGGGCGCCGGACGTAGCCGCCGGCGACGTTCGGCGGGCCGGGAGCCGGCGCCGTGGAACGGCGCCGTCTCCGGAGGAGGCGCAGGCCCCGGAGGGTCGGTCGAGCGCCGGGCGGAGCCGGGGCAGGCGACGATTGGTGGGCTGAACCGAGTTTCCCCATGGAGCCGATCTATCGAATAGAGCAGGACGAACGGGTGTTCCACGCCGTCCGCCGTGACGGCGCGTGGCACGCGCTGGAGGGTGATCCCTTCGGCGCCCCGGCCGTCGGTGCGCGCCTGGACGGCGCCGCGCCGCGCATCCTGGCCCCCGTCGCGCCGTCCAAGATCGTCGCGGTGGGGTTGAACTACCGGGACCACGCGGCGGAGATGAACAAGGCGCTGCCCGACGAGCCGCTGATCTTCCTGAAGCCGTCGACGGCGGTGATCGGGCCCGGCGCGCCGATCGTCCTGCCGCCGGGGGCGGGTCGCGTGGACTACGAGGCCGAGCTGGGGCTGGTCATCGGGCGCCCCGCCCGCAACGTGCCCGCGGAGCGCGCGCACGAGGTGGTGGCCGGGTTCACCTGCGTCAACGACGTGACCGACCGCGACCTCCAGCGCCGCGACGTGCAGTACACGCGCGCCAAGGGCTTCGACACGTTCGCCCCGGTGGGCCCGTGCGTCGCCCCCGCGGACCTCGATCGGCCTCTCGGCATCGAGACCCGGGTCAACGGCGAGCGTCGCCAGCACTCGAGCACCCGCGAGCTGATCTTCCCGCTGCGTCGGCTCGTCGAGTTCGTCACCGGGGTCATGACCCTGCTGCCGGGCGACGTGCTGTCCACGGGGACGCCCCCCGGGGTCGGGCCGCTCGCGCCGGGAGACCGCGTGGTGATCGCGATCGAGGGCGTGGGCGAGCTCGAGAACGACGTCGTGGCCGGCGGGGCGGGTCCGGGTAAGCAGGCGTCCGCGCCGTAGAAGGCGCGGAGTCCTGGAGGGTCGGTTGAACGCCAGGCGGAGCCGCCGGCGACATTGGCGGGTCGGCGCGGCGCTCCCGGTTCGCGGAGCGGCATTCCGGACCGGGAATCGCCGCTTCCACGACGGCATGAAGCGCTATCGTGATTCCGGCGGGAGCCGGCGCCCCGGATCCGCGATCATCGATTCGAGGAAGGCATGAAGCTCTTTGCAGACACCGCGAACGTCGAGGAGCTCGAGGCCCTCGTCCCGCTCGGCATCATCGACGGCGTCACCACCAATCCGTCGCTGCTGGCGAAGGCCGCGGCCGACCCGCGCGCCGTCCTGAAACGCATCTGCGACGTGGTCGGGGGCCCGGTCAGCGCCGAGGTGGTGGCGACCGACGTGGCGGGCATGGTGCGCGAGGGCCGCGAGCTCGCCGCCATCGACTCCCACGTCGTCGTCAAGGTGCCGTTCGGGAAGCCGGGGGTGCAGGCATGCCGCGAGCTGACGGAAGACGGCATCCGCGTCAACGTCACCCTGATCTTCTCGGCCGCCCAGGCCCTGCTCGCGGCCAAGGTCGGGGCCACGTTCGTGAGCCCGTTCGTCGGGCGGCTCGACGACATCTCCACCCCGGGCATGGACCTCATCACCCAGATCGTCGACATCTTCCAGAACTTCCCGCTGTCGACCGAGGTGCTCGTGGCGAGCACCCGGGGGCCCATGCACGTCGTCGAGGCGGCCCGGCTCGGGGCGGACGTCTGCACCTGCCCCCCGAAGGTCATCGACGCGTTGTTCAACCACCCCCTGACCGACATCGGCCTGGAGCGCTTCCTCGCGGACTGGGCCAAGGCGCGCCAGCCCGTCGGTTAGGACGGTCAGGGGAAACCAACTTGCCGCGCGCCAAGCGACGGGAATCGCAGAAACGGGCTGTGTCTGCATGCAGTTGACGGACCGTAGCGGTCGCTGTCCCCGGCCCGGCCCATCGTACCGCTGCCGCATCGAGAGATGGACAAGCACAAGCTGCTCGAGGACTACGAGCGCCGCGCCCACGAGGGCGGCGGCGAGGCCCGCCTCGCCCGCCAGCACGCGGCCGGCAAGCTCACCGCGCGCGAGCGCATCGACCGCTTCTTCGATCCGGGCACCTTCCAGGAGGTGGACAAGCTCGTCACCCACCGCTGCCGCGACTTCGGCATGGACGACCAGGTCGTGCCCGGCGACGGCGTCGTCACCGGGCGCGGGCGGGTCGAGGGACGGCTGGTCTACGCCTTCGCCCAGGACTTCACGGTGTTCGGGGGCTCGCTGTCCGAGACCAACGCCGCCAAGATCGTCAAGATCATGGACATGGCGATGGAGTCGGGCGCGCCCGTCGTCGGCCTGAACGACTCGGGCGGGGCGCGCATCCAGGAGGGGGTGCTGTCGCTCGGCGGCTACGCCGACATCTTCCTGCGCAACACGCTGGCGTCGGGGGTGGTTCCGCAGATATCCGCCATCATGGGGCCGTGCGCGGGGGGCGCCGTCTACTCGCCGGCCATCACCGACTTCACGGTGATGGTCGACAAGACCAGCTACATGTTCATCACCGGGCCCGACGTCATCCGCACCGTGACCCTCGAGGAGGTGACGAAGGAGGAGCTCGGCGGGGCGATGACCCACAACGCCAGGAGCGGCGTCGCGCACTTCGTGGTGCCCGACGACGAGGCGTGCCTCGCGCTGATCCGCGACCTCCTCGGCTACATGCCCGGCAACAACCTCGACGACGCCCCCCGGGGCGCGGACACCGACCCGGTCGACCGCGAGGACCCCGCCCTCGACGACCTCGTCCCCGAGCAGCCCAACCAGCCCTACGACATGCGCGCGGTGATACGCGCGGTGGTCGACGACGGCGAGCTCCTCGAGGTGCAGGAGCACTACGCGAAGAACATCCTCGTCGGCTTCGCGCGCCTCGGCGGCCAGTCGGTCGGCGTCGTCGCCAACCAGCCCGCGCACCTCGCGGGCGTTCTCGACATCGACGCCTCCGTCAAGGGCGCCCGCTTCGTCCGCTTCTGCGACGCGTTCAACATCCCCCTGGTGACGTTCGAGGACGTGCCCGGCTTCCTCCCCGGCACCCGGCAGGAGTTCGGGGGCATCATCCGCCACGGGGCCAAGCTGCTCTTCGCGTTCGCCGAGGCGACGGTGCCCAAGGTGACGGTCATCACCCGCAAGGCCTACGGCGGCGCCTACTGCGTGATGGCCAGCAAGCACATCCGCACCGACGCCAACTTCGCGTGGCCCACGGCCGAGATCGCGGTCATGGGGCCGGAGGGCGCGGTGAACATCCTCTACCGGCGCGAGCTCGAGGCGGCCGCCGACCCCGAGGCGCTGCGGGCCGAGAAGATCGCCGAGTTCCGCGAGAAGCTCGCCAACCCCTTCGTCGCGGCCGGGCGCGGCTACATCGACGAGGTCATCCCGCCGCGCGCGACCCGCCCGAAGCTCATCGCCGCCCTCCGCAGCCTCGACGGCAAGCGCGACCGCAACCCGCCCAAGAAGCACGGCAACATCCCGCTCTAGCGCAAGGGAGGTTGTCGCGCCCCTGCTGCCGAGCTCCGGAAGCCGATCGACTCCCAGCTCGCGGGCGACGCCTTCGCACGATGGTGCAGGCGGTCCACGGTGGGGGGGCGGTCCGTATAATGGCAGGAGGGGCTTGGACCCGAGGCTTCCGAATGGGCCGCATCGTAGTCCGGACGTCGGTCACGAATCCCGTCGACGAGGGCAAGTCCATCTGTTGCGGCATGCTCGTCGACACGGGTGCAGGCGCCTTGGTCCTTCCCTCGGCGTGGAGAGGACGGCTCGGTCGTTTCGCGCGTTCCGAGCCGGTCGAGCTTCAGACCGCGAGCCAGGAGGTGATTCGCGGCGACGCATGCGGGCCGGTGGAGGTCCGCATCGAGGGCTTTCGCCCGGTCTGGAACGAGGTCGTGTTCCTGAACATGGAGCCCGATGACAGCGGCCTGTTCGAACCGCTGTTGGGCTACGTCATTCTGGAGCAGGCGCAGGCCGCCGTCGACACGCTCGGCCATCGGTTGGTTCCCGAGCGTTACATCGACATGAAGACCCTCCGCGCCGGCCGGACCTGACGGTCGGCCGGGCCGCGCGAATATACGTATTCTCATGCGCGAGACGCGACAGATGGCGACATCGATTCGACTGGCTCCCGAGACCGAGCGGCGGCTCGACCTTCTGGCGGCGCAGACGGGGCGAACCAAGGCGTTCTACCTGCGAGAGCTCATCGAACGCGGCATCGAGGACCTGGAGGACTACTACCTCGCCGCCGAGGTGCTGGAACGCACCCGCAAGGGCGAGGAGCCGGTCCATGCGGCGGCCGACGTGAGACGTGATCTTGGCCTGGACGATTGAGCACACCGCGACCGCCAAGTCTCAGCTTCGCAAGCTCGACCGGCAAGCGGCTCGGCGAATCGTCGACTACATGGACGACCGGATCGCCGGGCTCGACGACCCGCGCAGCAGCGGAAGGGCTCTCGCCGGCGGGCTGTGGGCTTCCGGCGGTATCGGGTCGGCGATTACCGCGTCATCTGCGACATTCGGAACGACGTGCTGCGCGTCCTCGTGGTCAGGATCGGCGACCGCCGTGACGTGTATCGGTAGAATGGGCGCGCGATTCGAGTCCGGTCATCCGAAGGTCACAACATGGGCAGCAACCCCGCGGCGTACCGTCGTATCGCCTCCCGGTTCGCGCTGGCCGGCGTCCTGCTTCTCGTCCCGCCGCTCGCCGCCGCACAGGAGGAGCGGGCCGAGCCCGAGCCTCCCGGCCTCCCCCGCGTCACGGTGCCGGACGAGCCGTTCGTCATCAACACCCATGCGATCGCGGAGGTCCGGGTGGTCGTGGTGACGAAGGGGCTGTCGCGCCCGTGGGGGATGGCGTTCCTGCCGGACGGGGGCATCCTCGTCACCGAGCGCGATCTCGGGACGCTCCGGATGGTCCGCGACGGGGTGCTCGACCCCGAGCCCGTCGCCGGGGTGCCGGAGGTGTTCACCGGCGGCCTCGCCGGCCTGATGGACGTGGCGCTGCATCCGGACTTCGACGAGAACCGGCTCGTCTACCTCACCTACACCCGGCCGTTGCCCGACGACGATCCCGGGGCCCGTTCAGCCGACGGGGGGCGGGCCGCCACCGTCGCCCTCGTCCGGGGGCGGCTCGAGGGCATGGCCCTGCGCGACGTCGAGGACGTGTTCGTGGCCGAGCCGTTCGGGGGGTCGACGGCGGGGGCCCGCATGGGGTTCGCGCCCGACGGCTCGCTCTACCTGACCGTCGGCGGCGCCTTCCGCACCGACCCCGCCGAGTCGCTCGCCCAGGACCCGGGCAGCCACGCCGGCAAGGTGCTGCGCCTGAGGGACGACGGCTCGGTGCCCGACGACAACCCGTTCGTCGGGCGCGAAGGCTACCTGCCGGAGATCTTCTCGCTGGGGCACCGGAACCACCAGGGGCTGACGCTGCACCCGGAGACCTTCGCCCCGCTGACGACCGAGCACGCGGTGCAGGGCGGGGACGAGGTGAACGTCATCGAGGCGGGGAAGAACTACGGGTGGCCCATCGTGTCCTACGGGCGGCAGTACGACGGCGAGCGGGTGTCCGCCCGGTTCTGGGCGCCGGGCATGGAGGAGCCGCTCGTCTTCTGGTCGCCGTCCATCGCCCCCGGCGGCCTGACCTTCTACACGGGCGACCGCTTCCCCGAGTGGCGGGGGGACCTGTTCGTCGGGGCGATGATGACCGGCCGCATCCGCGGGACCGGACACCTCGAGAGGATCGTCTTCAACGAGGTGGGCGAGGAGCTGGCCCGGGAGTGGCTGCTGGCCGATCTCCGGCAGCGCATTCGCGACGTGCGCCAGGGCCCGGACGGCCTGCTCTACGTGCTGACCGACGAGGACGAGGCGGCGCTGCTCCGGCTCGAGCCGGTGGTGGAGGCCGGCGAACCGTAGCCCGAGAATCGTCGCCGCAGGACGATCGCACCAGTGAAACTCCCGGCTACCGCAAGGTCGCGCAACGGCCTCCCGCTTGGCCGCTCGACCAACGTCCCATGCAGTCCGGAACAGTACGCACAATGCCGCAAATGTGCGGACATGGCGTTTGTGGGTGCACGAGTGGCGGTCTTTGTCGATGGTTGCTTTGGCGTCGAGGTCCGCTGCACTTCGACGCTGTCTTTGGGTGGTCGGGGCATTCCGGCCCGGAAGGCCGTCAAGCCCGAGGCCGCTCGCGTCGTTGCCTGACGCGGGCGAGGAAGTCCGCGCCGTCGCGGCACGCGAGTGCGGCGTCGATGAGCTCGCTCTGCGGCGCGTCCGCAACCTCGTCGACGAGGTTCTTCGGGACGGCAATCCCCCGGGCGCGAAGGAGCTGCGCGACCGCGTCCCGAGCTGCTTCCAGGGCGGCGTCCCGCGCCGCGTCCCGCCGTTGCTCCCGCAGCCACGGGTGATCGTCGGGGACGGTGCCCTCGGCGTCGCCGAGGGCGCGTCCGACGCGGGTCAGCACCGCGCTCGTCGCCTCGGACAGCCGCGGCTCGTTCAGGGCGGCGTGGATCTCCGCCGCCGTCCAACCCGGGAACGCGGCGCTCGCGGCGGCCGGGCGGTAGCCGTCCGGGCAGAGCCGGTGGATGGTCAGGGCGGACGGACGGCGCGGCGATCGGCTCGGAGACTCGGCCTCCGGCACCTCGACCCACACCTCGGGGAAGCCCCACGCCTCGTACAGGCCCAGCTTTCCGCGCCGCACGTCCGTCGAGTAGTCGACTTCGAGCACGACGTCGGGCAGGTGGTCCGTGCCGGCCTCGACGGCGGCGCCGCGCGGCTCCGTCTCGGCGGGGCGCAGGTAGACGATCTGGTCGGCCTGCAGGATGCGCTGCCGCTCCCCGCCGGCGTTGCGCACCAGCAGGTCCGCGGTCCCGAGGGTCGTGATGGGCGACCCCCGCCCCGCGGCGATCAGCTCCACCAGGTGGGCCAGCCGCTGGCCGGGACCCTCGTGGTAGACGGTGGTCGGCTCGCGCACCATCCACGCCGTCTCGGTGTCGCCGTCCCAGTACTCGATGCGCCCATCGAAGTCGGCGATGGCGTCACGCGTGATGCGCACGGCGCGGCAGCCGGGGAACTCCGGCTCGGGCCCGGCCGCGCTACGCTCGGGCGCCGCGACGGACGAAGCGGACGGTGAAGGGAGCACGTCCCATCCTACACCGGTTGGGTGGCATGGGGTGAATGCAGAGCTCCGGGTGCCGGACGCGACGATGGGGTCGGTGCGCGCGGGAAGCCGAGCGGTCGCCCTGTCTCCGGAGCCGGTCGAATCTGCTGCCGTCCGGGAGCTGGTCGAGCGCGGCATCGAGAGCCCGGAGGACCGCTACCTCGGCGCCGAGGCCCCGGTCCGGTACCACACGGGCGAGGTCCACGCGCGCTCCTGGATCCGCCACGGCAGGTCGTCGCCCCCGCACGCGGCGGGGCGCTCGTCCTCGGGCAGGGCCGCGCACTGCAGGGCGTTCCAGCGGCAGCTCGGGTTCTCGAGGACCCGCGCGTAGTAGACGGCGGGGCGCGTCGGGTCGAATTGGGGATCGGTCCACACCGCGCACAGCGACGCCGCGCCCGTGCCGGTCCGCTCGCAGGTGTTCCGCGACACGTCGGCGCCGTTGTCGGCGTCGCCGGCCACGTCGTGGATGGCCTCGTGGAAGAGGCCGTCGTCGCCGACCCAGCCCTTGATGACCTGGATGCGCTGCAAGGGGGTCCCCGGGTACGCGTCGGTGCCCGGATCGGCGAGGGCGGTCACGAAGAACGACGGCGCTTGCGAACCCTCGCGGTCGGACAGCACGCCGCCCATCGGCACCCCCGCCTCGTACGCCTCGGCGATCATGTCGCTGCTCGAGCACAGGTCGGGCAGGTCCCAGCCGCCGAAGAGCCGCGCCTGGATGCGCACGCCGCTCGTGCCGAAGGTCTCCTTCCGCTGCATCGCGTCGAAGAGCGAGTCGCGCGAGTTCTCCTCGGCCCAGACGCCGACGAGCCCGCCGGGGTTCCGCAGCGGGTGCGGGGCGTAGGCGTCGGTGGTGAGCCGCCTCTCGAGGTCCGAGTCGACGTTCGAGTTGTGGCCCTGGTAGTCGAACTCGTCGGTGTCGCCGGGCAGGCCGTTGTGGCCGTCGGTGCTGCCGATCAGCCCGAGCTGTATCGGGTTGACGCCGATCCGCTCCTCCTGCGCGATGCCCTCGATGAGGGCGTAGCGCACGAAGTCGAGCCGCGACTGGCAGCCCTCGCCGCGCAACCCGCCCTCCCCGGTGCCGTCCTCGCAGTCGGGGGGGCGCTCGCCGTCGACGTAGCGCACCTTCTCGAAGTCGCACAGCTCGTCCTCGCCGCCCACCACGTTCCACATGCCGCGCCGGCACTCGGACTCGCCCTTGGCCTGCATCATCTCCACCAGCGGCTCCATCTCGGTCCGCAGCGCCGCCCGCGCCCGCTGCTCGTCGAGGGGCAGCCCGCACCAGTCGAGGGTGAACATCTGGCCGTTCGAGATGTTGGGGTTGTGGGGGATGGTGAGGGCTTCGCAGCCGGTGCCGGTGTCGTTGCAGCGCGCCTTGAGCCGGGTCCAGAGGTCGCGCGGCCGGTCGGCGTCGATCCACGAGATGGGCAGCTCGGGCGCGATCTCGTTGCGCAGGACGACGTTGCGGTGCACCTTGGAGCGGCCCGGGGCCCGGGTGTACTCCCACGCGTGGAACGTCGTGAACGCGCAGTCGCTCGAGCGGTCGTAGTGGCGCTCGGCCGCCTCGCGGGTCGCCTCCCAGGCGGTGAGGAGGCCGTCGCGGCAGCGGCTGCCGTCCTCGCCGCAGACCGCCGGGCCTCGGCCCGCCAGCCGGTCCGCCTGCCACGCCGCGCGATCGTCGTCGGCGCCGCCCGGGCGCAGGCCGCGGCAGGCCGGCGCGTCCCAGGCGGCGGACGACGGGTCGGTGCACACCGCGACCTCGCCGAGCCACTCGGAATGGTCGGTGACCGCCGCGAAGTCGAGGGGGCGTTCGAGTCGGGCGGTGCGGGTGGGCCGACCCTCGGCGTCGACCGGGCTGAGCCCGATCTCCTCGCCCCGCGCGAAGCGGTAGGCGTCGTCGGGGGTCTGGAAGCCGCCGCGCCCCAAGGCGTCGAGCGAGAACGCGGTGTGGGTGTGGAGGTCGCCGAAGAAGACCTGCCGCAGCGGGTCGTGGTGCGCGCACGGCTCGCGGGGAGCCAGGTCGGCGGCCTGGGCCGGCGCGCTCGGCGGGCTCCATTCCACGACGGGGCGCTCCGGCGCCGCGGCCGGCGGCTCGCCGTCGCCGGCCGGCGCGCACGCGAGGACGACGACGGTCGGGAGGCAGGCCGTGAACAGTCGTAGTGCCGTCATGTCGACAGTCTCCTTCGCGTCCCCCGGGGACGCGCCACGCGGCCCGCGGGCCGGAGCCGGCTTCAGTCGACCGGCCCGGCCCGGCCGATCCGCCGAGCCGTGCAGCACCGCGCTCACAGGCGTCCCCGCGTGCTGCCTCGCCGCGCCCTCGTCACGGTTCCTTCAGCACCGGCGCAGAGCCGGTCTCCCGGCCCGGCCGGGTCTCGGGCCGTTCATGGTCCCGTGCCTGCCCCCTGCCCGGTCGCCGCCGGCAGCCGCACGTCGTAGTCGTCGCGCAGCGCCCGGTAGGCGGCCCGGCCACGCTCGCGCCGGCGCTCCTCGCGCAGGTCGGCGACCACCCGGTCCCGAAGCTCGTCGAGCGACGGCCGGCGGGGCGGCGTCCGGTCGTGCACCCGGACGAGGTGCATGCCGTACGTCGACTCGACCGGCCCGCTCCAACCGCCCGTCGGAAGCGCGGACACCGCCTCCGCGAAGCCGGCCCCGAACATCCCCGCGATCTCCGCGTTGGTTCTGCCGGCGTAGGTGCGCGACAGCATGAAGGGATCGCCGAGCCGCCGCCAGTCGTCGCCGCCGGGGGCGCCGATCCTGCGAAGAAGGGCGGTCGCGTCGGCGGCCGGGTCGGTCCTGCGATCCGCCGACAGGAACACGTGGTCGAACGTGGTCCGCGGCGGCCGCCGGTAGCGCTCTGCGTGCCGCACGAAGTACGCCTCGACTTCGTCGGCGGAGGGCGCTGCCGCGCCGCTCGCGTCCTCGAGGATGAACGTCAGCTTCTGGGCGAGCCGCCGCCGCACGATGGCGTCCTCGCGGTCGAGCCCCAGCCGGCGCGCCTCGCGATACAGGATCTCCTCGTCCACCGTCTCCCCGATCAGCGATTCCAGCTCCGGCCCGGTGGGCGGGCGGCCCCACTGCGCGGTCCAGCGGGCGCGGAGCCGCTCGACCTCGTCGGCGGTCACCTCGATCACGTGGTCCTCGCTCCCGCCGCGGGCCGGCCAGAGATCGAGCGCGAACACGCCGGCGCCGAGCACGAGGAAGAGTACGAGCGGGTCGGTCGACCGCCGGGGCGTGGGCGACGAACGCTCTCTCCGGTCGTTTCCACCTGTGCGGCGATCGCAACGGGAGTCTCGGGGCATTCGGTCGCGGCGTGGAGATGGATCGCATTCTAGCGCATCGCGTGACAGCCCTTCGGCGAGCTGCGTCGAGCGGCGCTACCGAGAGGGGTAGAATGGACTGATGAAGCTGCCGGCTTTGCCGTGGCGGTTCGTCAAGCGGTTCGTTCAGGGGATCGCCATCCGGTTACGTGAAAGGCAGCCAAGCCTTGCCGCCGGGGCGCCGAATGGGGCGCGTGTCGCCCTCCGACTGGCCGCGGCTGTCGGGTCGTTTCTCTGTCTGGCGGTTCTTCGCTTCGTGATGCCTTCTGCGATCGAGGCGTTGAGAAGCCCCAATCCCTGGACGCCCGAGGGCTTGGTGGTCCTTCTCGTCCCGGCGTGGGTAGGTCTCGACGCGCTGATCTACGGCCGTCTCGCCATCAGGTAGGGGTGCCGCCGGTGGAAGAGTCTTGCAGCGGGATGCGCGGCCGCCGGCTTTCGCGACGCATTCGGCCGGGCACGCCGCGAATCGAGAGATGAAGATCCTGGTCGCCAACCGAGGCGAGATCGCCGTCCGCATCCTGCGGGCCTGCCGCGAGATGGGGGTGCCCTCGGTCGCCGTCTACTCCGAGTGCGACCGGACCGCGCCCCACGTCCGCCACGCCGACGAGGCGGTGGCCATCGGGCCGAGCCCGGCCGCCGAGAGCTATCTCGACATCGAGCGGGTGCTCGCGGCGGCGGCCGGGACGGGCGCGACGGCGGTGCATCCGGGCTACGGGTTCCTCGCCGAGAACCCCGCGTTCGCGCGCGCCTGCCGCGCGGCGGGGCTCGCGTTCGTCGGGCCCGATGCCGGCGTCATCGAGACCATGGGCGGGAAGACGGCGGCCCGGCAGGCGGCCATCGACGCCGGGGTCCCGGTGGTGCCGGGCACCGAGGCGCTACCCGACACCCTGTCCGAGGCCGGCTTGCGCGCGCGCGCCGACGAGGTCGGCTATCCGCTCTTCATCAAGGCGGTGGCCGGCGGTGGCGGTCGGGGCATGCGCCGCGTCGCCGGCCCCGACGGGGTGGCGGCGGGGGTCGAGAGCGCGCGGTCCGAGGCGGGGGCCGCCTTCGGCGAGTCGGCCGTCTACTTCGAGCGGCTCCTCGAGCGGGCGCGTCACATCGAGGTCCAGGTGCTGTGCGACGAGCACGGCACGGTGGTGCCGTTCGTCGAGCGCGAGTGCTCCATCCAGCGGCGGCACCAGAAGGTCATCGAGGAGTCGCCGTCGGTCGCGGTCGACGGGCCGATCCGGACGGCGCTGGCCGAGGCCGCGGCGGCCCTGTGCTCGGCCGTCCGGTACGTCAACGCCGGCACCCTCGAGTTCCTCCTCGACGAGGAGGGCCGCTTCTACTTCCTCGAGATGAACACGCGGCTCCAGGTGGAGCATCCGGTCACCGAGATGGTGACCGGCGTGGACCTCGTGCACTGGCAGATCCGGATCGCGCGCGGCGAGCGGCTGACCCTGGACCGCGGGCGCGCCCTGACCCCGCAGGGGCACGCCATCGAGGCGCGGGTCTACGCCGAGGACCCCGATGCCGGGTTCATCCCCGCGCCGGGCCGCATCACCTTCCTGCGCAGCCCGTCCGGCCCCGGGGTGCGGGACGACAGCGGCGTCGAGGCCGGGTTCACGGTCCCCGTCCACTACGACTCGATGATCTCCAAGGTGGTGGCGTGGGCCCCCGACCGCGCCGGCGCCATCGCCCGCCTGCGGCGCGCCCTCGGCGAGTACGAGATCGGCGGCATCACCACCGCGATTCCCGCGCTGCTGTGGATTCTCGAGCAGGACGCGTTCGCGGCCGGCGACTTCGACACCGCCTACCTGGACGGGGTCCTCGCCGGGCGCCGCGGTCGATCGTTCTCCGAGCTGCCCGACGAGGACGTCGACGTGGCGGTCGCGGCGGCGGCCCTGCTGGGCTACCTGTCCGGCCCGGACCGGCCCGCAGGCGGCGAATCGGCGGGGTCGACGGGGTGGCGCCGGGCGGCCCGGCTCGAGGGGTTGCGGCGATGACCGTGAAGGACCGCGGGCCCATGCGCCTCGAGGTCGACGTGGCCGGCCGGCCGCGGCTCGTCACCGTCGAGCCGCTCGGGGCCGACGGCGACGCGACCCGGCTGGCGCTGCGTTGGGACGACACGACCCGCGAGGTGGACGTGTCGGCGCTGGGCCCGGGACGCCTCTCGATGATTCTGCCGGGGTCGGGCGGGGCGAGCCGCGGGGTCCGCGGCGACGAGCCCGCCCCCGGGGACTGGGT
>JAJEEA010000077.1 GCA_022821235.1 Vicinamibacteria bacterium
GGCGGCCATGCCGGGCGGGCCGGCGATGCGGCCCAGGCACCGGCCGGGGGCGAGCCGCGTCCCGCCGCCGAGCTGTCGGGGCGGGCGCTCGGCGAGCGGTTCCCGAGCCGCGTGCCGCAATGGCTGACGCGCCTGGCCGACTCGCTCGAGAACGCCCATTCGCGGCTCGACACCGCGACGTCGGTCCCGGCGGCGGGTGTCGGCCGGTCGGCCCAACCGGCCCCGCACCGGCTCGGCCGGTAGCCGCGGTCCCTCGCGACGACCACGCACCGGGCCGGGCGCCGACCGTCGCCCGGCCCGGTGTCGTTTCCGCCCTTCCCCCACCGTTCCCCCTGGATTCCCGTCGAGATCGGCTGCCGCGCCAGGCGGCCCCGGTCCTCTTCCCCTCGTTCCTGCCTTGCCGCCCCGCCTCTCGCCCGCGAGGGCGCGGGAAGCGATTCCGACAACGGCGCAGCAACGGCCCCGCGCGCGGAGAAAACAAGCCTGCTGGCGGGAATCCTTGGCAGGTTCGCCACGACGGCCCGCGCGCGAGGAAACAAGCTGGACTGCGGACGAGAGCACGCGGTTGATGGACGGCCCTACGCGCGCGAGGAACAAGCCGGACCGCGGACGAGAGCACGCGGTTGATGGACGGCCCTACGCGCGCGAAGAAAACAAGCCCAAGCCCACGGCCAGCCGCGGTCCAGTGCCGGACGCCCCCCCCGCGCGCGCGAGGAAACAAGCTCGAAACCGGCGCCGGTCGACGTGCCCCCGGGGACGGCCCCGCGCGGGAAGACAAGGCGAGGAAGTACCATGAAGCACGGACTACTCTGCGGATTGCAGGGAGCACGCCCCGACGAGGCAAGAGCGCCCCCGCCGCGCGGCCGGAGCCCGGCAGGGGCCACTGGATGCACGCCGTGCAAGGAACCCGACCCCGCGACAGCGTCTTCGGCATGCCGTTCGCGATCTTGATCGCGGCCCTCGCCCTGGGACTGGCGAGCCCCCTCGCCGCGAACGCGCAGCCGGACCCCGGTCAGCCGGGGGCGGCCGCTGATCCGGACGGCGCGAACCCCGCGGTCGGGACGACCGACACCGAGGCACCGTCCAACGAGACCCCGCCAGACGAGCCGCCGCCCGACGGGACGCCGCCGGACGAGCCGCCGACCTTCCTCGATTCCGTCACCATCTCCGCCACCCTGCGCCCGGCCCCGGTGCGCGACACGCCGGGCGTGGTGTCGGTCATCGACGGCGAGACCATCCAGGAACGGATGGTCGAGGACTTCGCCGACCTCGTGAAGTACGAGCCGGGGGTCTACGTCGAGAACAACGTGACCCGCCTCGGGCTCAACGGCTTCAACATCCGCGGCATCGGCGGCAACCGGGTGATGACGCTGGTCGACGGCGTCCAGACCTCGGAGCAGTTCGACTTCGGCCCGTTCAACGTCCACCAGGCCGGGCTCGACGTCGACGTCCTGAAGACGGTCGAGATCGTGCGCAGCGCCAACTCCGCCCTCTACGGGAGCGACGCGCTCGGCGGGGTGGTGTCTCTGTTCACCAAGGACCCCGCCGACTACCTGCGCGACCGGCGGTTCTACCTGGGCGGCAAGACCACCTGGGACAGCCGCGCCGACGCCCTGGGCGCCAACGTCACCCTGGCCGCCGGCGGCGAGCGGGTCCAGGCGTCGGTGTTCACCAGCCTCGACCGGGGCGGCGCCATCGGCAACCAGGGCGTCGTCGACGCGAGGGACCACACCCGCACCGCCCCGAACCCGCAGGACGTGGCGGGCCGGCAGGTCCTGGCCAAGCTGGTCTACAGCGCATCGCCCGACAACCGGTGGCGCGCCGCCGCCGAGCGGTACGACAGCCGCGTCGAGACCGACTGGCTCTCGAACAACCGGCTGCTCGATTTCGGCCGGTTCGCCTATCTCATCGAAGAGTCGGCCGCCCTCGACACCCAGGGGCGCCAGCGGCTCTCGCTCGACCACACCCTCGCCGGGCGCGGGCTCGACCTGCTGTCGTGGCGGGTGTACGGGCAGCGCAACGACACCGGGCAGGTCCTGGACGAGGCGCGGACGACCACCGGCTTCGGACCGCGGTTCTCGTCGACGCGCCACGGCACCGTCGACTTCGAGCAGGTCGGCTACGGCGGGTCGGCCCGGGGCCAGCACTGGCTGGGCGGTCCCGACGACGGCATGGCGATCACGTTCGGGGGCAGCTACAAGACCGACTACTTCGACATGCGGCGCCACCGGACCGAGACCGACACAGGCACCGGCCTGCCGGTCCCGACCGACCTGATCTTCCCCACCAAGTACTTCCCCGAGAGCGACGTCGTCGAAGCCGGGGCCTACCTCCAGGGCGAGATCCGGTTCGGCCGCTTCACCCTCGTGCCGGGCGTGCGCTACGACCACTTCTCGCTCGACGCCAACCAGGCCGACCCCGTCTTCGTCGCGAGCCTCAACCCCGAGGCGGCCGACTTCGCGGACGGCGCCCTGTCGCCGAAGATCGGCCTGGCGGCGCGGCTGACCGACGTGGTGACCCTGCACGCGCAGTATGCGGGCGGGTTCCGGGCGCCGCCCTACAGCGCCATCAACACCGGCTTCGCCAGTCCCCGCGAGGGCTACACGACGCTGCCCAATCCGGATCTGCGGGCCGAGACCAGCGACAACCTGGAGGTCGGCGTCCGGGCCGCGTTCGACCGTGCGAGCCTCGGCGTCAGCGTGTTCTCCAACCGCTACCGCGACTTCATCGAGCTGACGGACCTCGGCGTCAACTCCCTGACCGGACTGCTCGAGTTCCAGAGCCGGAACCTCGAGGCGGCGCGAATCGACGGCATCGAGGTGTTCGGCGAGGCGTACCTGACCGACAGCCTGATGGTCCGGGGCAGCTACGCGCGCATCGAGGGCCGCGAGTTCCTGCGGGGCGCCGCCGCCGCGGCGCCAATCGCGCAGGAGACGCCGCTCGGCTCCGTCGCGCCGGACGAGGCGGTGGTCGGGCTCCGCTACGCGCCGCGGGCCGGCCGCTGGGGCAGCGAGCTGTCGGTGCGGCTGGTCGAAGCGTACCCCCGGCAACTCGTGGCGCAGTTCGCGCCGGAGGCCTACCGGGTCGTCGACCTGGTGGGCTTCGTCGCCCTCACCGAGGCCCTCAAGCTCCGCCTCGGCCTGCTCAACCTGACCGACGCCAGGTACTTCGAGTGGTGGAACGTGCGGGGGCGTCAGGCCAACGATCCGGTCATCGATCGGTACTCGAGCCCCGGGGCGAGCCTGATCACCTCGCTCGCCTTCGACTGGTAGCGCGCGGCGGGCCGCACCCGCCGGCTCGCGGCCGCCGGCGGCTTCCGCGGGTTCCGAAGGGTGCCGTGATACGCTGGCGATTGGTCCGGCGCGGCAACCTCATCGCCCATGCGTGAGCAGTACTCCGCCAATCCCTTCGTACCCGGCAGTGGCGCGTTGCCGCCCTTTCTGGCCGGCCGGGACGCCGAGCAGCGCGAGTTGATGCGGCTGCTCGCATACCTCCGGGCAGGGCGGGGGGCGCCGCGGAACGCGGTGGTTTCCGGTCCCCGGGGCAACGGGAAGACCGTGCTGCTGCGCTGGTTCCAGCGCGAGATCGAGGCCGGCGCGGGGATCGACGTCGTCTGGCGCACGCCGAGCGATCTGCCGGCCCTCGACGCGCTCGCGACGACCCTCGTGCCGCCCGCCCGCTTCCAGTCGCTGCTCCCCGACAAGTTGTCGGTCTCGATCGGCGTCGGCCGGCTCGGCTGGGAGCTGGGCGGCGACCCGGGCACGCTGACCGAGCTGCTGACCCTGCGTTGCGCCCACCGCCCCCTGGTCATCCTGCTCGACGAGGCGCACACGCTGGACGTGGCGGTGGGCCGCGCGCTGCTCAACGCCGCCCAGTCCACCGCGTCGACCGCGCCCTTCCTGCTGGTGCTGGCGGGGACGCCGGGCCTGACGCGGCAGCTCGACCGAATGTCCGCGACGTTCTGGAACCGCGCGAAACACATCGGTGTCGGCCGGCTCGACGAGGCCGCCGCCGCCGAGGCGCTCGTACGGCCGTTCGCCGAGCAGAATCCCGCCGTCACGTTCGACGGCCCGGTCCTGCGGCGCGTGGTCGACGAGAGCCAGTGCTATCCGTACTTCCTGCAGGTCTGGGGGGCGGCTCTGTGGGAGGCGGCGGCTGAACGGGCCGCGACGCTGATCGACGACGCGGTGGCCGCCGAGGCGGGCCGGTCCTTCGACGTCGAGCGGGTCGTCTACTACGAGCACCGCCGCGACGAGGTGGAACGGCAGGACCTGCTGCCGGTCGCCGGCGCGCTGGCCGATGCCTTCGCCGGCCGCGCCGCACTCGCCCAGGACGAGCTGAACGCGGTCATCGGTGATGCGCTGGCGAGCGACTCGACCACCGAGACAGTGGCGTGCCGCGACCGCCTCGCCCTGGTCGGCTACATCTGGAAGCCGCCCGGTGCCGGAGATCGGTGGCAGCCGGGCATTCCCAGCCTCATGCAATACCTGCGGTCCCCGGCGGCGGCACGCACCGGCTCAGCGCCCCCGCCTTCGCGGTAGACACCATTACCCCACGGCCGCGCCGACCGCCCAACCGGGTCGCCCTCGCCGTCCGTCCCGACCCGAACCCAACGACGTCCAGTACAGCCCGTTTTCCAGGATTCCTGCGCTGGGCAGGAACCGCAGGAAAGCGGCGCCGTCCTGGACGTAGTTGGCAAGCCATATCGATCGCTGTCCTTACTCGGCGCGCAGGATGGTCATCGGATCGATGAGGGTGGCGCGCCGGGCGGGCACCCAGCTCGCCAGCAGGCAGATCGCGGCCAGCAGCGCCGAGACGGTGAGGAAGACGACCGGGTCGAGGGGGGTCGTCTCGAACAGCACGGCCTGGAGCCGCCGGGTGAGGGCCGCTGCCGCGCCCGCCCCCAGGACCACCCCGAGCAGGGCCATCCACCCCGCGTCCACGAGCACGAGGCGCCGCACGTCGGTTACCTGTGCGCCGACGGCCATGCGGATGGCGATCTCGCGGCGCCGCTGCGCCACCAGGTAGGAGACGACGCCGTAGAGGCCGATCGAGCCCAGCAGCAGGGCGAGGGCGGCGGCGATGACGAGCAGGACCATGACGAACGCCCGCTCCCCCCGCGCGCGGCCGACCAGCGTCTCCAGGGTCTCGACATCGGTGATGGGAAGCGTCCGGTCGAGCTCGCGCACCGTCTCCCGCGCGGCGCCGGCGAGGGCGGTGGCGTTCGGGGCGCGCACCACGTAGCGCATGGCGTCGGGCACGCCGACGCCCTCGGCGAACTCGGGCATCGGGTAGTACACCATCGCCGGCGGGTCTTCGTGCAGCGCGATCTCGTGGACGTCGTCGACCACGCCGACGACGCGGGTCCAGTCCACGCCCTCGGGCGGCGGCGCGCCCTGGCGGATGCCCTTGCCGAGGGCGCTCTCGCCCGGCCACTGCGCCTGCGCCACCGTCCGCGACACGACGACCACGGGGGCGTCGCGCTCGCCGTCGAGGGCGTCGAACACCCGGCCCTCGACGAGCTCGATGCCCATCGCGTCGAACCAGGCGGGCGAGACGCGCTTCCACATGAAGACCGGCGGCACCTCCCCCTGCTCGACGTTCACGGGCCGGCCCTCGACGGCGTGCCCCGTCCCCGTCACCTCGCCCCCGAGGGGAACGGTGGTCCCCGCCGCCGCCTCGACGACGCCGGGCAGGGCGCGCAGGCGGTCGACGACCTGACGGTGGAAGGCGAGCCGCGACTCGGGGGCCTCGTAGTCGCGCTGGGGCAGCGACAGCCCGAAGGTCAGCGCGTCGACCGGGTCGAAGCCCGGATCGACCGCGGCCAGCCGCTGGAACGAGCGCACCGCCAGCCCCGACCCCACGAGCAGGGTCAGGGCCAGGGCGACCTGGACCACCACGAGCCCCCGCCGCGCCCACTGCCGTTCGCGGCCCGCGGTGGCCCCCCGTGCGCCCGCCGTGGTGCTTCCCGCCGCGGCGACCGCGGTCGCCCGCCACGCCGGCAGGATCCCGAACAGCAGGCCGGCCGCGAGGGACACCGCGAGACCGAAAGCCAGCACCGACGCGTCGACCGAGATCTCGTCCAGCCGCGGCAGCGCCCGCGGGCCGAAGCCCACCACGAGGCGTACCGCCAGCAGGGCCAGCGGCAGCGACGCGAGGCCGCCGGCCAGACCGAGTACGACGCTTTCGAGGAAGACCGAGCCGACGAGCTCCCCGCGGCCCTCGCCGAGGGCCGAGCGGACCGCCACCTCGCCGTGCCGCGCCTCGGACCGCACGAGGAAGAGGTTGGCGACGTTGGCGCACGCGATGAGCAGCAGGAACCCCACCGCGCCGAGCAGGATCCACAGGGTCGCCTCGATGTCGCCGACCACCACCTCGCGCGCGGGGTCCACGACGGGCGCGAGGCCGGCGCCGGTGAGGACGGGGACCGCGGGCTGGTCCGGAAGCAGCTCGGCCAGGTTGGACAGCATCGTACCGAGCTCCGCCCGCACCTGCTCGAGGGTGGCGCCGTCGGCGATGCGGGCGACCCCGTTCATGCCGAACGCGCCGAGCTGCGCCGCGCCCCGGTCGAGCGCCAGCGGCCGCCAGAGCTCGGCCGCGGGCCGCGAGAAGCTGAACCCGGGGGGCATCACCCCCACCACCTCGACGCCCGCCCCGTCGACGTCGACGATGGTGCCCACCGCCCCCGGGTCGGCCCCGAAGCGGGTCCTCCACAGCCCGTCGGCGAGCGAGACGACCGGCGCCGCGCCCGGCCGGTCGTCCTCGGCGGTGAAGGCCCGGCCGAGCTGCGGGGACGTCCGCATGACGTCGAAGAACGACGCGGTGACGAAGGCGGCCTGGACGCGCTGCGGGTCGTCGGGGCCGGTGAAGCTCGCCTGCCCTTCCCGGTACGCCGCCACCCCGTCGAGGGTGCGGCTCTCGTCGGCGTAGAGGAAGTGCAGCGCGTCGGACGTCGGCAGCTCGTCGAGCTGCGACAGCCCCGGCGCCGCGTGCCTCAGCATCACGAGCCGCTCCGAGTCGGGCACCGGCAGCGGCCGCAGCACCACCGAGTTCACGACGGTGAAGATGGCCACGTTGGCGCCGATCCCCACCGCGAGGGTGGCCAGCGCGACGAGGGTGAAGCCGGGGTTCGCGGCAGTCCGCCGCCACAGGAGCCGAAGCTGCAGGAAGCGTGACATCCCTCTACCTCTGCCCGGCCGCGCAAGCGGCGCGGCCCCGGCCGATCGAGAACGGCCCTTACCCCTCGCGCGCTGACGTCGCCACGCGCCTGACGGGATGCTCGGGAAAGTTTCGATTCCACGACGCGATGTTGAACACGCCACAGAAACGGACGATCGGCCGAACCCATGGACGTCTGTCCGGTCCCTGCGGACCCCGCAAGGGCAACTGCTGTTCGAGCGCGTGCGTTCTGTTCGCCAGTTGCGCGTCGTCCAGCGCGTCCAATGCGATCAGCACGAGGTAATGGACCGGCTTGTCGGCGCGCCCTGCCGCCCATTCGTACAGAAACGAGTCCCGATACTTGTACTTCAGGTCCTGGTCGAGTCGCCCGCTGTGCAACTTCTCGATGAACGCGTTGCGCGCTTGAACGGCCGCCCGAGGGTGCTCTGGATCCTTCACTTCGATATACAGATATCGATCGGCGAGCTCCACAACGAAGTCCACGGCCTTCATGTGGTGAGTCAGCCCGTGATCAGCGCCGTCGAACTTCCCTCCGCTCAGCACGTCAGGGATGTCCATCTTCAGATTGCCCTCCGAGAGGGTCACTCCACCGCCTCCAGACTGCGCGCGATCTCCCGGTCGTAGAGATCCGTGAACGTATCGGCGATGGCGTTCGGGTGAACGTCTCGGTAACTGTTCGACGTCGCACAGGCGATCTCGCCCGTCTCGTCCTCCCGATAGAGCGCGTGGAACGCAACCTGGTCGGTTTCTCTCGCGCGGAGGTCGAGCTCCTTGAGTACGACGTAGTCGTGGGTCGCCAGAAAGACCTGCACACCGTTGCGCTGCAGCTCCAGGAAGACCTCCATGAGAACGCCGAACAGCTTCGGGTTCAGGTTGGTCTCAGGTTCATCCCAGAACAGAACGGACCCAGGGGGCATGGCACCGTTCCGGATCAGCAGCCACAGCAAGGCCAGCTTGCGCACCCCCTCCGAGAGAAGGGAGAACTCTATGTTCTTCCCTTCACCGCGCAGGAAGAACTCCTCGTTCTCGACCGCAACCTCGCCACCGATCTCCGTCTGCAGCTTCGCCGCCAGTTGCTCGCGCGGGCTGTCCATCGGTCCGCGCAAGGTCGGGAGATACGCCCGATCGAGGATATCGCTGTACACCTCCTCGAAGTGCACTTCGCGCTTCGAGTACAGCGACCGGAAACCCGGCCCATTGGAGAGCATCTCCTTGACGGGAACGTAGGCGCACTCCACCGGCTTGCTTGCCCATTCTTCCATCTCCCGGTCGGGATCGTCGTCGGTAAACGTAGACGGGTTCAGAGAAACCGGTTTCCGGCGACTTCCGAAGGAGGCTTCGAGCTTCAGCGCGCCGCGCCGGACGCGTATCGTGGCTTCGCCGTCGGCGCCCGCTTGCTGCCTGACGAGACGCCCCAGGCTGAGGCCCGATGGCATGAACACCCCGACGAGCTTCCGGGCGAAGTCGTCCGCCGGGCTGCGCGAGACATCGCAGGCAGCGTAGCAGACCTTCATCAGGTGGGTCTTGCCGGTGCCGTTGGCACCGATCAGGACGTTGATACCTCGGCACGGGTCCAGCTTGAGCGAGGTGAACGCCGTGAACTGCTCCAGCTCCACCCTCGTCAGCGCCACGGTCCCTCCACCTGCTGCGCGTACCGCCCCGGCAAGGCTCGCGTCGCGCGCGGTCGCACAGCCGCCCGATCCGCGGGTTCCCAACGACCAGCGGCCGGGCGGCAACCGTCTCTTCGATTCTACTTTCCCAGCGTGCGCTTCACGTAGGCGCGGACGGCCTCCTGCACGGGGGCCGACATCCAGGCCTCGGTCACCTTCTCGTCCACCGCCTGCATCTCGCGGACGCGGGTCCGGCTCGGCTCGCGGATGATGCGCTTGGTGAGGGCGAAGGACTCCGGCGGCAGCGACCCGAGACGCGCGGCCATCTCGACCGCGCGGTCGAGGACCGTCTCGGGCGGGGCGGTCTCGTCGATGAGGCCGTTGACCACGGCCTCGGCCGGCGTGCACGTCAGGCCGCGGTAGATCAGCGCCTGGAGCCGGTGCGCGGGCACCGTCAGCCGGAGGATTTCGAGAGCCATGCTCGGGAACGGCACCCCCACCGACAGCTCCGGGGTGCCGATGCGGCCGTCCCCGTCGGCCATGACGCGGTAGTCGCAGGCGCAGGCGAGGACGCAGCCGCCGGCGATGGCGTGGCCGTTCACGGCGGCGACGACCGGCTTGGGGAAGGTGAACGCCTTCGAGAAGGCCCCGCCCAGCAGCGGCAGCAGCTTCTTGACGTAGACGGGGCCGCCCCCGGTGAGGCCGCGCAGGTCGACGCCGGCCGAGAAGACGCGACCCGTGCCGGTCAGGACCACGGCCGAGGTGTCCGCCTCCTCCAGCGCCGCGAGCTGGTCGATGAGGCCGCTCATCAGCTCGGGGTCGAACGCGTTGACCTTGCCGTGCGCCATCCGGACGACGGTGACGCGGTCGCGGGTCTCGGTCGTGATCATCGGTTCCTCCGCACGCACGGCGCCGGCCAGACACGGGGCGACGGTCTCGGCCGCCACCCTCCCGTGTTCCTCCGCACGAACCCGGCGGCAGGCCCGTCGCCGGCCGCGGGCCTCGGCGGTGATCATGCGGTGCTCCCCTGCGCGGGCCGGGCCGCGGGCGCGCCGTCGGGATTGTAGACCTGCTTCAGGGTGAACGCCTCGGCCGTGGGGCCGTCGCGCCACAGCCGCTCGATGCGGGCCATCGCCTCGTCGACGTCCGGCCGCTCCCCCTCGGCCACCCACCACAGCGCCACCGGCTCGCGCGGCGGGGGCAGGAACCACTCGCGCCGGCGGCGGAAGAACTCGACGTGCTCGGTGCGGTAGACGTACCGCTTGAGGTCGGCGACCGTCTCCCAGATGGTGAGGTTGAAGAGCACCCGGGGGTCGTCGAGCACCCGCACGTCGGTCGCGTCGCCGGCCGGGGTCTCGAAGCGCCACACGAAGCCCGGCGAGCGGTCCCCGAGCTTGTTGATGCGGTCGATCTCGTCCCGCATGCCCGCCATGCGCGGGTCCTCGAACGGGTACCGCATCCACGCGAGGTTGTTCTCGGCAAGATGGTAGTGGGCCGGGGTGGTCGAGCGCGGCGCGCGGCCTGAACTCATCGACGGCGCTGCACCAGAGAGCGCTCCGCGGTCTATGGACGATCCGCTTCAGGGGGTGGTGATGGAGTCCGAGGTACGTACACCGCCGCCCTCAGCTCTCGGATGTCGGCTTTCAGCTCGTCGACGCGCTTGTTGACGGCATCGAACTGCGGCTTGAGCAGCCACTGCATCAATCCGACCGTGAGCCCCGCCGTACTCAGGATGGCCAAGGCAACCGGGGCAAGCGTTGCTGCATCCAATGTAGCCGTCCTGTTCTTCTCTCAACCGTATCACGGTTGAGCGGCGCATCCGATCAGTACATGACGAAGGCGAAGAGCTGCTGGCCGGCCGCCACCAGGACGTGCTGCCGCCCGTCGACGAGGTAGGTCTGCGGCGCGTTGGAGATGTTGCCGATGCGGGTGTGCCAGAGCAGGTCGCCGTCGGCGGCGTCGAAGGCCACGAAGTTGCCGCTGCCGTCGCCGGTGAAGACCAGCCCCCCCGCGGTGGTCAGCACGCCGGCCCCGCCGCCCCCGCCGATGGGCCAGGCGTGACGCCACCGCGGCTCGCCGGTCCGGTAGTCGATGGCGGTGAAGGCGTTGCCGCCGGTGCCCACCGTGACCCGGTCCTTGCCGCCCAGCCCCATCGACCCGCGGGGGTCGGGGTCGGTCAGGTAGAGCAGGTTGAAGCCGTTGTTCTCCTGGGTGTAGAAGAGGCCGGTGTCGGGGTTGAAGGCGGGCGGCTGCCAGTTGGCCACGCCCCCCTCGACGGGCGAGACCAGCGCCCCGGGGATGATCGCCTCCTTCGCGGGGTTCGGTTGGGGCGACCCGCTCTCGCGGATGTGGCTGGCCCAGTTCGAGGTCGCGCCGTAGCGGGTGGTGACGACGTGCTCGCCGGTCACGCGGTCGACGGTGAAGAAGAAGCCGTTGCGGGCGGCGGTCGAGACGAGCTTGCGGGGCACGCCGTCGATCTCCCCGTCGATGAGGATCGGGGTCTGGGCCGAGTCCCAGTCGTGGGTGTCGTGCGGCGAGGTCTGGAACCACCACGCCATCTTCCCGGTCGACACCTCGACCGCGACGAGCGTGCACGTGAACAGGTTGTCCCCGCGCCGGGCGATGCCGGTGTAGCCGGGGGTGGGGTTGCCGGTGCCGAAGATGTAGAGGTCGGTCTCGGGGTCGTACGAGCCCGGCACCCACACCTGCCCCCCGCCGTGCATCGCCGCGTCGAGGCTCGGCCACGTCTCGATGCCGGGGTCGTCCTCGCTCATGGGGACGGTGTAGAAGCGCCACACCCGCTCGCCGGTGGCGGGGTCGAAGGCCTGCAGGAACCCCGGCGCGTCGAGGTCGTTGCCGGTGCCCACGAGCACGAGGTCGCCGACCACGATGGGCGCCATGGTCGAGAAGTACTGCTCCTCGAAGCTCGCGATCTCGCTGTGCCAGCGCTCCTCGCCGGTGCGCGCGTCGAGCGAGACGAGGTAGTTGTCGACGGTCTCGAAGATGATCGAGTCGCGCCACATCGCGGCGCCCCGGTTCCCGATGTGGGGGCCGCCGCGAGTCTTCCAGAAGTAGTGCCACCGCGTGCCGCCGTCCCGCACGTCGACGGCCCACACGTGGTCGGGGGCGGTGACGTAGAGCAGGTCGTCGACCTGGAGAATCGACCCCTTGATGCGCTGGGGCCCGATGGTGAAGTCGCCGGTTCCCTCGCCGCCGGTGAAGTCGGGGGCGTTCGGTCCCTGGAGCGGCGGCATCCCGGTGTCGAAGCTGCGGGTCCAGGCGAGCGAGAGCTGCCGGACGTTGTCCGTCGTCACCTGCTTCAGCCGGCTGTAGCGCCGGCCGCTGTAGTCGCCGGAGTAGGTCGGCCACGACTCCTCGAGCGGCTCGACGAGCGACGCGGGGTCGAGACCGCCCTCCTGCGCGGTCGCCGCGGCGGGCGCGGCGAGCACGACGGCGGCGAGCAGCAGGCGGATGACAGTCGTTTCGCCCCTGCGCTCTCCCGCGACGAGGCGGCGGAGCCGGCGGGCGGTGGCGGACAGCAGGCGTAGCAGGCGGTTGACAGTCATTTCAGCGTCACCACGTTGTCGCAGCAGGTGGATGGCGGTTGTTCTTCCGTCGATCGGTGGACCGGGGTTTGCGCACGGGGAGTCGACGTCGCGGCGTACCTGCCGACAGACGGCGGACGGCCAATCACTTCAGCGTCACCAGGTACGCGGTCACGTCGTGGATGTCGGCGTCGCGGTACACCTGCAGCATCTCGCGGTGGGCGGCCATCGGGTCGTCGAGCTCCACCCGGGGGGTGTCGCCCTCGCGGCCGAACGACCGGTGCCGGCCGGCGCCGTCGGTCAGCACCACCAGGAAGTCGTTGAGCCGCTCCAGCTCGCCCTCGATCCGCTCGCCCGACGCCAGGGTCACGGCGACCGTCACCGGCGGGCGCACGGTGTTGCGTCCGCCGCCCCGCACCCAGGTGTTCTGCAGCTCCTTCGGCGTCGGAATCCGGGTGGCGATGCCCTCGAGGTCGCCGGTCGGCGAGTGGCAGGCGGCGCACTTCTCGGCGAAGTAGGCCCGGCCGGCGGCGGCGTCGCCCACGAGGATGTCGAGCTCGAGCTCGTCGCCCAGCGGCGGCCCCCCCTGGCGGGACGCCCGGCCGAGCACGTCGTGCACGTAGGTCACGACCGCCTGGAGATCCTCGTCGGACATCGGCTGCGGGGGCATGTAGGACCCGCCCGGCCCCGACTGCCCGTCGCGGATCACCGGCCCGATCAGCTCGCCGGCCTCGTCCCGCAGGACGAGCTGCGACCGCAGCAGGTTGGGCCCCCCGAGGTCGCCGCCCCGCAGGTCCATCCCGTGACACGCCCGGCAACTGATGCCGTAGACGGCCTCCCCCCGGGCCACCACCTCGGGATCGCCGGGCGGGCGTTGAAGCGACGGATAGAGCCGCTGGCTGCGGTCGTTCTGCTGCCCGGCCGCCGCCGGCGCCTCGCCCAGGCCCGCAAGCAACGCGACCGCACCGGCCGCCACACCCGCCCGCAACCACTGCGCCATGGCCGATTCCTTCCTCACTTCGGGTCTCCTCGCATCACCGGCGCCCCGACGTCACGGGCGGGCTGGGAAGCCCACATGGCCAGAACCAACCCACGGCTCGGGTCGGCGCCCGGCATTGCCGTTGCAGGCTCGGCGCGCCGGCGTCATGCGGCAGGCCGGGAAGCCGACATGGCCGGAGCCAACCCCACGGCCCGGGTCGGCGCCCAGCCATCGCCGTTGCGGGCTCGGCGCCCGGCGTCACGAGGAGGCCGTGAAGACCACGTGGCCGGAGCCAACCTCACGGCCCGGGTCGGCGCCCGGCCATCGCCGTTGCCGGCGTCGCCGTGCCACCGTACGAGTCCCTACTGCTCCGCCTGCGCCTCCTGCACCCGCTCGACGGTCAGGATGTTGGTCATCGCGTAGTTGCCCTCGTGGCAGGCGTACTCGTAGATGATGTAGTCGTCGAGCCGCGGCATCGGGCGCACCGCCGTCCACGGCTGCGTGTAGACGGTCGGATCCTCGATGGTGAACCGGTAGTCGATCTGGTCGGCGCTGACGCGGCGGTACCGCTCGACCGCCTTCGTGTTCCGCGACGACGGGAACCGGTGCACGGTCTGGTCGCTGAAGTTGGCGGTCTCGACCACCAGGGTGTCGCCGTCCCAGTGGGCGCGCGAGTCGCCGTTCCACTGGCGGATGCGGTCGTCCAGTTGCGGACGCCCGTCGATGGGGATGATGCGCACGTCGTGGATGTTCTCGACCCGGATCGCGACGTGGGTCGGCGTCTGCAGTATCTGGTAGGTGTTGTTGTAGCCGGTCGAGATCGGCGGCACCCCGTGGTACGTGATGCACCGGTCCCAGTTGCTGCGGTCGAGCCACGAGTCGGCGGTGTGGTCGCGCAGGTAGGCGCGCCGGGCCGCCTGCGCCTCGACCGTCTCGGGCCGGGTCGGCAGCCGGCCGTTCGGCGGGTCGACGATGAGCGACGTCCGCATGTCCGAGCTCACCCGGCCGCGGTCGAACCACAGCGCGTTGTACGACCCCACGCTCCCCGGCGGGGGGTCACGGTCGATGGTGACCGCGAGGTTCCGCTCGGCCGCCTCCTCGGCCGTGAAGAACTCCCTGTCGGCCATCGACTCCGGGCGCTGGAGCGGCGTCAGCGACGCGTACGACCAGGTGCCCATCAGGTCCGGGTCGCCCCACGGGGTCCGGAACTCGTTCCCGCCGGCCGGCTGGCCCGCGGCCGCCGCCGGCAGAAGCAGCGCCACCGCCACCGCCGCGAACGCCGAGACAGTTCTCTTGTGCATCTGAAACCTCCCCGGCCCGCGCGGCGCCGCCCCTGCAGCCCCGCCCGTGGCCCGACCGACCCGCGGGATCGACCGGCAGGCCGGATGCGATCCGACCTGCCGGGAACACGGTTCGAGCCTGGAAGCTCGAATATACCTCAGTTGCCGGCCAGCTCGCCCTTGAGCCACGCGAGCAGCGCCGGCTCGAGATCGGCGTTCTTCCCGAACATCGGCAGCCCGTGCTCGGGGCCGGGGTAGATCTTCGCCGTCGAGCTGGCATGGGGCGACCCGTCGACGGCGCCCTGCAGCGCGTCGGCGACCCCGACGGTGACCGGGTCCTCGGTCGCCGCCGCCGCGAACACCGCGAGGTCCGCGTCGGCCGCCATGTTGGCGACGGCCGCCTCGCTCGGCGGGCCCGACAGCAGCATGAGCGCCTCGACGTCCCGTCGCGCCGCGAGGTCCGCGGTCAGCATGGCCCCGCAGCTCGCCCCGCCCGCGCCGATGCGCGACGCGTCGACGCCCGACTGCGACGCCAGGTAGTCGTAGGCCATGTCGACGTCCGCCGCGGACGTCTGCAGGAACGCGGGGAACCCGGCCCCGATGCCCTCGCCGCCGCTGTCGCCGAAGCCCCGCAGGTCGAGGGTCAGCACGTGCACGCCGGCCCCGACCAGCTCGGCCGCGATGTCGTTCCACGACGTGCGGTCCATGTTGCACTGGTGCACGAGCAGCATCCCCGGCCCGGGCTGACCGGGCGACGTGTAGGTCGCCTTGAGGGTCACCCCGTCCGCCGCCTCGAGGTCCACGTCGCGCGACTGCGCGCCCGCGGAAACCGCCACCAACGCGGCGAGCGCCGCCGCCATGAAGATCCTGGTTCTCATTGCGTTCTCCCCCCCCCGGTCATTCCGGGCGAATGCGGATGTCGGTCTCGTTGGTGCCGTCGGGTCTCGTATTCATGAGATCCTCGAGGGCCGCGTTGTCTGTCAGGTCCACGCCGGGTTGCACTCCCTGGCCGTGAAAGACGGGGATCGGCGGACCGGCCACGACACTGCGTTTCGGGCCGGACAGCAGCTCGCGCAGCGCCTGCTCGACCACTGCCGTCAGGGTCGTTCGTTCACGCGCTGCGCGGGCCTCGGCGGCCCGCAGCAACGCGTCGTCGATGCCATCGTGGTTCGCACGCCCTAGAGCATAGCGACGCGTGCGCCTCTACTGCAACGCCCGATCTGCGGCTGCGCCAGCCCACGACGAGCACGGTCTCGGGTTGCAGCCGTCGGCCCGCCGAGCCCGGAGTGCGTCGCCTGCGGCTCGGACCGCCGTTCAACCGACCCCGTGGAAATCCGCGCCGCTTCGGGCGGATACGCGGAACGCGGTAGAGTCATCGGCATGCAGGGTAGCACCATCACCAGCCTGTCCGCGGCGATCGCGGTGAGCCTGACCGCCATCGACGGGCCGGCGGCGCGCGCCGCGGACGGTCCGCCGGCCCAGCCTGTCGCAGCCGACCGGCTCGACGAGCCGCGGCTGCCGGCCACCCCGTACCGCTACGCCGTCGAGCTGCCGGCGCACTTCAGCGTCGACGACGGCCCCGACAGCATCGCCGCCGCCGACAACACGCCGGCCGACAACCCTGTCACCGACGCCGGCGCCGCTCTCGGTCGGGTCCTCTTCTACGACACCCGGCTGTCAGCCAACGGCAGCGTCTCGTGCGGGTCGTGCCACCGTCAGTCGCACGGGTTCGCGGACCCCCGCCGCCTGAGCATCGGGTTCGACGGGCGGCCGACCCGCCGCCACGCCATGAGCCTCGCCAACGCCCGCTACTACGCCCGCGGCCGGTTCTTCTGGGACGAGCGGGCCGAGACCCTCGAGGCCCAGGTGCTGGCCCCGATCGAGGACCCGCTGGAGATGGGCGCGTCGCTCGACGCGGTCGTGGTGCGGCTCGCCGCGACGTCCTTCTACCCGCCGCTCTTCGAGCGCGCCTTCGGCAGCCCGGACGTCACGCGCGACCGCATGGCGCGGGCCCTCGCCCAGTTCGTGCGGGCGCTGGTGTCCCACCGTGCGCCCTACGACGACGCGCGCGCGGCGGGGCCGCCGGGGTCGCCGGCCTTTCTCGCCCGGCTCGGCCCCGCC
>JAJEEA010000241.1 GCA_022821235.1 Vicinamibacteria bacterium
GGAATCGGAGTCGAAAGGCGAGTCTCGTCGAGTTCTCGACGCAACGCGTGTGACGTTCGATGGCGGAGGGAGATCGGCCCATGAGTAGCAGAACCGGTTCGTTCGTCTTCTTCGCGGCGCTCGCGATGGGAGCGCTCGGCCTTTCCGCCGGCGTCGCCGCCGGGCAGAGCACGCCGGTGCTGACCGAGCAGCCGCCGGGTGACGGCACCCCGATTCCGCGCACGCCGGACGGCCGGGCCGACCTCTCCGGCTTCTGGAACAAGGGGACCCACCCCAACACGTCGGCGCCGATAGAGCCCCTCCCCTTCACCGAAGCGGGCCTGAGGGCGTTCAACGACGTGGCGAACCTGATCGACCCCACGAGCTACTGCCACTTCCCGGGCATACCGCGGATGAACAGCTCGCCCTATCCCATGGAGATCATCCAGCTCCCCGACCGCGTGCTGTTCCTCTACGAGTACATGCACAACTTCCGCGTCATCTGGACCGACGGGCGGGAGCACCGGCCCACCTGGCCCACGACCCTGATGGGCGACTCCGTCGGCCGGTGGGACGGCGACACCCTCGTCATCGACACCGTCAACCTGTCGGGCGACACCTGGCTCGACTCGCACGGCAACCGCCACAGCGACGCGCTGCGCGTCATCGAGCGCTGGCGCCGCATCAGCGCCAACGAGCTCTGGTACGAGGCGACCATCGACGACCCCGAGTTCTACACCGAGCCGTGGACGACGGGCTGGGTCATGCCCCTCGCCCCCGCGGACTGGGAGCTCATGGAGTACGCCTGCACCGACAACAACCGGGACGCCGAGGAGGGCCTGCTGCAGCCCGGCGCGCTCGACGGCTCGGGCCGCGACGGCACCGCCATAGCGACGCCGCCGACGTACCCGGCCGGCTCCTCGGGCGACAGGCCCGACTGATGTTTGCGCGCAGGAGTTAGCATCAGCGCGCCCTCCGCGCCGATGGCTGTGCCACGGCGGCGCCCCGTCACCCGGACGAGCCGCCGGTATCTCCCAGGAATGCGTTCCACGCGTCCGCGTAGGGCTGACCACCGACGAGCCACGTGTCGTTGTGCCCGGCGCCCTCGATGACGTGGAAGGCCGCGGGGCGGGCGGCCAGCTCGAACAGGCGCCGGCCGTGCGAGATCGGAACGATGGCGTCCCGGTCGCCGTGCAGCACGAGGGTCGGCACGTCGATCCGCCCGATCTTCGACTCGTTGTCCATCCGCGTCCGTATCACCGCGCTCGGGACGAACCAGTAGTGCTCGCGTGCCAGCGCCCGCACCGAGCGGAAGACCGACTCGAGCACGAGGGCGCCCACGGGACGCCGCAGCGCCGTCTCCATGGCGACCGCCCCGCCGAGCGACCGGCCGAACAGGACGACGTCGTCCGCCCGCACGGATCGGGCCGCCACCGCGTCGTAGACGGCGAGGCCGTCGAGATAGACGCCGGCCTCATCCGGCCTCCCCCCGCTCCGCCCGTAGCCGCGGTAGTCGACGAGCACGACGTCGACCCCGAGCCGGTCCACGAACCACCGCGCGTTGTGCAGCCGGTCGCCAACGTTCCCGACGTTGCCGTGGTACCAGATGAGCACCCGGTCGCCCGGCCCCTCGATCCACCAGCCGTGAAGGGTCACGCCGTCCGCCGCCGTGATCGACAGCTCGTCGGCGCGCAGCCCGAGATCGGCCGGCGCACCGGCCAGGGTCCGGGTGGGAAAGAAGATGAGGCGGCGCTCCTGAAGCGCGAGCAACGCCACGAGGGCGAGCCACCCGACCGCGAGCAGGCCCGCGAGGGACAGCGCCGTTCCGAGCATCTCCCTCATCGTCACCTCGGCCGGATTCCTGCTCCGGCGTCCGACCCGCGACCCACCCAGGCGACCAGCCGGCCCGAGATTCCGCCCGGCCATGCTCGCACTACCCGCAATATCGTTCACGACGAGGTCGAAAAAGCAGGCATTCCGGTCACTCGCCCCTACTATCTATCGCGCGAATCCCTTCGCGTGAGCAGGCGCTTGCCCGTCGGCCTGCCGGCCTGCCGGCTCCCGGCACCCCGGGCGGCCCGGATCGACCCGCTCGACACGCTGAGCGACGCACGGTCCCGCCTTTGCCATGGGTCCGGCCGCACTTGACGTTCCGGCCTCTCGTACGACAGGGTCATACTGATGCACGAAGTCATCACGATCCGCCTGCCCAAGGGCTCGCGGCGCCGGTTGGAGGCGCGGGCCCGCGCCGAGAAGCTCACCCTCAGTCAGTACGTACGCCGGGCGCTCGACGCCGAGGAGCTGCTCGGGGCGTTCGAGGCGGCGCGCGCCGATCTGATGCCGCAGGCTCGAACGCAGGGGATCTACACCGATGAGGATGTCTTCGAGACCGAGTCGTGATCGTCGTCTTCGACACGAACGTCATCGTCGCCGCCCTGCTGACGAACGGACTGTGCCACGAGTGTTTCCGGCGCGCGGTCAGACGGCGTCTGCCGGCATCGTCGCCGGCCCTGCTGGACGAGCTCGAGTCGACGCTGCGCCGCAAGTTCGTCGTCACTCCATCAACCAGGGCATTCCTGCAGACCTTCCGCAACCAGGCCAGACTGGTCGACCCGGCGCCGCTGCCCGCACCTGTCTGCCGTGACCGGGATGACGATCTCGTTCTGGCCACGGCGCTCTCCGCCGGGGCCGAACGAATCGTGACGGGCGATCTGGATCTGCTCGTGCTCGGCGAGTACGCAGGCGTTCGACTGGTGTCGCCGCGGCAGTTCATCGAGTGGCTGGACGGGAAGCCGGACCCGGAGACGTGAGGCATCGATCCGGCCGCCGGCTTCACCCAGGTGGTGACCGCCCTCCTGAGGGCGCTCCGGTTGGAGCCGACCGACGCGTTGCGGGTGAACGCGTAGCCTCTCGCGTTACCGTACCGACCTGGTCGACCTCGCGTCCGTCACCCGGAGGTCGGCCCGTC
Source organism: Vicinamibacteria bacterium (assembly GCA_022821235.1). Classification (GTDB taxonomy): domain Bacteria; phylum Acidobacteriota; class Vicinamibacteria; order Vicinamibacterales; family UBA8438; genus JAJEEA01. Next base: position 2,948 of record JAJEEA010000241.1, read on the forward strand.
TGAGCCGCCACTCGGCGGCACCAAGGTCACTCGAACAAGTCGGAATGCGTACCCGTTCGCACCAGCACGAGAGCATCCTCGTGCCGGGTCCATATCAGCAGCCAATCCGGCTCGACATGGCACTCCCAGGCACCAGACCAGTCACCGGACAACCGATGGGGTCTGTGACGAGCTTCCAGGGGCCGCTCGTTCAGGAGACGGTCGACGACACGCCAGAGTCTCTCGAGGTCCTTGCCTCTGCTTTTGGCGCGCTTGAGATCTCTCTCGAATCGCTTCGTGGTGAGCAGGCGCATCACTCGGCGGCGACCCTGAGATCATCCAGGCTGGCGTACTCCGTGAGCTTCTCTTTCCGGGCTGCCTGCTCCAGAGCCTCGCGCGTCTCGGCGTTCGGAATCCTGACCTCGAAGGGCAGGCCGTGGTGCAACGTCACCTGCTTGTAGAACAGGGTGATGGCTTCGGTGGGCGACAAGCCGAGCGTCGAGAAGACCGTTTCGGCGTCACGCTTCAGGTCGGGCTCGAGCCGGGCACGGATCATCGCGGTCTTGGCCATGTCGCTCTCTCCTGTTCGTTTGTACCACGCTTGGGGAACAGGCCGCAAGCGTCCCTTCGAAGCGATCCGGCCGCATGGACAGCAACGCGGTATCATCCCGTCGATCCGGCGCACGGAATGGACCCGCGGCCGGCATGGAGAGCAGACGATGGCGTACAGAACAAGGCTTCCCCTCGTCGCGTGCCTGATCGCGTGCCTGATGCCGGGCATCGCGGCGGCGCAGGTCGAGTACATCGATCCCATGGGCGGCTTCACGCAGGTCGTCACCACGACCCACGACGGCGTCAAGACCGTCTTCGTGTCCGGGCAGGTCGGGCAGGGCGAGACGCTGCGCGAGCACGTCGAGTCGGCGTTCGCAGGGGTGGTGCGGCGGCTCGAGCAGGCGGGGGCCACGCCCTCCGACGTGGTGAAGATCCGCATCTTCGTGAAGGACTTCGAGCCCGAGCAGTACCCGGTGGTCGCGGAGGTGCGGCTGGCGACCTTCCCCGAGGACGCGTGGCCGGCGAGCACGATGATCGGGGTGCGGGAGCTGTTCGCCGAGCCGCTGCGGGTCGAGATAGAGGCGATCGCGGTGGTGGCCGAGCCGGGCGCCGACCTGGAGATCGAGCGCTTCAACCCGTCGAACGGCTTCAGCGGGGTGGTGGCGGTGACCGCGAACGGCGTCAAGACGGTCTACGTGGCGGGGCAGGTGGGCGGCGGCGACGGCGTCGCGGCGCAGACGGCGGCGGTGTGGGGACGCGTCCAAAGCCAGCTCGAGGCGGCGGGGGCGTCGCTGGCCGACCTCGTCAAGGCCACCACCTACATCGTCGACTTCGATCCGGCGACGGACCTCGCCGCGTACCGCGCCGGCCGCGAGGAGGCGCTGGCCCTCGACGACATGCCGGCGAGCACCCTGCTCGGCATTCCCGCCCTCGCCTCCGAGCAGTTCCTGGTCGAGATCGACGGCATCGCCGTCGTCAGCGCGGGCGGCGGGCCCGTCGAGCGCGAGTTCATCGACCCCGCCACCGGCTTCACCCAGGTGGTGACGGCGAGCGGCGCGGGCGGCCCCACGGTGGTGCAGGTGTCGGGCCAGGTGGGTCAGCCCGGCGACTCGCTCGAGGCGCAGGCCGACCAGGTGTACGGCAACCTCAGGCGCCGGCTCGAGGCGGCGGGCGCGGGGCCCGAGGACCTGCTGAAGGTCGTCATCTACATGCCGGAGTACACCCGGGGCGACTTCGCGGCCGTCGACGCGGCCCGGCGGGCGCACGGCTTCGCCGACGAGACGGCGCCGGCCGCGACCCTGCTCGGCATCCAGTCGCTCTTCGCGAACGGCGCCCTGCTGGAGGTAGAGGGAGTCGCGGTCGTCGCGCCGTGACCGCGGCTGAACGCCGCCACCCGTGCGACGAGCCTGCGTCCTGGAACGGCGCCCCTTCTCCCGGAGGGCAGCCACCTTCGAGATCGAGAGGGCGCCGACTTCCGCCGGGTTGGACAGGGCGGCAACCAAGCCGCGAGCGACGATGGCCGGGTCGGGAGTCTGCGCCGCAGAACGGCGCGCACTCCTGGAGGGTCGGTTGGGCGCCAACGGAGTCGCAGGCGACGATTGGCGGGCTAGAATGAGGCAGCTTGCGCCGCGGAATGGCGCGAGCTCCTCGAGCGCAGGTTGAACGGCAGGCTCACGGGCGGCCGAGACGGTTCGGAAGACAAGGAGACTGGGCATGAGGCGATGGGTAGTGACGGCGATCGTGCTCGGGGGGATGTGGTTCCTCCCCGCCGGGGTACCGGCCGCGCAGACGGGCCAGCTTCCCGACGACGTGAACCCGGAGTCGCGCAGCCGCCTCCCGCCCATCGACCGGGAGGAGCTCGACGAGGCCCGCCGCGAGGCCTACGACGCGGCGGTGGCGAGCCCGGCCGGGGCCCCCACCGGGGCGGCGGCCCTGCGGCTGCACGGGTCGGGGGCGAGCCTGCGGTTCGAGGCGCCGATGGGGCGGCAGCTCACCGAGCTGACGGTGCTGACCACGGCCCGCGAGTACGACCAGCCCTACGAGTGGGCGCTGCACGAGCTCGAGGCGCTCGCGGTCGGGCTCGACGACGGGATCATCGACGTGGTGCGGCACCGCAGGCCGCTGACGGGGCTGAGCGACCGCGAGGCGATCATCATCGAGCTGGGCCGCGAGCTGTTCGGCACGCGGAAGCTGAGCGCCGATACCTACGCGCGGGCGCTCGCCCTGCACGGCAAGACCAACCTCGTCGACATCGTCGACGTGATGGGCCGCTACGCGAGCACCGCCGCGACCCTGACCGCGTTCAACCAGCGCATGCCGGCCGGCTGGCGGCAGTCGCTGCCCCTGCCGTTCACGCATCCCGACGACATCCACCCCGACTCGCGCAGCCGGCTGCCCCTGATCAGCCCGGCCAGCCGGACCTCGGTGGCCGAGCTGTACGGCCGCATGCTGTCGCCGTCGGGCATCGGGCCGGGCGTCATCCGCGCCTACGGGGCCGGACGGGACACGCTGGAGGAGCGGGTGGGACGCCGGACGATGCAGATCGCCGTCCTGGTGACGGCGCGCATGCACGACTCGCAGGTCGACTGGACCATGAACGAGCCGAAGGCGCTCGAGGCCGGCGTCGAGCCCGAGGTGATCGACGTCATCCGGCACGGCCGCCCGGTGACGGGCCTCGACGAGAAGGACGCGGCCCTCATCGCGTTCGGCCGCGAGCTCTTCGGCGAGGTCCACAACGTCAGCGCGGAGACCTACGCGCGGGTGGAGCAGGCGTTCGGCGTGCAGGACCTGGTGGACATCGTCGGCCTGATGGGGGCGCACGCGGCCGACGCGGCGGTGCTGGCCGCCTTCGACCAGCACCTGCCGGAGGGAATCGAGCCGCTCCTGCCGATCGATTAGCGGCGCGGCAAACGGGGAAGGTCATTCATCGAGCCGCAATCGGCTCATCCGGGAGGTTGGCATGAAGTTCAGACGTTTTCTTCTCCTGGCGGCGCCTCTGCTGCTCTGCCTGTTCTCGGTGGCCCATGCGCAGGAGGAACCCTTCGGGTTGCCGGTGCCGCCGCTCGGCGACGGCCCTTGGGTGATCGACACCGCCGAGCAGCACGAGATCCGCGTCAGCGTGGTGGCGAGGGGGCTGTCCCATCCCTGGGCCATCGCGTTCATGCCCGACGGCGGCATGCTCGTCACCGAGCGGGACGGCCGGCTGCGCGTCGTGCGCGACGACGTGCTGGATCCGGCACCCATCTCGGGCCTGCCCGAGGTGAGGACCGACGGCAACGGCGGCCTGATGGACGTCGCCCTCCACCCCGACTTCGCCGACAACGGGCTGGTCTACCTCACCTACACCAAGGGGCACGCCGACGGCCGCGGCTCGCCGGCCCTCGCGCGGGGCCGGCGCGAGGGGCACGCGCTGCACGATGTAGGGGACCACGTCGTCACCGAGCCCTTCTACACCAACTCGGGGCTGAACGGGCGCGTCGCCTTCGGCTCCGACGGCAAGGTCTACATGTCGACCGGCGGCCGCATCCGGTCGCAGGACGGCGACCTCCTCATGGCTCCGCAAGACCCCATGAGCCTGCGCGGCAAGATGCTGCGCCTCAACGACGACGGCACGGTGCCCGACGACAACCCCTTCGTGGGCGAGCCGGGCCACCGGCCGGAGATCTACACCATCGGCCACCGCAACACCCTCGGCCTCGCGCTGCACCCCGGGACCGGGGACATCTGGCAGCACGAGAACGGCCCCAACGGCGGCGACGAGCTCAACATCCTGCTGCCGGGCCGCAACTACGGCTGGCCGCTGATGAGCTTCGGGCGCCTCTACCCCGGCGCGCGCGTCTCGCAGCACCCCACGCGCGACGGCTACGAGTCGCCGGTCGTGGTGTGGCTGCCGGCCATCGCCGCGGCGGGCCTCGCCGTCTACACCGGCGACCTGTTCCCGGCGTGGCAGGGCAACGTCTTCGTCGGCGCCCTGCAGGAGGGCGGCATCCCCGGCACCGGCAACCTGCAACGCATCGTCCTCAACGACCAACTGGAGGAGATCCGGCGCGAGTCGCTGCTGCAGGAGTTCCGGCAGCGCATCCGCGAGGTGCGCCAGGGGCCCGACGAGCTGCTCTACGTGCTGACGGACCACGTCGACGACGGCGCGCTCCTGCGTATCGAGCCGTCGGAGTGACGAGCGATCAGAACGCCCTCGCGCGACGGTGGGTGAAGACCTGGCAGGAGGCCGGGCCGCGGCTGGAACGGATCCGTCGGGAGGAGCTGCGGCGACTCGATCCGCAGAGGGCCATCGCCCTCCTGTGCGGCGAGGCGGACTACACGGTCGCCCCGCGTGCGCCCCGACCGACGTCCGGCCTCGTCGAGCAGCAGCGCTGGTTCATGAAGATGGCCTCGCGTCGTGAATGAACTGATCCGTGTTGCGGCCGACGTGCAGGGCTTCTGCGAGAGTCGGCGCTGGCGCTTCTGCTTCATCGGGGGGCTGGCCCTGCAACGCTGGGGCGAGCCGCGAGAGACCGTCGACGTCGACCTGACGCTGCTGACCGGTTTCGGCGACGAGGACCCGTTCATTCACGCGCTGCTCGATCGGTACGAAGGCCGGATCGACGATGCCGCCGGGTTCGCCCGAACCAACCGGGTGCTGCTGCTCCGTTCGGGGTCCGGCGTGGGCATCGACGTCGCCCTCGGCGGGCTTCCGTTCGAGGAATCCGTGATCGCGCGGGCGAGCCGGTTCGCGTTTCCTGGTCCCGTTCCTCTGCTCACCTGCTCGGCCGAGGACCTGATTGTCCTGAAGGCGTTCGCGGCGCGCGGCCGGGACTGGGTGGACATCGAGGGGATCATCGTCCGGCAGGCGGGCACTCTGGATTGGGGCTACATCGACGAGCAACTCGGCCCCTTGGCGGCGCTCAAGGAAGAACCCGACATTCTGACCGGCTTGGCCAGGCGAAGGGCCGAGCTCGACCGCTGAACCGGGTCTTGTGCCGCCCTACGCGTCGAGTCGTCTCCCGCGGGAGTGGCACGGCCTGGCTGGTTGTGGGATCATGCACTCATGAATGGGATGCATGTCGTAGTAATGGGAGAACGGGGCCGAATCGTCGTGCCCGCGGACGTACGCAAGCTCGCGGGGCTGCGTGAAGGTACGACGCTGGTGCTGCTGCCGACGGCGGAAGGCATGGTCCTGATGACCCGCGAGCAACTGCGTACGCGGGTCGTGGAGGACCTCGCTGGTCTGGACCTCGTGGGAGAGCTCCTGGCGGACCGGCGGAAGTCCGCGGCGCGGGAGGACGGCGAGCGACCTTGACCGTACTGGACGCCTCGGCGGTCCTGGCGTTTCTGCAAGGCGAGGACGGCGCCGACGTCGTGGCGGAAGCGCTCGCCGACGGCGCGGTCTGCGGGGCCGCCAACTGGTCGGAGATTTCCCAGAAAGTGCTGGCGGCGGGGCGTGACTGGGGGCTCGCCCGGACCCTGCTCGCGAGCTACCGCATCCGCGTCGAACCGGTCGTCGCCGAAGACGCCGAATGGGCGGCCCGCCGCTGGAGGCGGCGCGAGGGCCTGTCGTTGGCCGACCGCCTGTGCCTCGCTCTCGCCGAGCGCCTCGACACGCCCGTGCTCACGGCCGACACGGCGTGGAAGTCAGCGGGGCGCATCAGACAGATCCGATAGCGCCCCGCGTTCCCGGAGTCAGCCCGCCGATCGTCGCCTTGACGCTCCGTGTGGCGCCCAACCAACTCTCCAGGCGTCCGCGCGCTCTACGGCCGCGGAGTGCTATCGCGCCGCCGCGGCCGCCGCCGCTTCCTGCACGCGCGAGCCCGCCATGATGCCCTCCATGCCGTAGTTGCCCTCGTGGCAGGCGAACTCGTACAACAGGTCGGGGTTCCGCTTCATCGGGTGCTGGGCCGTCCAGGCGCTCGTCCAGATGGTGGGGTCGGTGACCGTGTACTCGTACATCAGGTTCTCGGGGTCCATCAGCGTGAACCGCTCGACGAGCGACAGGTTCTCGCCCGAGCTCAGGAGCGGGCGCCCGATCTGGTCGTGCTTGCCGTTGAAGTGGACGGTCTCGACGACCAGCGTCTCGCCGTCCCAGTAGCCGCGCGAGTCGCCCATCCACTGGGCCACGCGGGGCGACACGTGGGGCCGCCCGTCGAGCGGGACGATGCGCGCGTCGTGGTTCTGCTCGGCCAGGATGACGACGTGGTCGGGGGTCTGGAAGATCTGGATGTTGTTGTTGTAGCCGCCGGTGCTGATGGGCGGGCCGGCCTTGGCGTGCTGGATGCAGCGGTCTCCCGCGTCGAGGTCGGTGTAGCTGGCGGCGGGCAGCCGGCCGCGGCGCACGGCGGCGATGCGCTCGGCCTCGGCCGACTCCGCGCGCTGCCGCGCCGGCTCGGTCAGGGCCGGCAGCCGGCCGTTGGGCGGATCGACGACGAGCGAGGTGCGCCGCGTCGCGATGGCGGTGGTGCCCCGGTCGAGCCAGAAGTTGTTGTAGAAGCCCGGCGTGCCGTCCTCCCGCCGGTCGACCTGGTCGCTGGCCGACGTGGTCTGGGGAGGCCGGTTCAGCAGGATCTCGTTGCGGGCCAGGGTCTCCTGCTCCAGGCTCGCCGCCTCCTCCTCGGTGAGGAACGCCTTGTCGCCCAGCTCCACGGGCCGCTCGAGGGGCGTGAGGGTGCGGTAGTCCCAGATGCCCTGAATGTCGGGATGCCCCCACGGCGTCCGGGCGCCGGTCTCGTCCGCCGGCTGGGCCGCCGCGAACACCGGCATCAGCGCCATGCCCGCGAGCGCGGCCAACGCCGCCACCTGATTGCGATGATTCATGATCCGTTCCTCCTGCGCGTCTCTCCCGGAAATGCGCCCATCATGGACCAGATGGCCGTTCTCGTCCACCCCGCTCCGGCCGCGTTCACGCGCGACGCTGCGCTACACTGTGTCGCTGCCCCAGCAGGACGGCCGCCTTGCCGATTCGAGTCCTCTCCGCCGCCGACGTGCGACGCGCCCTTTCGGCCCGGGACGCGGTGGATGCGATGCGAGCTGCTTTCGGTGAGCTGTCGGGGGGAACCGCCACGGTCCCCGTCCGCAGCCACCTCGAGAGCGCCCGCGGGCTCATGCTCGTCATGCCGGCCGTCCTCCGCGCGCGGTCCGCGCTCGGCGCCAAGGTCGTGTCCGTCTTTCCCGACAATCCGTCTCGCGGCGCGCCGGCGGTGCAGGGTGCGGTCCTCCTGCTCGACCCGGAGACGGGCCGCGCCCGCGCGCTGCTCGACGGCACGTCGCTGACCGCCGTGCGCACCGCCGCCGCGAGCGCCCTCGCCACCGACCTTCTCGCCCGGGCCGACGCCGACGTCCTCGCGGTGTTCGGCGCCGGCGCGCAGGGGCAATCGCACGTCGAGCTGCTCGCGCGAACGCGGCGGCTCCGCGAGGTGCGCGTCGTGTCGCGCTCGGGCGCGAGCGCCGACCGGCTGGCGGCGCAACTGTCGGAGGAAGCCGACTCCCTCATACCCGACGACGCTCCCGGCCCGCCGCCTCTCGTCCGCGCGGTTCGGGACCCCGTGGCCGCGCTCCACGGCGCCGGCCTCGTGGTGACCGCGACGAGCAGCACGACGCCGGTGTTCGCGGCAGGCGACCTGGCGCCCGGCGCGCACGTGAACGCCGTCGGCGCCTACCGCCCCGACATGCAGGAGATCGACGCCGACCTCGTCCGGCGCGCCCGGGTGGTCGTGGACCAGCGCGAGGCGGCGTGGTCGGAGGCCGGCGACCTCATCGTCCCGGCGGAATCGGGGCTGATCGGCCGGGACGCGGTCGACGCGGAGATCGGCGAGATCGTGAACGGCGACGCGCCTCCGGGCCGGGGCGGCCGCGACTTCACCCTCTTCGAGTCGGTCGGGAACGCCGCCCAGGACATCGCCATCGCGGAGACCGCGGTCGCGAGCGCCGAACGGGGGAACCTGGGAGTCCTGGCGCCCTTCTGACCGAGGTTTGGACGCCATGACGGATCGGACGCGGAGCGGCTGCGGCGGCGTTCGACGAACCGATATCGCCATCGCGGAGACCGCGGTCGCGGCGCCGAACGCGGAGACATGGCAGTCCTGGGGCTCTCTGACCGAGGCATGGACGCCATGACGGATCAGACGCGGAGCGGCTGCGGCGGCGTTCGACGACCGGACGACGGGCCGGCCCGAACCGACCAGGCCGCGCCGACGCGAATGGCTGGAGCGCGACGATGACCCAGGCCCGCGACGCCGTTTCCCACGACAGGCGAGCGCCGGAGAGCGCCGTGTCCCGCTTCCGGCTGCCGGCCTCCTTCGGCCCCGGACTGCTGTGGGCGGCCACCGCCATCGGCGTCTCCCACCTCGTGCAGTCGACGCGCGCCGGCGCGTCCGCGGGGTTCGGTCTGGCCGGCATCATCCTGATCGCGCTGGTCCTGAAGTACCCGTTCTTCGAGTACGGGCCGCGCTACGCCGCCGCCACCGGCGAGAGCCTCGTCGAGGGCTACTCGCGGGTCGGCCGCTGGGCGCTGTGGCTGTACCTGGTCATCACGGTGTCGACCACGGCCTCGGTGCCGCCGGCGGTGGTGATGTTCACGGCCTATCTCGTGGGCTTCACCCTCGGCCTCGACTGGTCGCTGCCGGTGCTCGCGGCGATGGTGATGGCGCCGGTCGCGGCGCTGCTGTGGTGGGGCCGGTTCCGGGGCCTCGACCTCTCCATCAAGGTCATCGTGCTGCTGCTGGCGCTGTCGACGCTCGTGGCGGCGGCGGTCAGCCTGCCGCGCGCCGACCCGTCGACGCTGACGCTGTGGCCCGGCGGCCTCGTCGGCTCGGCGGTGCCGTTCGTTTTCCTGCTGGCCCTGGCGGGGTGGATGCCGTCGGGGGTCGACAGCGCCGTCTGGAGCTCGCTGTGGACCTTGGCCAAGAACGACGCCACCGGCCGGCGCAGCTCGGTGGAGACGGCGCGCAACGACTTCCTGTTCGGCTACGTCGGCACCGGGGTGCTCGCGTTCGCCTTCCTGACCCTGGGCGCGGGGGTGATGTTCGGTTCGGGCGAGACGTTCGCGCCGGAGGGGCCGCGGTTCTCCACCCAGCTCGTCGAGCTCTACAGCGCGACCCTCGGCGCGTGGACGCGGCCGGTGGTGCTGGCCGCGGTGGTGACCACCATGCTGTCGACGGCGCTGACGGTCCTCGACGGGGGGCCGCGCTCGATCGAGCGCACCGTCCTGGTCCTGCGCGCCGGGCGGCCCGCCGCGCCCCCGGCCCCGTGCGGCCCCGTCTACTGGTGGAGCCTCGCCGGCGTGATGCTGCTCACCCTGGTGGTGCTGGCCCTGTTCATCGGCAACCTCACGACGATGATCGACTTCGCCACCACCCTCACGTTCCTGACCAGCCCCGTCCTCGGCTACCTGAACCTGCGCGCGGTCGGCTCGCGCGAGATGCCGGCCGAGCACCGGCCGGGCCGGGCGATGCTGGCCCTGTCGTGGGTGGGCATCGTCCTCCTCGGGGGGACGGGGCTGTTCTACCTGCTCACGTTCGCGCTGTGAGCGGCTCCAGGCAACCGCCGCTCTCGGCGCGCCTGAATAACGAGCCGGTGGTACACTGCCCAACAGGATGACTCACCCTCCGCTCTCCGTGTCTCACGACAGGCTCGAGGAAACGCCCGAGGCCAAGGCGCGCTGGTTTCAATCCCTGACTCTCGACGAACGGATGGCGCTGTTGTGCGAGTACACCGACCTCGCATTGAGCCGCAATCCCCACGTCGGAATCGATCGGCATGCTCAATCGATTACGGGACGTGTTCGAGTCCTTGAACGACCATGAAGTCCGCTATCTCGTCATCGGGGGCATTGCCGCGCTCGTCATCGGGGGCATTGCCGCGGTCCTGCACGGCGTCCCCAGGGCGAGGTTCGATCTCGACATCCTCATAGATGCCACGCCGGAGAACGCCGGACGACTCGTCGACGCCCTCGCCAAGGCGGGGCTCGGCACGGCCACGCTCACCACGGCGGACGACGTGCTCGCGCACGAGATCACGGTGTTCAAGGACCGGGTTCGCGTCGACGTTCAACGCACGACGCCGGGTCTCGACTTCGCCGAAGGATGGAGCCGCCGTGTCGAGATGCGCCATGCGGGCCAGCGGTTCTTCGTCGTGTCTCGCGAGGACCTGATAGCTTCCAAGCGCGCCGCGGGACGCCCGGTCGATCTCGATGACGTGCGACTCCTCGAACGGGCCGACGCGAGCGAGGACGAGCCATAGGCGTCCGGGAGACACACCATGCCGCACCGCACCGCCGCCGCCGTCGTGACCGCCGCCGTGCTCGGGTGCTCGGCCGCCGCCGCTCAGCAGGGCACGCCGGCCGGCGAGTGGCCCGCCTACGGGGGCGACCACGGCAGCACGAAGTACTTGCCGCTCGAGCAGATCGACCGCGGCAACGTCGGGCGGCTGCGCGAGGCGTGGCGGTGGGCCTCGCCCGACAACCCCATCGTCACCGAGCACCGCACGACGCTGCCGGGGCTGCCGGCCGCCTTCAAGTCGACGCCGGTGCTCGCCGACGGGGTGCTGTACGTCAAGACGTCGCTGTCGCAGGCGGCGGCCGTCGACGCCGCGACGGGCGAGACCCTCTGGGTGTTCGACCCCGGGAGCTGGGAGGGCGAGCGGCCCGCCAACACCGGCTACAACGCGCGGGGGGTCGCCTACTGGTCGGACGGGCGCGACGCCCGCGTCTTCCTGCCCACCGGCGACGCCTACCTGTGGGCCCTCGACGCCCGCACGGGGCGCCCCATCGCCGACTTCGGGGCCGACGGGGCCGTCGACGCCACCCAGGGGCTGCGGCGCCCCATCCCGCGCCGCGACTACCAGTTGATGTCTGCGCCCATCGTCGTCGGCGACGTCGTCGTCATCGGCTCGGTCGTCTTCGACGGCCCCCGCTACCAGCTCGACGCGCCGGGCGACGTGCGCGGCTTCGACGTCCGCACGGGCGAGGAGCTGTGGGAGTTCCACACCATCCCCCAGCCCGGCGAGTACGGCAACGAGACCTGGGAGGACGGCTCCTGGGCGTATTCCGGCGCGACCAACGCCTGGGGCATGCTGACCGCCGACCCCGAGCTCGGCTACGTCTACCTGCCCCTCGGCACCCCGACCAACGACTACTACGGCGGCCACCGCCTCGGCGACAACCTCTTCGCCGAGAGCATCGTGTGCCTCGACGCCGCGACCGGCGAGCGGGTCTGGCACTTCCAGCTCGTCCACCACGGCGTCTGGGACTACGACGCGACGGCGGCCCCCGTGCTCGTGGACATCGAGGTCGACGGGCGGCCCATCCGGGCCGTCGCGGTGGTGACGAAGCAGGCCTACACCTACGTCTTCGACCGCGTCACCGGCGAGCCGGTGTGGCCCATCGAGGAGCGGCCGGCGCCGCCGTCGACGGTGCCGGGCGAGCGCCTGTCGCCGACCCAGCCGCACCCGACGAAGCCGCCGCCGTTCGACCGCCAGGGGGTGAGCATCGACGACCTCATCGACTTCACGCCCGAGCTGCGGGCCGAGGCGGTCGAGATCCTCGACGAGTTCACGTGGGGGCCGCTCTACGAGCCGATCACCGCGGCGGGGGACGGCAAGCGCGGGACGATCCTCATGCCGGGTCAGATCGGCGGCGCCAACTGGCACGGCGCGGCGGCCGACCCCGAGACGGGCTGGCTCTATGTGCCGTCGCGCACCCAGCCCGGCGTCGTGCAGCTCGCGCCGCCGGACCCCGAGACGTCCGACTTCCGCTACCGCCGGACCGGCTCGGGCGGCCTGCGCGGCCCGCGCGGCCTCCCCCTGTGGAAGCCGCCCTACGTGCGGCTCAGCGCGTTCGACCTGAACACGGGCACCCGGGCCTGGATGGCGCCGCTCGGCGACGGCCCGCGGCAGGAGCTGATCGACATGGGGGTGCCCGACCCCGGGCCCCTCGGGGGCGGCTCCTACACGGGGCCGCTCCTCACGAAGACGCTGCTCTTCCTCGGCTTCCGGGGCCGGCGCGACAGCCCCGACCTCGGCTTCCGCCGCGCCGCCGACGGGCCCCTCGCCCCCGCGCTGTCGGAGACGCCGTTCCTGCTCGCGTTCGACAAGGCGACGGGAGAAACGGTGCACGCCGTCGAGCTCGACGTGGCCCCGACCGGCACGCCGATGACCTACCTGCAGGACGGCCGGCAGCACGTCGTCCTCGCCTACGGCACCGCCAACGACGCCGGACTCGTGGCCCTGGCCCTGGAGTGAGGTCTCCGTTCCCCGTCGGCCGTCGACGCGGCCGGGGCGCGGCGGCGCCGAGACCTGCGGTTCCTGCTCGGTATCCGCCTGAAAGAGGGCGCCGCCGTCGCGGCCGGACGCGGCTCCATTCGCGTGAATGAGGGGCGCCGTCGTCGCGGCCAAGGCGCGGCTCCCGGTGGTTCGTCACGCTGGAATCTTCGGGCACGGACATGGATTTCAGCCGCGCAATCGTCGACGAATCGCGGCACCCATGCTCGAAGACTCGGTGTTGCCGCAGCACCAGACGACCCGCCGCGCGACGTTGCGGGCTGAACAACGGGGGCCTTCGACGCGTATATGGAGCATCGGGACCCCGGGGCGGCGTCGTGCTACCCTGTCCGGCCGCCCGTCGGAGAACCCTGCGCCCATGGAAACCGCCATTCGCATGACCGGCGTCACCAAGACGTTCGGCGCCTTGACCGCGGTCGACGACCTGGATCTCGAGGTGCCGCGCGGCGGGCTGTACGGATTCATCGGACCCAACGGCGCCGGGAAGACGACGACCATCCGCATCGTCATGTCGATCCTCTTCCCCGACGCCGGCGCCGTCTCCATCCTCGGGCGCGCGTCGGCCCTCGAGGCGAAGGACCGCATCGGCTACCTGCCCGAAGAGCGCGGCCTCTACAAGCGCATGAAGGTCCGCGCGTTCCTGCGGTTCATGGCGCGGCTCAAGGGCGCCGACGGGCCCGACCTCGACCGGCGGATCTCGGCCGCGCTCGAGCGCGTGGGGCTGACCGGGGTCGAGAACAAGCGGTGCAACGAGCTGTCGAAGGGCATGTCGCAGAAGGTTCAGCTCGTCGCGGCGACGATTCACGGGCCGGACCTGCTCATCCTCGACGAGCCGTTCAGCGGCCTCGACCCGGTCAGCACGCGGATGCTGCGCGACCTCATCCTCGAGGAGCATGCCCGCGGCGCGACCATCCTGTTCTCGACGCACGTGATGCCGCAGGCCGAGGAGATCTGCCGGCACATCGTCATGGTGCACGAGGGCCGCAAGGTGCTCGACGACGCGCTCGACGACATCCGCAGCCGGTACGATCCGCGGTCCATCCAGTTCGAGCCTCTCGACCCCGCCGCCGACACCGCCGCGCTGGGGGCGATTCCCGAGGTGGAGCGCGTGCGGGACGTCGAGCGCGGGTCGGAGATCCTGCTGCGGGAGGGGACCGACCCGGCCGCGGCGATGCGGCGCATCATGGAGACGGCGCCGGCCGCGCGCATCGAGCTCACGCGTCCCCGCCTCGAGGACGTCTTCATCGGCATCGTCGCCGGCGGCACGTCCGACGACGAGGACCGGTTGCGAGCGGCCCTCCGGGACCGGGAAGCGGAGGAGGCGCCGGCATGACCCGCATCCTGCACGTCGCCGTCCGGGACTTCCTCGCGACGGTGCTGACCAAGGGCTTCATCGCGGGGCTGCTCATCGCGCCGGCCATCGGCGTGGTCATGGTCCTCGTGGGACCGCGCCTCTTCGACGACAGCCGCTTTCAGGTCGAGGGCGAATACGCGGTCGTCGACCCGACCGGCGCCGTCCTGCCGGCGATGAGCGCCGCCCTCGATCCGGAGGCGGTGGCCGAGCGGCGGATGAACGAGTTCCGCCGGGGCCTCGGCGCCGCCCCCGAGGCGGTCCGCGGGATGGCCGAGGCGGCGATGGCGCAGGCGATGGACGACGCCCTGGGGCCGGCGCCGAACGTGCGGATGCTGGCGCTGCCGGCCGACGCCGACGTCGAGGCGGCGAAGGCATGGCTCAACGAGGAGACGGGCGGGCTGCGCCACACCGCCCTGATCGTGATCCACGAGCACGCGGTCGCCGCCGCCGGCCCCGCCGGAGAGCTCGGCACCTACGACCTGTTCGTGCCGCCCGGCCTCGACGACCGCGACCTCGACTTCATCCACGACACCGTCCGCGACGCGATAGTCGACGCCCGCGTCGCCGCGCGGTCCCTGGACCGGGCCGCCATCGACGCCCTGCTCCGGGTGCCGCGGCCGGGGTCGACCACGGTGAGCCCCGACGCCGAGCGCGAGACGGTCGGGGGGCTCAACTTCATGCTGCCCATGGCGTTCATGATCCTGATGTTCATGGGCATCATGGGGGGCGGCCAGACCATGCTGACGTCGACGGTGGAGGAAAAGTCGAGCCGCGTGGTCGAGGTGCTCCTGTCGGCGGTGTCCCCCATGGAGCTGATGGCGGGCAAGCTGCTCGGGGCCGTCGCCATCAGCCTCGTCATGATCGGCCTCTACGTCGCGATGGGGCTGGCCCTGCTGTCGACGTTCTCGCTGTTCGGCCTCCTCGACCCGTGGCTGATCGTCTACCTCGCGATCTTCTTCCTCATCGGGTTCTTCATGTTCGGGTCGCTGATGCTGGCGGTGGGAGCGGCCGTCAACGACATGACCGAGGCGCAGTCGCTGCAGATGCCGCTGATGCTGGTCCTCATGGTCCCCTGGTTCATCTGGCCGGCGGTGTCGCGGAACCCCGGCTCGACCCTCGCCGTCGTCGTGAGCCACCTGCCGCCCATCAACTCGTTCGGCATGCTCATGCGGCTGGGGTCGAGCCAGCCCCCGCCTTGGTGGGAGGTCTGGCTGTCGATCGCCGTCGGCCTCGCGTCGGTGGTGGGCGCGGTGTGGGTCGCCGCGAAGGTGTTCCGGATCGGGCTGCTCATGTACGGCAAGCCGCCCGACCTGAAGACGCTGATCCGGTGGGTCCGGGCGGCCTAGCCAGACTAGCCGGGCGTCCGCGCCGCAGGGAGCTCTCGTCCCAATACGAAGCGTGTCGTTCGGTTCATCACCCCCAACATTGGTGACCGATCGAACCCAAGGTCGTCCCGCCGCGCATACTCCCGGCCCGGCATCGGAGCCTCGGGCGACAAGGCTCCGGCCGCGGCAAGGCTCGAGCCGCACTCCTGCGGGCGGCCGCGCTCACGCCGAGGCAGTGTCGGTCAGGAAGGAGAACGCTGGAGCGTCGCGATGGCCGGGCATAGCCGGAGGCAGCCACGCGAGTGACCGGAAACGAAGAACCCCGCGCAGCAAGTATTCGCTGCGCGGGGTTCCACTTGCCCGCCGACGCCTGACCGCCGACGCCGAAGTCAGGTCCTCCTATTCCGCGTAGTCGCCCTCGACCGCCATCGCGATGATGGCGGCGTGCTCGTACGACTGGTCGAACAGCGAGGTCGCGGTGATCCAGTCGCCCGGCCCGGCGCCCTTGAGGGCCCGCGCCGCGCGGGCGGGGATCGGGGTGCTGAAGGTGATGCGGCCGCTGTCCGCGTCGGACCCCTCGAACCGCACCGGCAGCACGTAGCCGTGCTCGAGCACCGACTGCTCCCGCAGCTCCAGGTAGCGGATGGCGCGGTCGCCGTTCGCGGTCGGCGTCCAGATCAGCACGACCTGGTCGCCCTCGCCGAAGCGGTCGACGTAGCGGAAGACGTGCTCCTCGACCGGCGCCGACACCGTGATGGAGGCGGCGTCCTTGTCGAGGGACACCAGCTCGCCGTTCCACGCGTAGCGGCGGGCGCGGCGGGCGGGGTCGTAGGCGTCGACCAGACTCACCGCCTCGGCCGCGAAGTCGGGCCGGTGGGGCGAGGTGCCGATGGCCCAGGCGCCGGGGGTGAGCCCCTGCATCAGCGGGGCGCTGTCGGCGGGGGGCTCGACCGTGAAGGTCACGTACTGGCCCTCGGCCGCGGCGAACTTCGCCTTCAGCAGGAAGCGGTCGCTGCCCCACAGCCCCGACCCGTCGTCGCGCTTGACGGCGCGGATGCCGTCGGCCTGGTCGTCGAACCCGGACCAGGTGATGACGATGGGGTCGCCGGCCTTCAGATCGGCCGCCACGCTCCCCGATGGCGAGACGATGCGGGAACGGACGTCGATGGTGCCGGCGTCCTCGTCGCGGGACACCAGCGCGCCCCGCCACTCGTAGGTGTCGCCGGCGGCCGGGGCCATCCCGGCCAGCCGCGGGGCCATGGACGGCGCATAGGCGTCGACGGTCAGCACCGGGGTCTCGCCGGCGGCGGGACGGTGGTGCGACGAGAGGGTCGCCCAGCTCCCGCGGGTCATGGCGCGCAGCTCGGTGACGCGGTCGGCGGGGGGCTCGACCGAGAACGTCAGGTAGCGCCGCGCCGGATCGGTCTCGACGAACGTCGCCTGCAGCAGGAAGCCGCCGTCGCCCCACAGGCCCGAGTCGCGCTCGACGGCGCGGATGCCGTCGGTCCGGTCCTCGAAGCCCGACCACGTGATGACGATGGCGTCGCCCTTGTCGAGGGCCGCCGCCGACGCCGCGGCCGCGTCCGACACGAGGCGCGACCGGACGGTCAGGGTCTCGCCGGCGTCGTCGAGGGACACCAGCTCGCCGTGCCAGCGGTAGGCGGCGTCCGCGGTCTTCGGGACGTCGGCCGGCGCGGCCGCGTAGGCGGCGACCGCCTTGGCCTTGGCCGACGGCCGGTGCGGCGACGTGCCGGTGGCCCACGCCCCCGGCCTCAGGGCCCGCACCGCGTCGATGGCGTCGGCGGGGGGCTCGACCGAGAACGTCACGTAGCGCGAGTCCATCGCGACGAGCTCGGCGTCGAGCAGGAACCGCTCGCTGCCCCACAGCCCCGAGTCGTCGGCCGGACGCACGGCCCGCACGCCGGCCGCGCGGTCGCGGTAGCCCGACCAAGTGATGCGGACGGCGTCGCCCGGCTCCAGCCCGTCGGCGGCCGCGGTCGGCGACACGAGGCGCGACCTGACCGTCAGCGACCGGCCGGCGTCGTCGAGCGAGACCAGCTCGGCGTTCCAGTCGTAGGTGTCGCCGGCGGCGGGCCCGCGGCCGTTCCCGGCCCCGTAGGCGTCGACGGCGGTCACCGCGGCCGGCCCGTGCGCGGGCCGATGCGGCG
>JAJEEA010000194.1 GCA_022821235.1 Vicinamibacteria bacterium
CCGGCGCACGCCGGGCGTCCGGCCGGGCTCGCCGTCGGCCCGCCCCCCGCCGGCGCCCGGGCCGGCCGTCGTCCCGCGCGTCCACTCCGGATGACAGTCGTCTCCGCGCGTTGAAACCGTACGGGACGAATCGTCGTCTAAGCATTTACGAGCGGAGTTTCCATGGCGCCAGCAGCATGCTGGAATCGGTGAGCGTAGCTCGACGGAGCGGGTGAGCCGCTCCTTGCGGTCCGGATTCCAGCTCGAGTCACTTCGTTTCAGCGGGTGAGCCGCTCCGTGTACCGGCGGCAGAGACTTGGCACTTAATTTGCTTTAGAAACTCCCGAGGCTCGCGGCCGGACGACGGCGCGGGCCGTTCTGGAGGCGGCGAGAGCCGGGACGATTCGTGCAACTCCAGCGAGGCTTGGGGAGGGGCCACAAATGAACACCC
Organism: Vicinamibacteria bacterium; assembly: GCA_022821235.1. Classification (GTDB taxonomy): domain Bacteria; phylum Acidobacteriota; class Vicinamibacteria; order Vicinamibacterales; family UBA8438; genus JAJEEA01. The sequence goes on from JAJEEA010000194.1 coordinate 431, forward strand.
ATGCACGCGGCATGACGGAAGCGCGGTTCGACGAGCTGCGCCGCATGCTCGAGGAGCGCCGCGACGAGCTCGCGGGCGCGGTGAAGGACAAGATTCGCGACGTGCGCGCCGATGCGACGCGGTCGGGGGGGCACCGCCTGACCGACGTGAACGGCATGCCCGAGGCGGACATCCACGAGGACATCGAGTTCGCCCTGCTCCAGATGAAGACGGAGACGCTGAGCAAGGTCAACGCCGCCCTCGAGCGGTTGGAGGAGGGCACCTACGGGTACTGCTACGAGTGCGGCGACGAGATCGCCGGCCGGCGGCTGCGGGCGCTGCCGTTCGCGGCGCGTTGCCGCGACTGCGAGGAGATGCACGAGAACGAGATCAACCGCGAGCGGATGATCGAGATGCGCAGCAAGGCGGTGTCGCTCTTCGGCGCGCCGTCGAGCTGATCCACCTGTCTGGATCAGGCGGGCGCGGCCGCGGAAGCCGGCGGCGGCCCTCGTGCGGGCCCGCGTGGTTCTCGCACGAGGGCTGCTACACTCTCCCGAGGGCCGTGGGGAGCGGTGCGCCCGACGGCCGAAGTCCGGCGGAACCGGGAGAACCATACGATGAGCGACGAGCCCGAGCTGCTCGAGGACGGCGCCGGCGGCCCCGGCCGCGCGATACCGTCCGAGCTGCCGGTGTTGCCCCTGCGCGACACCGTCCTCTTTCCGAACTCCTTCATGCCCCTCGCGGTGGCTCGGGAGAGCTCGGTGCAACTGATCGAGGAGGCCATCGCCGAGAGCAGCCTCGTCGGCGTCTTCACCCAGCTCGAGCCGGGCACCGAGGAGCCCACCCAGGAGGAGCTCTACGCCATCGGGACCCTGACCCACATCCACAAGATGTTCAAGCTGCCCGACGGCACCCTGCGCCTCATCGTGCAGGGGCAGTAGCGCCTGCACCTCGACGAGGTGCTGGCGACGAAGCCGTACATCCGCGCCCGGGTGCGGGCGTCGGCGGAGGTCCTGCGCGAGTCCGACCGCCTCGCCATCGACGCCTTGCAGCGCAACGTCAAGGGCAACTTCCAGCAGGTCGTCTCGCTGTCGCCGCTGCTGTCCGACGACCTCCAGGCGCTGGCCGGCAACATCACCGACCCCGGCAAGCTCGCCGACTTCATCGCCTCGAGCCTGACGACCATCCAGACCTCGGTCCGACAGGAGGTGCTCGGCACCCTCGACGTCCGCGAGCGGATGGAGCAGTTGAACCGCATGCTCATCAAGGAGCTCGAGGTCCTCGAGCTGGGCTCCAAGATCCAGTCCGAGGTGCAGTCCGAGGTCGGCAAGAGCCAGCGCGAGTATCTGCTGCGCGAGCAGATGAAGGCGATTCAGAAGGAGCTGGGCGAGGGCGACGAGCAGGCCAAGGAGATCGAGGAGCTGCGGGAGAAGATCGAGGCTGCGGGCATGCCCGAGGCGGTGCGGAAGGAGGCCCTGCGCGAGCTCGACCGCCTGTCCCGCATGCCGGTGGCGGCGGCCGAGTACACCGTGTCGCGGACCTACATCGACTGGCTCGTGGTCCTGCCGTGGAACGTGCGGACCGACGAGGTCATCGACCTCCCGCGCACCCGCGGGGTGCTCGACGACGACCACAGCGGGCTCGACAAGGCGAAGGACCGCATTCTCGAGTACCTCGCGGTGCGCAAGCTCAACCCGGCCATGAAGGGGCCGATCCTCTGCTTCGTCGGCCCGCCGGGGGTCGGCAAGACCTCGCTCGCGAAATCGATCGCGCGCTCGCTCGACCGCAAGTTCGTCCGCGTCTCGCTCGGGGGCATGCGCGACGAGGCCGAGATCCGCGGGCACCGGCGCACCTACATCGGCGCCCTGCCGGGGCAGGTCATCCAGGGGCTGCGCCGCGCCGAGTCGAAGAACCCCGTCTTCATCCTCGACGAGATCGACAAGCTGGGGGCGGACTTCCGCGGCGACCCCTCGTCGGCCCTCCTCGAGGTGCTCGACCCCGAGCAGAACAACACGTTCCGCGACCACTACCTCGACGTGCCGTTCGACCTCTCCGAGGTACTGTTCATCACCACCGCCAACGTGCTCGACCCCATCGCCCCGCCCCTGCGCGACCGCATGGAGGTGCTCGAGCTGCCCGGCTACACCGAGGACGAGAAGCTGCAGATCGCCCGCGAGCACCTCGTCGGGCGGCAGGTCGAGAACCACGGACTGACCGGGGAGCAGATCGCGTTCTCCGACGAGGCGTTGCGGGCGGTCGTCCACGGCTATACCCGCGAGGCGGGGGTGCGGAACCTCGAGCGCGAGATCGGCGCGTTGTGCCGCAAGGTGGCGCGCCGGCACGCCGAGGGGAACGACGAGCCGGTCGAGATCACCCCCGACACCGTCGGCGGCATGCTGGGGGCGCCGCGCTTCGAGGACGAGGAGGTGGCCGAGCGCACCCGCAACCCCGGCGTGGCCCTGGGCCTGGCGTGGACCCCGGCCGGCGGCGACGTGCTCTTCGTCGAGGCGACCCGCATGCCCGGCAAGGGGACGCTGACCCTGACCGGTCACCTCGGCGACGTCATGAAGGAGTCGGCCCGCGCCGCCCTCTCGTGGTTCCGCGGCCAGACCGCCGCCTACGGGGTCGACGCCGCGTTCTACCAGGACGCCGAGATGCACCTCCACGTCCCGTCAGGCGCCATCCCCAAGGACGGCCCGTCGGCGGGGGTGACGATGGCCGCCGCGTTGGCCTCCGAGCTGACCGGCCGGCCCGTGCGCGGCGACGTCGCGATGACCGGCGAGATCACGCTGTCGGGCCGCGTCCTGCCGGTGGGCGGCATCAAGGAGAAGGTGCTCGCGGCCCGCCGCCACGGGGTGACCGAGGTGCTCCTGCCGAAGCGGAACGAGAAGAACGTCAACGAGGACCTCAGCGACGACCTCCGCCGCGACATGACCATCCACCTCGTCTCCACCATCGACGAGGTGCTCGAGCGGGTCCTCCAGCCCCCGGCCGCCCGGCCAGCCGTGGCCGGCGCCGGCGACGCCCCGGGGGTCCACGGTACCGTCCAGTGACGGCCCCTGAAACATGCTGGTGCTGCGTCATGACTGAATGTTCGGTGCGTGGGCGGTGATTCGTCAACGATTGCGGGCCCCAAACCCATGTCCGTATCCGAAGATTGGGACGTGACGCACCACTAGTGCTGCGTCATGACTGAATGTTCGGGTGCGTGGGCGGTGATTCGTCAACGATTGCGGGCCCCAAACCCATGTCCGTATCCGAAGATTGGGACGTGACGCACCACTAGGAGTCTGCGCCGTAGAACGGCTCGGACTCCTGGAGGGTTGGTTGGGCGCCCGGCGGAGCCGAAGGCGACGGACGGGCGGGCTAGGCTTGTCGTGATGGAGGTTTCGCGCCTGGCTCACGCCCGCCCTGGTGATCGCGCTCTTCGCGTGGCTTCGCTCCGAGCTCATCAGCCGGACCGACAAGCTCGAGAAGCGGTTCGACGATCGGTTCAATGGCATCGAGAAGCGGTTCGATGGGGTGACGCGCGATAACGCCGACCTGCGCGAGCGCATGGCGAGGCTGGAAGGCGCCCTCGGGGGAATCCTGGCCGGGCCGCCGTGATCGCGACGCCGCCTGACCCGCACGCTCCCGCTCCAATACGCCGCCTGGACGCGGGCTAGTCGTTGCGGCGCGCAGCCCGCCTGCGCAGGTCGTCTACCACCGGCTGCAGGTCGGCCGGCAGAGGCGCCTCGAACTCGACCCGCCGTCCGTCGCGCGGGTGCGTGAACGCGAGGCGCCACGCGTGCAGGAACGGCCGCTCGAGCGACGCCAGCGCCCGGTGGTCGGCCGCGAGGTGGCGGCGGACCCCGCCGTAGAGGGCGTCGCCGGCGATGGGGTGGCCGATGCTCGCGAGGTGCACGCGTATCTGGTGGGTGCGGCCGGTGGCGATGGCGATGGTGGCCAGGGTCAGGCCCCGCAGCCGCTCCGCCCCCGTGATGCGCGTGACCGCCGTGCGGGCCCGGCGGGCGCGGGTCGAGATCTTCTTCCGGTCGACCGGATCCCGGCCCAGCGGGGCGTCGATGCGCCGGCCCGCGTTCAGCAGGCCCCACGCCAGCCCCAGGTACTGCTTGTCGACCTCGCGGTCCGCGAACTGCCGCGACAGCTCGGCGTGGGCGGCGTCGTGCTTGGCGACGACCATCACCCCCGACGTGCCGCGGTCGAGGCGGTGCACGATGCCGGGGCGCTGCTCGCCGCCGATGCCGCTGAGCCCGGCGACGTGGTGCAGCAGGGCGTTCACCAGGGTCCCCCGGTCGTGCCCGGCCGCGGGATGGACGACCATGCCCGCCGGCTTGTCGACCACCACGAGGTCGGGGTCGTCGTGCAGCACGGCGAGCGGCAGGGCCTCCGGGGCCGGCGTCGACGGGGCCGCCGGGGGAACCTCCAGGTCCACCACGTCCCCCGCGTGCACGGCGTGGCTCGCCCTGACCGTCCGCCGATTGAGCAGCACGTGGCCGTCGCGGATCAGGCGCTGGATCCGCGCCCGCGAGAGCTCCGGCACGACGGCGGTGACGAAGTGGTCGAGGCGCGCGCCGTGGTGGTCGCCGGTGACCTCGAGGCGCTCCGTTTCCGCGGGGGGCATCGGCGGCGGAGGGGGCTAGTGGCGCGTCACGTCTTCGGATGCCGACATGGGTCCGCGGCGCGCGATCGTCGACGAATCACCGCGCCGCACACCCGAACGTCCAGCCGTGGCGCAGCACTGGCGGTACGCGGCGGAACCCCGCGCCGCACCACGGCCGGAGGGCGCCGGCGGAGAGCCGAGGGGGCCGGCGGGCGGAGAGCCGTCCGAGCCCGACCACGCGCGACGGGGGAGCATGCTGCCGCGCGCCCCTTCGCCCGCGGCGCCCGGTCTCGATGGAGTGGCGGCCGGCCGCGCCGTCACCCGCGCCCCTTCGCCCGCG
>JAJEEA010000200.1 GCA_022821235.1 Vicinamibacteria bacterium
CCAGGCGGTGATCCAGACCTCGGGAATCGCCGCCGCGTCGGCCAGGCTCAGCCCGGCGGGCGGCCGCAGGGCCATGCGCTCGTGGGTGGTGAGCTGCTCGGCGTAGGCACCGCCGTTGACGAGCCCCATGACGGGGTCCCCGACGGCGAGGCTCCGCACGCGCCCGCCGACGGTGGCGACACGGCCCGCGTACTCGAGCCCCAGGATCTCCACGTCGGTCTCCGGCCCCGGGTACCGGCCCATGCGCTGCAGCAGGTCGGCCCGGTTGAGGGCCGTCGAGACGACGTCCACGAGCACCTCGTCGGGTGCGGGCACCGGTGAGGGGACCTCGGCGAGCCGGAGGACCTCGGGGCCCCCGTAGCCGGAGAGGACGACGGCACGCACCGCGGCAACGCTATCCGGGAGCGGCCCCGCCGCCGGGCGGCGGCGCGCCGGCGTGACCCTCGGACCCCCGGAGGATGTCGCGGGCCAGGCGCAGGGCGATGATCATGAGCAGGCCGGCGAAGAGCCCCGCCGAGACCTCCGGTGCGATCACACCCGCCAGCAGCCCGCCCCCGAAGGCCGAGAGCATGCCCCCCGCCCCGATCAGCAGCGCGCCCCGCAGGTCGACGTTGTCGTGGCGCAGGTTGCGGAGCGTCCCGACGATCGCGGTCGGCAGGACCACCAGCAGCGAGGTGCCCTTGGCGGTCACGTCGCCCAGCTCGAAGATCAGCACGAGCGCGGGAACCACGATCACGCCGCCTCCCACCCCCATCAGGCCGGCCACCAGGCCGACGAGCACGCCGCATCCCGCCAGCGCGAACGCCGCGGCCACCGTCAGGGTGAGTTCGCCGGCCGCCTCGGGGGTGCCGGCCAGCATGCGCCCAGCGGTGACCGCCAGCAGCAGCACGAACGCCACTTGCAGGGTGCGGACGCGAATGCGGTTGAGCAACTCCACGCCGGCCAGCACGCCGAGAGCCGAGCCGGCGAAGATCAGCGACGCGGCGACGAAGTCCACCGCGTCGTTGATCGCGTAGGCCACGACGCCGGCGGCGGCGAAGAGGGCGGACGTGGCGAGCGAGGTGCCGTGCGCCGCCCGCTGGGGGAAGCCCCCCAGCAGCATCAGACCGGGGGCGATGAAGATCCCCCCGCCGACGCCGAACAGCCCCGCGATGAAGCCGGCGAAGAGGCCGACTGCGAGGAGGATCCAGGGCGGGCGAGATCGCTCGGGCGTGGCTCTCCTCACGCCGGCGGGCCCGCGTCCCGACCGGCTTCGGAGCCCCCTTCCGGCAGGCGCTCGCGGCGCCGCCCGCCCGCGTACTCGTATCCGAAGCGGCCCTTGATGCAGAGGTGCCCGGAGGTGACCTCGTGGTCGTCCGGCGACGTGACCCGGAAGATCTCACCGTCCTGGGTGTGCAGTTCCAGGTTGCAGCCGACGCCGCAGTAGGGGCAGACCGTCGTGGTCACCGCCTGGTCCTCGGGGTCGAACCGGCCCGATTCGCGGAGGTCGAACTCCCGGGTGAAGATGAGCGCCCCCGTGGGGCACACCCCGATGCAGTTGCCGCAGTAGACGCAGGCCGACTCGGGCAACTCGACGTCGTACTCGGTGGATATGCGGGCATCGAACCCGCGGCCCGCCACGGCGATCGCGAAGGTGTACTGGGCCTCGGTGCCGCAGGCGTCCACGCACTTGTAGCAGAGCACGCAACGGTCGTAGTCCCGGACGTAGAGCTCGTCGTGGCGTCGCACCGGCTCGCTCACCCGTGCCCGGTCGGCACCGTGGCGCTCGGGGTCGGTCCCGTACTCCTCGAGCCAACGCAGGATGTCCGCCTCGGCGCGGGACAGGTCCACCGAGGAGGCCAGCAACTCCAGGACCATGCGGCGCGAGGCCCGCACCCGGTCGCCGCCGGTGCGGATCTCCATGCCCTCGGTCACCGGGCGCGAGCAGGCCGGGACCAGGGTGCGCGAGCCCTCCAACTCCACGACGCAGACCCGGCAGGCGTTGACGGGCGTGATCGTCGGGGCCCAGCAGATCGTCGGCACCTCCACCCCGGCGTCGCGGCAGACGTCCAGGATCGTGCTGCCCTCGGCGGCGGACCGCTCGGCGCCGTCGACGCTCACCGTGACCTTGCGCCGGGGGATCGGCACCGGGGTGCTCATCGTCCCGCTCCGGCGCCGTCGAGCAGTCCCAGGCGCCGGGCGGAGCCCACCGCCGAGGCCGCCGTGTGCCCCAGCCCGCAGATCGAGGCGTCGCTCATGACCGTGTCCAGGTCGTCGAGCAGGTCGGCGTCGCCCGGTTGCGCCGCGCCGGAGCGCAGGCGCACGATCGCCTCGTTCTGGCGGACGGTGCCCACCCGGCACGGCACGCACTGCCCGCAGGACTCGTCACGGAAGAAGGCGGTGATCCGCTCCACGATGTCGCCGATGTCGGCGGCGGCGCCGAAGACGGTGGCCGCCCCCGAGCCGAGCGTGAGGCCGGCCGCTCGAACGTCCTCGAAGGTCAGGGGCACGTCGGCGGCCCCGGGGGGCACGAAGACCCCCGCGGCCCCGCCCAGCAGCACGGCCCCGGGATCAGCCGGGGCGCCGGCGAGTGCCAGCAACCCGCCGAGCGCCGTGCCGAACGGCACCTCGTAGACGCCCGGACTGCTCACGTCGCCGGCCACCGAGAACAGCTTCGTGCCGGGACTCTCGGCGGTGCCCACGGCGCGGAACCCCGCCGCGCCGGCGCTGAGGATCACCGGCACATTGTGGAGCGTCTCGACGTTGTTGACCACGGTGGGCCGGCCGAACAGTCCCACCTCGGTGGGGAACGGCGGCTTGGACCGGGGCTCGCCCCGGTACCCCTCCAGCGAGTTGAACAGCGCAGTCTCCTCGCCGCAGATGTA
>JAJEEA010000309.1 GCA_022821235.1 Vicinamibacteria bacterium
AGCCGGCGAACGCGGCGTCCCTCAGGGCGGCCCCGCTGCGGCCGATGCCGGCGAGCGACCGGCTCACCAGGTATCCGAACGACACCTGGGTCAGGAGGAGGACGGCCAGGAACAGCAGGGTGAGGATGAGGATGATGGAGCCGGTGCGGTTGAGATACTCGGAGAGCAGGCCCGAGAGCCATCCCCCGAGGTAGCCGCCGGCCTGGAACGGGTGTTCGACGGTGTCGAACGCGGCGAACGCCAGAGCGAGGAAGGAGGAGGTGCAGGCGAGGGTCAGCCCGAGGCCCACCGCGCGGACGTACGGCCCCTCGACGGGCCGGCACCAGAAGTAGTGCCAGCCGAGCACGAGGAGCACGAGCGGGAGCAGGTAGGCGCTGAACCCGACGAGCTGGAACGACAGCTCGGCCACGAACGCGCCCACGCGCCCCGCGAAGTTCACGGGCGTCTCGTGCCCGTCGGTGCTGAAGAACCAGACCGGATCGGCCGGATCGTGGGTGGCGAGGGCCACGAGCGAGAACAGCGCGGCGGCGAAGAGCGCCACCCCGAAGAACTCGCTCGACCAGCGTGACAGCGTGGATCGGGACACCCGTCAGACCTCCATGATGACCGGCAGCACGAGGGGGCGCCGGCCCGCCTGCTTGCGAAACAGGCGTTGCAGCTCGATGCGGATCCGCTCGGCGAGCAGATCGCGGTCGGATCTCTCCTCGGGGCCGGCCTCGCCGATGACCTCGGTCAGCCGCGCCGGCAGGTTGTCGAGCACGTCGCTCGTCCGTTCGTCGAGCACGACGCCGCGCGTCACGACGTCGGGCGTGCCCTCCATCCGCCCGGCCCGCCGGTCGACGGCGATCACCGGCACGACCACGCCGTCGGCGGCGAGATGCCGGCGATGCCGCAGGACTTCGTTGCCGACCTCGCCGGAGCGGGTGCCGTCGATGAGGAGGCGGCCGGTCGCGACCCGGCCCGCGATGCGCCCCTCGCCGGGGGCGAGGCGAACGACGTCCCCGTCTTCGGCCAGCAGCACCGTCGTCTCTCCTCCCGTGACCCGCGCCGCGACCCGCGCGTGCTCCGCGAGATACCTGTACTCCCCATGTATCGGCACGAAGTAGCGCGGCCTGACCAGCGAGAGCAACATTTTCAGCTCTTCCGCGCTGCCGTGCCCGGAGACGTGCACCGCCTTCCGCTCGCCGTGCACCACTTCCGCCCCGCGCCGGGCGATGTGGTCCATCACCCGCCCGATGGCCCGCTGGTTGCCCGGAATGGCGCGGGCCGAGAAGACCACGACGTCGTCCGGCTCGAGCCGGACGTGACGGTGGTCGTCGATGGCGATGCGCGACAGCGCGGCCAGCGGCTCGCCCTGCGACCCGGTGGTCACGCAGACGACCCGGCGGGCGGGGTAGTCGCCGACCTGAGAGTCGCGAATCTGGAGTCCGGCCGGGAGCCGCAGGTGGCCGAGCCGGGTCGCGAGCTCGGTGTTCTGGACCATGCCCCGCCCCACGAACGCCAGCTTGCGGTCGAACTGCTCGGCGAGGTCCGCGAGAATCCGGATCCGGTGCAGGCTCGAGGCGAACGCGGTCACCACCACCCGGCCCTTCGCGCTCGCGAGCACCTCCTCGAGCCCCGGCACGACGTCGACCTCCGACCCCGTGAACCCCGGCCGCTCGATGTTGGTGCTGTCGCCGAAGAAGGCGAGCACGCCCTCGCGTCCGAGCTCCGCAAAGCGGTGCACGTCGAGGGGCTGGCCGTCGATGGGGGTCTGGTCGATCTTGAAGTCGCCGCTGTGCACGATGACGCCGGCCGGGGTGTGCAGGGCGACGGCCACGCAGTCCGGCATGCTGTGGGCGACCCGTATCAGCTCCAGGGTGATCTCGCCGATCTCGGCGGTGTCACCGGCCTCGAGCGGGCGGCAGCGCTCGTCGGGGTCGAAGCCGTGCTCGGCCAGCTTCTGGCCGGCGAGGGCGAGGGTCAGGGGCGTGCCGTACACCGGGCCGTCCAGGAGGGGCCAGACCCAGGGCAGGGCCCCGACGTGGTCTTCGTGCCCATGGGTCAGCACCACCGCCGAGAGCCTGCCGACGCGCTCCTCGAGGTGGCCGGGATCGGGGATGACGAGGTCGACGCCGGGCAGCTCGGGCCCCGGGAACATCGCGCCGGCGTCGACGAGGACGGCGCTGTCCCGCCAGGTGACGAGCATCATGTTCATGCCGAACTCGCCGAGGCCGCCGCAGGGCACGACCTCCAGCGCGGGTCCGGCCGACCTGGGGGATTCGGGTGTCGAGGTCATTCTTCCTCTCTGGCCGCCTCGGCCGGACAGCGGGCGAGGCGGCGGGTGTCGGGGCTCCCACTGATTCGAGCCCCGGTGCATCCCGCCCGCGTCCGGCAAGCGTCGCCTCCACGCGGCCGCGGCGCGCCGGCCGTGCTCGCCGCGCGAGGGTCGCGCGGCGGGCTCCCCGCGACCGGTCGTCCGCGCCGCCTCATCGGGGCGCGGCGGCCAGGACGTCCGCGAGGCGGGCGAGCTCGTCGAGGTCGAGCGTGGCGGGGCGGCGATTCGGCGCCACGCCCGCCCGTTCCAGCAGCTCTCGAGCCGAGCATCGCCGCATCCCGGGGACGAGCGGAGAGAGCGCGTTGAGCACCGTCTTGCGCCGCTGCGTGAACAGGGTCCGGACCAGGCGTTCGAACCGAGCGCGGTCACCGACCGGCGCCGGACACGGACGAAACCGCAGGTTGACCACCGCCGACCGCACGCGCGGCGGCGGCCGGAAGGCCCCGGGGGGCAGGGCCAGCACCTGTTCCGCGTGGGCGGCGACCCGCGTCAGAATCGCGAGGGGGCCGTAGTCGCGCGTGCCCGGTCGGCCCACGACCCGGTCGGCCACCTCGCGCTGCAGCATGAGCATCGCGTCCTCGAAGCAGGCGTGCCCGTGGTGGGTCTCGACCAGCCGGCGCAGGATGGGCGTCGACACGTTGTAGGGCAGGTTGCCGGCGACGCGGGCACGCCGGCCCGCGCGGCCCGGGCGCGACCCGCCGACGAGGCCCGCCAGGTCCTGTTCGAGAACGTCCCCGGTGACCACCCGCACCGACGACGGCGCGACGGCCCGGAGACGGGCCGAGAGCCGGGGGTCCTTCTCGACCGCGACGACCTCCGCGCCCGCCTCCGCCAGGGGCAGCGTGAGCTGGCCCGCCCCCGCCCCTATCTCGAGAAACACGTCTCCCGCCGCGGGGCTGATGCACGCCACGAGCTTCGCCACCCAGGCGGCCTCGAGAAAGTGCTGCCCGAAGCGCTTGAGGGCCGGCGGCCGGCTCGCTGCACGAGCCCCGATCATCGGCATGCGGCTCGTCGGGGCCGGCGCCTCAATGCACCGCCGGCTTGTTCCAGTCGGGCTCGCCGCCCGCCTTGGAGCAGGCCTTGAGGTGTTCCTGGAGCGCCTTGATGAGGTTGGGGACGAACGCCGTGGGGACGGCGATGCGCGACCGGACCGGCGCCTTGAGCACGCCGTCCGCCGCCGCCTCCCGGACCTTCTTCTCCGTGGGCGGCAGCACCTCGCAGAACGTCAGGGTGAAGTCGAACGGGGTGTGGGAGATCGCGCAGAAGTTGGCGTAGACGCGCGGCTCGTCGGTGGCGTCGTCGGGGACGATGGTGAAGTTGATTTGCTTGCGTTCTTCCATGGAAAATGCTCGGTCCTTGCCGAGGGCTCGAGAACGGGCCGGTGCAGCCCTCACGGCGCTGCATCGAGAAGTGTATCCACGAGGTCCGCCCGGCGGAAAGTCGCTGACAGGCGCTGGAGAGTTCGCTCCCTTGCCGCGAACAAGGGTCCGAGGGCCGCGCCGATCTGCGTCTTCGCTCTGCTCAAGTAGTCATCCGATCTTCGTTCCACGAGGTCTCGTGCGCGACCGAAGCTGCGGTGGTCGAGCTCGTCGAGGGTAACCTCCATATCTTCAAGCAGATAGCGGCCCATCAACATGGCCATGAAGCGGGACGCGTAGGACAGGAAATCGGGTGCGTCGTCCGGAGGGCGCTTGCGGTGGTTCTCGGCGTGCCGGTGCAACAGGGCGGCGATGACCGCCTGCGCTCCGTTGAGATCGGCGGTGAAGATCGTGCTGTACAGCGCGCCGAAGTGCTCGCGACTCCTGAACCGTGCCTGGTGCGGCCGGTGGCGCCAGATCGCGAGAACGGCTTCCGCGACGACGGCGCTCGTGAATTCGTTGGCCAACACCGGCCGTTCCTCTCGCTTGGCGCGATAGCCATAGCCCAACCCGGAAACCGACTGGCTCAGGGCCTGCTGGCGCCCATCGTTTTGCCCTGAGGTCCCGCAGATCGACCGGATTCTGACTGTTGGTGGCGAAGGTGATCGCCTCGACCAGGCCTGCGTCGTCCTGAGGCAGCTCGTACAGCCGCACCAGTACCTCCGCCTCGCCGATCTCCCTGCCGACGTCCCGCGCTACCTGCTGGACGGTGCGGGCGGTCTGGCCGCCGTTGACGATCTGCAGGTCGCTCACCTGCACGCTCCAGTCGTCGCTCTGGAGGGCGTTGTGGCGGAACTGCGAGCAGGTGATGGTGATGCCGTTGTTGTAGAAGTAGAAGGTGGGTCGTTGGTCCCGTACGCGCAGAGTCGACGCAACGGCCTCGTCCACTCGATTGCCCGACAGCCCCGGATATCGGCGGATGTTCTTCTCGAACAGCCGGTTGTCATACTCGTCGGTCAGCCGCGCCAACTCGGCGACGGACATGCGTCCGGTCAGCGTGCGTCGATAGTTGAAGGTCTCGACCGTTGCGCGCCCCGTGAGCTTGAGCTCGGCGTTGATGGGTTGTCGCGCCTGCAAGAGGGTTACCAGGTCGGTGGAGCCGATGTGGCGCCACTCCACCTGCTCCCCGAAGTCCTGCCTAGCGTTCAGGATCCGCTGCTGCGCCTGCTCGGACCAGCGGATTCCGTTGTTCGCGGCGATTGCGGTCACACGCGGGATTGCGCCGTCCTTGACGAACGAACGGATGTCCTCGACGCGGTCGTTCAGCCGCTTGTTCAACTGCACCGGCTGCGCCGGATCGAACAGGGCGCCAATCGCGCCGATCATCTTCTCGATGCCGTTTTCCGGAGATTCCGAGCCTCCATCGAGGGACTGCTTGTACTTGCCTTGCACCAGGGTGACATGCAGCTCGCCGTCCTCGGGCTGCTGGAAGTAGAGCGCGTCGATTCCGAAATCGGCGCCACCGTCGACGATGCCGTCGAGCGTCTGATCGTCCGTCAGATCGAATGCGGTCCTGGCAACGAGAAACAGAAACGCGACAGAGCGTCTTCGGTGCTCATCCGAGCCCAGCCGCAGCTCGTCGGTGAAGACGTCGGTTTGTCTCTCGACGATTCCCGATACGTGCTGGTCGATGACCTGGGCGGCGAGAGACATCGTCCTTCAGGTGATTGTCACACAGGCCGGAGTGTCTCCGGTCGAACGCCCGTTGTCGCCGCGACCTCCCGGCTCGCCCAACGCGTGGAATGGCTAGTATCGCCGCATCACGCCGATGACGACACCCTGCACCCGCACCGCCTCCGGCCTGGCGATGATCGGGGCGAGGGCCTTGTTCGCGGGTTGCAGCCGGATGTGGCTCTTCTCGCGGTAGAACGTCTTGAGGGTGACGTCCGACCCGTCGATCAGCGCGACCACCATCTCGCCGTTCCGGGCGACCTGGCGATCCTCCACGACGACGAGGTCGCCGTCGCGGATCTGCTCGTCGATCATGGAGCTGCCGCGGACCCGCAGGGCGTAGGTCTCCCGCGCGCCCACCAGGTCCTCGGGCACCGTCACCGTCTCGGTGCCGACCACCGCCTCGATGGGCTCGCCGGCGGCGACGTACCCCAGCAGCGGCAGATCGACGGCGCGGCCGCCGGCCCGGGTCTGCACCAGCTCGACCGAGCGGCTGCGGTTCCAGGTCCGGCGAATGAAGCCCTTCTCCTGCAGGTTCATCAGGTGCTTGTGGACGGTCGCCAGGGACGACAGGCCGAACCGCGACCCGATCTCCTCGAGGCTCGGGGCGTACCCGCGCTCGTCGATGAACTCCTTGAGATAGTCGAGAATCTCCCGCTGCCGTCGGGTCAGTGGTTGCAACGCGGCCTCCCTGGCGGTCGCCGATCCGGAAGGGGCACGAAACGGGAACGACCCCGTAACTTTACATGAATGCACAAAGAAAAAGCGAAAAAAATCGGTATATACTGCGGGACATGGGTAATCGACGGGTGGGGTGGACGGCCGCCCTGGCGCTGGCCGTCAGCGGACCGGCCGCCGCGGGCGGGACGGTGCCGGGGGGACCGGAGCGGGCGGAGGAGGCGGGCCGCGGGGTCCAGGCCGCCGCGGCCGCCGAGGAGGCCGGCGAGCGGCTGGAACGGAGGCTCCTCGAGATTCTGCAGAACGCGGCCGAGCCTTCGTCGGAGGTCCGGCTGACTCCGCTGCCGGAGCCGGACGTGAACGCCTACCTCGCGCATCAGGCGGTGCCGCATCTGCCCGTGGGCATCCAGGCGCCGTCCCTGCGCATCGGGGAGGACAGCCTGTCGGCGGAGGCCGTCATCGACCTCGACGCGATTCGCGAATCGCGCGAACGCGCCGGTTTCGACCCCATCCGGTTCCTGGGGGGGCAGCTCCCGGTGACCGCGAGCGGCCGGATCCGGTCGGGGGGCGGGGTGGCGCGGGTCGACGTGGAGGCGGTGACCGTGGGGGGCATTCCGGTCCCCGTCAACGTGCTGCAGGAGTTGGTGCGGTACTTCACGCGGACGCCAGACGAGCCGGCAGGCACGAGCCTGGACGCCCCGATTCCGCTGCCCTACGGCGTCACCGAGCTGCGCCTGTCGCCGGGGCTGGCCGTCATCGTGCAGTGAGCTCCGGTCGCGACGGTCAGTGGTGAGTGCGCAGCCGCCCCCGTCCGACGGTCCGGGTCTTCGCACCGAGCTGCGTTTCCTGAAGGGGGTCGGCCCTCGGCGGGCGGCGGAGCTCGAGCGCGCGGGGCTGCGCACCGCGGACGATCTCCTCCACCGGTTTCCCCTCCGCTACGAAGATCGCAGCCGGCTCGTCCGCTCCAGCGACCTGCGGCCGGGCGAGGCCGCCGCGATCCGCGGCAGGGTCGTCAGCACCGGGCTGCGGCAGACCCGCCGCCGCGGCTTCTCCCTGTTCGAGATGCTGCTGCGGGACGACGCGGGCACGTTCCGCGCGGTGTGGATGAACCAGCCGTACCTGAAGACCGCGTTCTCGGCGGGGCAGCGGGTCCTGCTCTACGGCACCCCGGAGTGGCGGGACCCCGGCGGCCTGCGGCTGTCCAACCCCCAGTACGAGCGGCTGGGCGACGGTGAGGGCGGCGAGGACGAGCCGGCCGGCGGGGACGGGACGGACGACCGGGGGGAGACCGGCCCGCTGCACGGCGCCCGGGTCGTGCCGGTGTACGAGCGCGTCGGCACCCTGACGACCAGACAGCTCCGGGTGCTGGTCCGGCGCGCGCTCGAGCAGTTGCCGGCCGACCTCGACGATCCGCTGCCCGCCGGCCTCCGTGCGCGCCGGCGACTGCCCGATCGCCTCCGGGCCCTCCGGGAGGCGCATTTCCCGCCGTCCGGCGCCCCGCTCTCCCTGCTCGACCGGTTCCGTACCCCGGCGCAGGTGCGACTGATTCTGGAAGAGCTGTTCCTCTTCCGCCTGACCCTGGAGGTGCGCGGGCGGGCCCGGGCCCGGGAGCGCAAGCCGCACGTCGTCCGGGTGGACGATCGCATCCGCCGTTCGGCCCTCGCGGTGCTGCCGTTCCGGCTGACGCCGGGGCAGAAGGGGGCGCTGCGCACCATCGTCGACGACCTGCGCCGCCCCCATCCCATGAATCGCCTCCTGCAGGGGGACGTGGGGTGCGGCAAGACCATCGTCGCCCTGCTGGCCGCCCTCGTGGCCCTCGAGAACGACCTGCAGGTCGCGTTCATGGCCCCGACCGAGCTCCTCGCCGAGCAGCACTACCTGACGCTGCGGCCGCTCCTGGCCCGGTCGCGTTTCCGGGTCGTCTCGCTGACCGGCAGCCAGGGGGCGAAGGCGCGGCGGGAGACGCTCGCGGCCCTCGCGGCGGGAGACGCCCACCTCGCGGTCGGGACCCACGCGCTCGTGCAGCCGTCGGTGACGTTCCGCGCCCTCGGGCTGGCGATTGTCGACGAGCAGCACCGGTTCGGGGTCAGGCAGCGGGCGACCCTGCGGGAGAAGGGGCGGAGTCCGGACGTGCTCGTCATGACCGCGACGCCGATTCCCCGCAGCCTCGCCCTCACCGCCTACGGCGATCTCGACGTGTCGGTGATTCGGGACCGGCCGCCGGGCCGGACGCCGGTCGACACCCGGATCGAGCCGGAGTCCCGCCGCGACGCGGTGCATGCGCTGGTCGAGCGCGAGCTCCGCCGCGGGAGGCAGGCCTACGTCGTCTGTCCCCTCGTCGACGAGTCCGACAAGGTCGACCTCAAGGCGGCTGCGGTGATGGTCGACGCCCTCGCGCGCCGGTTCGCCGGTCACGCCGTCGACGTGATCCACGGGCGCATGAGGCCCGACGAGCGGGAGGCGGTCATGGCCCGGTTCGCCCGGGGCGACGTGCACGTGCTCGTGGCCACCACCGTCATCGAGGTCGGGGTGGACGTGCCCGGGGCCGCCGTCATGGTCGTCGAGCACGCGGAGCGGTTCGGGCTGGCGCAGCTTCACCAGCTCCGGGGCCGCGTCGGCCGCGGCCCCGGCCGGGCCTGGTGCCGGCTGCTGTACCGGGAGCCCCTGTCCGACGTCGGCCGTGCGCGTCTCGAGGCGGTCGCGGGCACCGGAGACGGCTTCGAGCTCGCCGAGCGCGACCTGGAGCTTCGCGGGCCCGGGGAGGTGCTGGGCACCCGGCAGTCGGGCCTGCCGGCCCTGCGCGTCGCCAACCTCGTCCGCGACCGCGACATCATGGAGATGGCCCGCGACGAGGCGGAGCGCGCCATGCGCGAGGGCGGCGCCGCGGACCTGCTGGCCCGGCTCGACGCGGGCTGGGCGGAGCGGTTCGGGCTGGCCGGTGTAGGGTAGGAGCCTGCGCCGTGAAACCGTGCAGGCTCCTGTCGGGGTTGGTTGGGCGCCCAGCGGAGCCGGAGGCGACGATGGGCGGGCCAGGAACGCGGGGCCGTGGAATGGCGCGGGCCGGCGCTGAAGGACGGTCGGCGTCGCCGCGGGCCGGCGGCGCTTCCGCGGGACCCGACCGAGCATGCGCATCATCGCGGGCACGCACAAGGGACGGCGGCTGTCGACGCCACGCTGGAAGGGCCTGCGCCCGACCTCGGATCGGCTGCGCGAGACCCTCTTCGACATTCTGGGCCCGCGCGTCGAGGGCGCACGCGTGCTCGACGGCTGCGCCGGCACCGGCGCGGTCGGCCTGGAGGCGCTGAGCCGGGGCGCCGCTCATGCCGTGTTCGTCGAGCGCGACCCCCGGGCCGTCGCCCTGATCCGCCGCAACGCCGAGGCGTGCGGCCTCGCCGACCGCTGCACGGTCCGCCGGGCCGCGCTGCCGGCGGACTTCCGCCGCCTGGCCCGCGGCGAATTCGATCTGATGCTCCTCGACCCCCCGTACGGCGCGCCCGACATCGGTCCGATGCTCGCCGCCGCGGCGGCCCGCCTCGCTCCCGACGGCCGGCTCGTGGTGGAGCATGCGCGCCGCGTCGAGCCCCCGGTCCCGCCCGTCCTCGAGGCGTTGCGCTCGGTGCGCGCCGGCGACAGCGCCCTCCGGTTCTACCGGCTGGCGGTTGACAGACGGTGCGCCGGGCGTGACACCATGCAGACCACCGTCCCGGACGGGGGAGCGTGACACGCCATGGCAACCGACCGCCCCGAACGTATCGCCGTCTATCCCGGCACCTTCGACCCGCTGACGAACGGCCACGTCGACATCATCGAGCGGGGGGCGGCGCTCTTCGACCGCATCGTCGTCGCCATTCTCGTCAACCCCGGGAAGTCGCCGCTGTTCAGCGTCGCCGAACGCGCCGAGATGGCCCGGGCGGTGTTCGCGTCCCGGCCCGGCGTCGAGGTCGACACGTTCGACGGGCTGCTCGTCGACTACGCCCGGAAGCGCGGGGCGGACGTGATCGTGCGCGGGCTGCGGGCGATCTCGGACTTCGAGTTCGAGATGCAGATGGCCCTCATGAACCGCCGGCTCAGCTCGACCCTCGAGACCGTCCTGATGATGCCGGCCGAGTCGTACACGTACCTCAGCTCGCGGCTCGTCAGGGAGGTCTTCGCCCTCGGGGGGTCGATCCGCGGCCTCGTCCCCGAGCTCGTCGAGGCCCGTCTCGCCGAGAAGCCGCGCGTCACCGATTCCCTCGTGGTCTGATCCGCCCGCACGCGCGCCGGGGGAGAGAGCTGCGGACCCGCGGCACGGACGTGGTCGCGGCCACCCGCCCCCGCGGCCATGACCTCCGGGAGACGGGACCGGCCCGGAACCGGGAGCGCGGGCGTGGTCGCGACCGCTTCCCGGGTCGTGGCCTCGAACGTCACGGCGGCGCCCGGTTGCTGACGAGCACCACGGTCTGCAGGTCGGTGGCGGGGTCGGGCCGCAGCAGGGTCCGGAGCTGCAGGCGGCCGGTGTCGAGGTAGGCGACGCGTCCGAGCTCGTACGCGGTCGCGCCCTCCGCCCGGGCCTGCTCGAGGTCGGTGTCGGTCAGCACGCACAGCACCGGCCCGGGCGAGGCGAGGAACGCCTGGAGCTGCCCGGGCGTGAACAGGTCCACGTGGGGCCGGCCGACGTAGTACAGCAGGTTGCGCACGAAGACGCGGTAGCGGCCGTACGGCACGTCCTCCGGGCCCGCCGCGCGGACGAGAGCCGCCATCCGCTCGACCGGCTCCGGGCCGGGCCGGGACAGGACGGAGTACTGGAGGCTCAGGGCGGTGACCACGGCGGCGGCGGCGAGCGCGGCGGGAAGGCGCCGCTGGCGTGGCGACAACGCCGCCAGCACCACGCCCAGGCCCGCCAGGGCGATCAGGAGGGACGCGATCCGTATCGCGGTCGCGGGGCCGTCGCTCAGGAGCACGCCGGCCCTCGCCGCCGCCGCCCCGAAGAGCAGCAGCACCAGGCCCGATAGCGTCCCGCCGGCGGCCACGAGCCGGTCCCGCCCGCCCTCGCCCGCGGCTTGGCGCGCCAGGGCCCGCGAGACGGCCCGGGCGAGGAGCATGGCCAGCGGCGGCAGGACCGGCAGCACGTAGCGCGGCTGCTTGCCGACCGACGCCGAGTAGAAGACCAGGGGCGCCAGCGCCCACAGGCCGAGCCAGACCTCGACCGGCGCGATTCGCCGGGCCCCGGCGAGCGTCCGGCGAAGCGGCCGCCACCAGACCAGCATGAGGGGCGACCAGGGCAGGAGCCCGCCGACGACTATCGGCACGTAGTACCAGAACGGACGCGGGTCGTTGTAGCGGGCGGTCGCGAACCGCTCCACGTTCTCGTCGATGAAGAACCGCTCCAGGTACCCGGCGCCGTGCGTCGCGGTCATCGCCGCGAACCAGGGCAGGGCCAGGACGAGGCAGATCGCCG
>JAJEEA010000028.1 GCA_022821235.1 Vicinamibacteria bacterium
TGGCGAGTATCCTACCGGGGTGAAGGTGAGCAAGGCGCAGTTGGCCGCAATGATGTTGGTGCGTGATGAATTCCACGGGGACTGGAATTACAAATTCACTCCCCGATGAAGTTGGCAACTTTATATCGATCACTGTCCTTAGCTGCGAAGTGCGCTCCCGCCAGACGGAGAACGCAGTGTTCAAGTGGAGAAGGCGCCGGCCGAAGGGAAACCAGGCGGACCGCGACCTGGAGGAGGCGGCCCGGGTTCTGGAGGATGCCGACTTCGGGGATTACCTGGGGATTTGCGATCGTCGGCCCGGCTCCGCCGGCTCGGAGGACGACGGCGACCCCGACCGCGGGATCTCCCTCGAGCCGACCGTCACGAGCCCGGACCCGTCGCCGAACGACGACTAGGGCCAGGGTTCGCGCCGTTCCACGCCGCGGACTCTCGGCCGCGCCGGGTGACGGGCGCCTTGTCTCCCCCGAGCCGACGGTCGCGAGCCGGGACCCGTCGCCGAACGAAGACCGGGGCCAGGGGTTCGCGCCGCTCCACGCCGCGGGCTCTCGGCCGCACCGGGTGACGGGCGCCTTGCCCGTGCCGCGCATCGGCGTTCGCGAAGCCGGCGTCACCCGCCGTACTCCCCCTTCGACACCCGCTCGAACGACTCGCCGAACGAGCTCCCGCAGCACGCCCGTGTCCACGTCCTCGAGCTTCCTGATGTAGAGGCACGACTCGAGCGGCGATTGACTTCCCGTCCCGCCGCGGGAGCGGCGTGCGGGCGCCCCCCCGGCGACACGGCAAGTGCTCCGTGGTCGAGGCGGTCGGGCCGCCGCGTCCCCCGCTGAGACCGCATCGAGGCCGACGATCGCTTCCTTGCGATCTCCAGCGAGTTCGCGCGGGTGCCAGCCAACCTCGCAGGACTCGCAGGACGCGCCCCGCTGTGGCAGAATGGCGGCATGAAGCGGTGGGCCTTCGCGATTGCGGCGGCGGCCGTGGTGCTGGCCGTCGCCGCCGGCGCCGTGTCCGCGCAGTGGGGCTGGCGGTCGCGCTATCCCCCCCGCATCCGCCCCCCCGAGCAGCGCGACGCGGGGTTCTCGTTCTGCCGGCTCATGTACGCGAGCGAGTACCGCGGCCGAGGCATGGGCCGCTGGTCGACCGACTACCCCCGGGCCGACATCAACTTCATGATCCGGCTGTCGGAGATGTCGACCACCGACGTCAACTTCGATCCCGACGACGAGCCCATCCACTGGGTGGTCCCGGTCACCAACGACGCGCTCTTCGGCTGCCCGTTCATCATCGCCTCGGCCGTCGGGTCGATGGTCCTCTCGCAGGACGACGCCGACCGCCTGCGCGACTACCTGCTGAAGGGCGGCTTCCTCTGGGCCGACGACTTCTGGGGAAGCTGGGAGTGGGACCAGTGGGTGAGCCAGATCTCCAAGGTGCTGCCGCCCGCCGAGTATCCGATAGTCGACCTCCCCATCGAGCATCCCCTGTTCCGGACCATGTTCTACATCTGGGAGGTCCCGCAGATCGCCAACATCGGCTTCTGGCGGCGCTCGGGCGGGCGGACGTCGGAGCGCGGCTTCGACAGCGCCGAGCCCCACTTCCGTGCGATCTTCGACGAGCGCGGCCGCATCATGGTCGCGATGACCCACAACACCGACATCCAGGACGCCTGGGAGCGCGAGGCCGACGACCCCCGCTTCTTCGAGTCGTTCGCCCCCGACGGCTACTCGCTGGGCATCAACGTGCTCGTCTACGCGATGACGCACTGACGACGGCGGCCGCGGCTTCGGGCCTCTGCGACCGCCCGACCGGCGGCGGCATCGCCTGCTTTCCGTACCGTCCGGGTCCCGGAGGGCACCGCACGCCAAGTGGGCCGGCCGCGATCTGGCGGCCCGCCGGCTCTCCGACCGAGCCGCCCCGTGATTGCGGCCGCGATACGGCGGGCGTATCACTTCCCTTGCGTCTTCTTCGAGACGAGGTCGAAGAACGAGAACAGGTGCCCGACGACCTGCGGGTCCCGCGAGATGAACAGGGAGTGGTCGCCGCCGGGGATCTCGATGTAGAGGTGCTGCATGCCCAGCTCGCGCATCTTCGCCACCGACTCCCGCACCCCCGCGGTGGGAACCACCCGGTCCTCCGAGCCCTGGATCACCAGGAACGGGATGTGCCGGATGGCCTCGGCGTCGACGTAGCCTGCGTTCATGCTGCCGCCGGCGACGGCGGCGAGCCCGGCCCAGACGTCGGGGTAGCGGCTGGCGAGGTAGTAGGTGCCGGCGCCGCCCATGGAATGACCCCAGAGGTAGATGCGGTCCTCGTCGATGCTGAGCTCGTCGGTGACCAGCCGGAAGACGTTCATGACGTCCTGCTCGGCCCGCCGGTCCTGCTCGGAGTCGCCGCGGTAGCCGTAGCCGCCCCGCCGCGTGTAGCCGAGGGGCGTCACCACCACGTACCCGTGGTGCTCTGCCTGGTCGAGGAAGCCCGCGTAGTTCATCAGCCAGTCGTACTGGCGGCCGGCCCCGTGCAGCGAGACCATCAGCGGCGCGGGGCGCGCGGGGTCGTAGCCCGAGGGCACGAAGAGGGCGTAGGGGATGGTCTCGCCGGTCTCCTCCATCACGTACGAGCGGTGCTGCACGCGCGGGTCGTTGACCGCGTACTCGTCGTCGCGCGCCTCGCGCTGGGCGAGGGCGTCGGCGGGGGCGAGGGCCAGGGCGAGGGCCAGGGCGAGGGCCCCGAGCGCGAGCGTCACGCGGGGACGGGCCGAGCGGCGGATGATCTGCATGGCTTCCTCCTGCGGGTTCCGGCGGATCCGACGCCCAGCATCATACGGCGGGGCGGCGGTCCGGTAAACGTACCGCTCTCCGCCGGAGTCGTCAGCAATGGACCGTTTGGGATTAGTATTGACAACCCGGCGTCCCGCGGGGCGCCCAGGCAACCACGCGAGGTGCACGATGAGGAAGAGCATTCCGGCGTTGGCGGCGGTGGTCATCGCCTTCGGGTCGTTCGGCACGCTGGGCGCGGCCCCGGCGCCGGCCGAGGACCTGGAGATCACCGAGTGGGTCGTGCCGTGGGAGAACACGCGGCCGCGCGACCCCTACGTGGACGGCCAGGGCCGGGTGTGGTTCGTCGGCCAGGTGGGCAACTACCTCGCCTATCTCGACCCCGGGACCGGCGACTTCCGGCGCTACGAGCTCGACCCGGGCACCGGCCCCCACAACCTCATCGTCGACGACGACGGGTTCGTGTGGTACGCGGGCAACCGGGCCATGCACATCGGCCGCCTCGATCCCGAGACGGGGGAGATCGAGAAGTTCATGATGCCGACCCCCGACGCGCGTGACCCCCACACACTCATCTTCGACCAGAACGACGACATCTGGTTCTCGGTGCAGGGCGGCAGCTTCGTCGGCAAGCTGGGCACGCGCACCGGCACCGTCGACCTGATCCCGGTCGAGGGCGAGCGCCGGCGTCCGTACGGCATCGTGGTCGACGCGAACAACCGAGCGTGGTTCTGCCAGTTCGGCACCAACAAGCTCGCCAGCGTCGACCCCGAGACGCTGGAGCTCGAGGAGTTCGAGCTGCCCCGCGCCGAGGCCCGGCCGCGCCGGCTCGCGGTGACCTCGACGGGCGAGCTCTGGTACGTCGACTACGCGGGCGGCAACCTCGGCCGCTTCGACCCCGACACCGGCGAGGTCGACGAGTGGCCGGTGCCCGGCGGCGCCGAGGCGCGGCCCTACGGGATGGCCGTCGACGACCAGGACCGGGTCTACTTCGTCGAGTCGGGGGGGCGCCCCAACCGGTTCGTCGGGTTCGACCCGGCCACCGAGGAGTTCTTCACCGAGACCGCCATCGCGAGCGGCGGCGGGACGGTGCGGCACATGTACTTCCATGCGCCGACGCGAGCCATCTGGTTCGGCACCGACACGAACAACATCGGGCGCGCGATGGTGCCGTAGCCCCGCGATCGTCGCTTGCGGCGTCCCCGTTGCCTTGGGGCGCCGCTGTCGGGACCATTCCCGGGTCGGGCGTCTGCCCCGCTTCACGTCGCGCAGAACCCTGGCCCGGGAACCCGTCGCCCGCGAACCGGCCGCCGCCACGCGGCGCCGCTCGCCCCGACCGACCCTGCGGGGGTCTGCCCGTTCTGCTGCGCAGACGCCTGCCGCGGAGGCACGTGGCCCAGTACGACGCCATCGCAGAGATCTACCAGGACTCGAAGCAGCTCCCGTTCCGGAAGGCCATCGAGCGCCACACGCTGTTCGAGGCGCTGGGGGACATCCGGGGCCTGACGGTGCTGGATCTGGCTTGCGGCGGGGGCTTCTACACGCGCCTTCTCAAGCGGGCCGGCGCCGGGCGGGTCACCGGGGTCGACGTCTCCGCCGAGATGATCCGCCTCGCCCGGCGCGAGGAGACGCGTGCGCCGCTCGGCTGCGCCTACGTCTGCGGCGACGTAGCCGACTTCGAGCCCGAGCCCGCGGAGACGGACCTCGTCGTGGCCATGTACCTGCTCCACTACGCGGGCACCCGCGAGAAGCTCCACCGCTTCCTGCGGGTGTGCCGCCGCGCGCTGCGGGCGGGGGGCCGGCTCGTCGGGTTCAACGACAACGTCATGAGGCCGCCCCGGGGAACGGTGTCGTGGCCGCGGCACGGCATCGAGAAGACCGGCCCGCTCTCGGACCCGGTCGAGGGCGACCCCATCCACTACCGGTTCACCAACCCCGACGGGCGGCAGTTCGAGTTCCACAACTTCTTCCTGAGGCCCGAGACCTACCGCGGCGCCTTCCGCCGGACGGGGTTCCGCGACTTCCGCTGGCTCGGCGTCTCGCTGGAGCCCGGCGAGCGGGACAACCCCGTCTGGGACGACTTCCTCGACAACCCGCCCGTCGTCGCCTACACGGCGACGAAGTGAGCGGGGCGGGGTCGCCGGTCTGCTCTTCCCCGAAGCCTCTCGGCGACCTCGCGAGTAGACGGCGGCAGAATGTGCGGGCCGGGTCGCCGGCCAGACCTGCGGGCGCACCCTCGAAGCATCGACGGCCCGTCTCGCTTCCGGGCGCTCCGGCGTCATCGACTTCGTGAACGTCATATAGACTTGAGCGTCGTCAGCCCGCCCCGACGAGGCGCGGGCGCCGGCGATCCGACTCCACGGAGGAACGACACGATGGGCCGTTTTCGCGCCGGACCGGGCTTCCTGGTCGCCGCCGCCTTCATCGGACCGGGGACCCTCGTCACCGCGAGCCGCGCCGGCGCCGGGTACGGGACCGCGCTGCTGTGGGCGGTGCTGTTCTCGGTGGTCACCACCGCGATCCTGCAGGACATGGCGGCGCGGGTCGGCCTCGCGGGCCGGCGGGGGCTGGCCGAGGCCATCCGCGACAGCCTCGCCGACCCGCGGCTCCGGGCCGGCGCCCTCGGCCTCATCGCGACGACCATCCTCGTCGGGAACGCGGCGTTCCAGACCGGCAACCTCCTCGGCGCGTCGCTCGGCGTCACCCTGCTCACGGGGCTGCCGCAGGCGCTCCTGGTGGCGATTATCGGCGGGCTCGCCGGCGCGCTGCTGATGACCGGCACCTACAAGACCATCCAGAACGCCCTGGTCGCCCTCGTGGGGCTGATGAGCGTGGTGTTCTTCGTGGTGGCCGTCCTCACCGCGCCCGACGTCGGCGACCTCCTGTCGGGGCTGCTGGTCCCGCGGGTGCCGCCGGGCGCGCTGCTCACGGTGCTGGCCCTCATCGGCACCACCGTGGTGCCCTACAACCTGTTCCTCCACGCCAGCGCCGTCCTCGAGCGGTGGCCCGACGCGGAGAAGAACGACGAGAACCTCAGCGAGAGCCGGCGCGACACCCTGTTCTCGGTGGCCCTCGGGGGGCTGATCACGGCGGCGGTGGTGGTGGCCGCCTCGCCCCTGTTCGGGGAGGCGGGCGACGCCGACGTGGCCGCGGTGGCGGCGCGCCTCGAGCCCCTGCTGGGCCGCGCGGCGCCGCTGTTCTTCGGCGTCGGGCTCTTCGCGGCCGGCCTGACCTCGTCGATCACGGCGCCGCTGGCCGCCGCCTACGCCGCGAGCGGCGCCCTGGGCTGGGGCTCCGACCTCAAGAGCCGGCGCTTCCAACTGCTCTGGGGCGGCGTGCTGCTGACCGGCATGGTCTTCGGCATCTTCCTCGGCGCGTCGCCGTACCAGATCATCCTGCTCGCGCAGGCCGGCAACGCGGTCGTGCTTCCGCTGACCCTCGTCCTGCTGCTCGTCGTCGTGAACCACACCGGGATCATGGGAAGGCACCGCAACTCGCGGCTCGCCAACATCGCCGGGGCGCTGGTGGTCCTCGTGATCCTCGGGCTCTCCGTGGTGCAGCTCGCCCGCGTCTTCGGGGCGGGGGGGTAGGCGTCCGCGCCGTGGAACGGTCCCGTCTCCTGCGCCGTGATTGAGACCCAGGCCGCCCAGGCCGACCTCGCCGCACGCATCGCCGCCGCCGACCGCGTCGGGGTCGACACGGAAGCCGACAGCATGCACTGCTACCGGGAGAAGGTGTGCCTGGTGCAGGTCGGGCTGCCGGCCGCCGACGAGCTCGTCGATCCACTGGCCGGCGTCGACCTGAAGCCCCTGCTGGACGCGCTCGAGACGACCGAGATGGTGATGCACGGCGCGGACTTCGATCTGCGCATGCTGTACCGCCTCGGCCTCGGCGAGCCGCGCGCGGTCTTCGACACCATGATCGCGGCGCGGCTGACCGGCGCCGCGATGTACGGCTACGCCGCCCTCGTCGCCGAGCACTTCGACGTCGCCCTGCCCAAGGGCCTGCAGACGGCGAACTGGGCGCGCCGCCCGCTGGCCCCCAGGCTCGCCGAGTACGCGCGCAACGACACCCGCTATCTCCTGCCCCTGGCCGAGCGCCTCGAACGGCGTCTCGAGGAGCTGGGCCGCCGTGAATGGCTGGAGCAGTCGTGCCGCCGCGTGGTGGCGGCGGCACGGGTCGTGCGCGCGCGGGATCCCGAGACCGAGTGGCGGGTAAAGGGAAGCCACGTGCTCGGGCCGCGCGCGAGCGCGATCCTGCGCGCGCTGTGGCTCTGGCGCGAAGACGAAGCGCGCACTGCCGACAGGCCGCCCTTCCACGTCATGTCCAACGCGGACCTCGTCGACGCCGCGCAGCACCTCGATCGCGGCGAGCATGTCTCGCCGCGCGCCCTGAGGGGAACGCGGCGCGCGCGCTTCTCGCAGGCCGCGGACGCCGCCCTCGCCCTCGATCGCGCCGAGTGGCCGGCACGCCCGGCGGGCCGCGCACGCCCCCGGCTCACCAAGCCGCAGGAGAAGCACGTCGCCTCCCTCAGGCAACGGCGGGACCGCACCGCGAAGAAGCTGGCCATCGACGCGGACCTGATAGCCCCGCGGGCGGCGCTGGAACGCATCGCCACCGAAGGCAACACCGGGCTCGACGCGCTGCTGCCGTGGCAGCAGTCGCTGATCGGCCGGTCCGGTTGAGGCTACGGGCGCCCTCGAGGTCAATCGTCCATGCCGTACCGCTTCATCACTTCGTGCAGCGGCATGGCCGCTGACTCTCCGGCGCGATGGACGATCAATCGCTGCTCGGCGATGTGCAGGTCCTCCAGGTCGTCCAGGTGTTCCTGGATGGCTTGGCGTCGCGTGGCGGCGGCGGGCGCATGAAGGGGATTCCAGTGAGCGAGTCCCTCCGTGTCGTCGGGCGGCTCACCCGCGTGTCGGATCATCACGCGGCTTCCCCGACGGTCACGCTGACCCGTTTGCCCAGCCGGCGCAAGGCGCGGTCGATCGCTGCCGACTTGGTGGCATGATCCGGGTTCAGCATGCGCCGGACTTCGCTCTCGGCGAGGTCGAGATCGCGGGCGAGACGACGCTGCGACACGCCGGCCTCGCGGAACGTTGCGTATAGGGCCGCCTTCAGCGCAATCGTCACCGGCGGCACCACGAGCGGCCGGCGCGTGGTGGCGCGCGACGGCTCGGGCAAGCCCTTGCCCTCGCGCATCGTCGCCGCGATCAGCTCGCGAAGCAGGTCCCGGGCTTCGTCCAGCGCCTCGTCCCGGGTCGCGCCGTCCGTCGCGCCCCACCCGAAATCGGGGAACACGACGACAAAGCGGCCGTCCTCGTCGCGTGTGACCTCGGCGGGATAGTCGTATGTCTCAGACATGAGTTCGGTTCTCTCGCTCGGAGGCCGACGTCCCGCCGACCAGATATCGTTCCCGTTGATTCCAAGGTCGTCGAGCATCTTCGTGAGCAGTCCCTTGCCGATGTCCTTCTTGCGGTCCTTGACGGTCGTCTTGCGATCACCCGCGTAGAGCGTTCCGTGCGATCCTGGTCCTTGCGACGCCACGAAGCGCACCACCAGATTCCGGCCCCTTGCCCATTTGCGGACTCTCGCGATGAACTGCCGGCCATTCATCGGACCATCGTGTCAGCCAGCGTCGGCGTCGATCAAGGATAGATGCGCGCATTTTTGAGCGCAACCCCAGTGACGCTCGCGATGACGGGGCCAGATCAAGGGACCTCGCTCAACACCGGGGTCGCGGCCGTCGGCCGCCGTTACCGTGGGGGTCGATGCCTGCGCCCTTGGAGGCTGGGCGGCTCAGGGCGCTGCCGCCTTCGCTGCCGCCGGCACCCACGCCGGCGTGCCCTCCTCCCAGCGGTTGTCGGTCAGGGCGCGCTGGTCGGAGCCGTCGGCGCGCATGATGAAGAGCTCGCCGTAGGGCTGCGGGATGTCGTGCATCGGGGCCTCGTCCTTGAACCCGTGGCGCGAGCTGCTGAACAGGATGTGCTCCCCGTCGGGAGACCACGCGGGGTGGGAGTCGCCGCCGGGGGTCGTGGTCAGTCGGCGCAGGTCGGTGCCGTCCGGCCGGATGGAGAAGATGTCGAAGTCGCCGTCGGCGAGGCGGCTGAACACGATGAGGTCGCCCCGCGGCGACCACGCCGGGAAGTTGTCGTAGCCGGTGGTCAGAGTGCGGACGGTGCCGTCCGCCAAGTCGACGATGCGCAGCCCCTCCGCCGTGTCGCCCCAGACGCGGTAGACGACCTCGCCGCCGTCCGGCGAGAAGCTCGGAAACCCCGCGTTGAGGGACCCGTGCGTCACGGCGCGCGGGTCCGACCCGTCGGGCCGCACCACCATCACGCGGCCGGGGCGGGTGCGGCGGGCCCCGAAGTAGCCGCCGGCCCCGAAGACGATCCACTCGCCGTCGGACGACCACTGCGGGGCCATGACCGACCCGTCGCCGCGGAAGATGCGCCGGGGGTCGGCCCCGTCGGTGCCCCAGACGGCGAGCCCCGTCCGGTCGTCGGGCCGCCCGCGGCCGGTGCGCTCGCTGACCACCAGCCGTCGCCCGTCGGGCGACACCGCGGGGAAGCCGCTTGCGTAGCGCAGCTCGAACCCCGGGTCGCGGCCGGCCAGCACCTCGCCGGGCGCGCGCGGCCTCGCGATGGTCGCGATGGGCCCCTGCTGGTAGACGACGCGGCGGCCGTCGTGCGACCACGAGGGGTTGCCGATGTCGCCGGTGGCGCCCTTCCCGCCGTCGCTGAAGACGAGGGTCGCGGCCGGCCCCGACTTGGCGAGCCAGCCCACGCGGTCGGCCGCGACGAACTGCGGCGACAGCTTCAGTCCCGGCCCCGAAGCGTGCTCGGTGCGCTCGCCCGTGTCCACGTCGACCGACACCACGCGCGACTCGACCCGCGCCTGGCCGCCGAGCCCGCGCGCCCGGAAGCTGTCCTCGACGGCCAGCTCGTAGAAGACCACGCGCCGCCCGTCCGCCGACCACCGGGGCGAGCCCGCGAGCTGGCCGTCCCCGGTCAGCCGGCGCACGTCGCCGCCGTCCGCCCGCATGACGTAGACGCTCGGCTCGTGGATGTGCTCCCAGCGCCCCGCCGCCATGCGCGGCGGCTTTCCGCGCTCCGACGAGAACGCCAGCATGCTGCCGTCCGGCGACCAGCTCGGGCGATAGTCGCCGCCCGGCGCGTCGGTGAGGTTCCGCACCTCGCCGGTCTGCACGTCCAGCAGGTAGATGTCGGTCGAGCCGCGGTCGCGGGTCGAGACGAAGGCCAGCGACCGGCCGTCGGGCGACAGCGCGGCCTGGTCGTCGAAGGCGGGGTGGTCGGTCAGGCGCTCGAGCCCCATGCCGTCGGCGCGCACGCGGAAGATGTCGGCCGAGCCGTGCCGCTCGGAGGTGAACACCACCCACTCGTCGTCGAACGAGAACGACGCGTTGTAGTCGCGCTCGGACCCCGCGACCAGCTTGCGCGGGTCCGCCCCGTCGGCGTCGGCGATGTAGAGCACCGACTCGGTCGGGCTCCACTGGTCGACGAAAATCCGCTCCTGCGCCGCGGGCGCCGCCGCGGCCGCGAGCAGGGCGAGCGCCGCCGCCGTGCCTGCACAGATAGCGCGCATGGTGTCCTCCATCAGATCGCGACGGTGCGGACGAATCCGGCCGCGGCCGGGCGACGGGCTCGCCGACCTCCGCAGAGTCCGGCCGCGGGAACGGTATCCATGAATCATACGGCGATTCGGTCGTTTGGGGCGCGGATCGAACCGTCCGTACGCGGTAGCCGCCCCCCCGGCGAGCCGCCGGCGGATTCCTGTGAGCCCGACCATTCGGCCGCGCCGCCCTCCGGCCGACCCTGGCCGCGCCTCCAGCACGGCATCGGAGCCCCGCTATCGGAGCCATCGTCCCAACCGGGACCGTCGGGCTACGGGCGGATTCCCGCGAGCCTGACCATTCGGCCGCGTCGACCGCCGGCCGACCCTGGGCGCGCCGCCGGCCCGGCATCGAAGCCCGGCTGCGAGAGCCATTGTCCAACCGGGAGCGGAGCACTATGATCGTCGGGTCGACTCTCGCCGTACGGCGCCCGTCGCGCTCGCGGGCCGCCGGCGGCCGCTTCGAGGAGATCGGGACATGAAGCGACAACTGCTCGATTCACTCCGTGTCGCGACGGCGCCGGCCGCCGTCGTGGTGGTCTTCCAGCTCGCCGCCGCCCCGGTGGCGGCGCAGGACTTCGCCAGGACCGAATGGGGACATCCGGACCTCGGGGGCATCTGGCTCGACGTCTGGGACACCCCCTTCGAGCGGGCGCCCGAGCTGGGCGACCGCGAGTTCGCCACAGACGAAGAGCGCGCCGCCCGCGACCTGTCGCGCCAGGTCGACCCGGGGCGCAACGTCCGCGGTCCGCGCGGCAGCGCGCAGGACGTGTCCGGGGCCTACAACGCCGTCTTCAGCTCGGCGAAGCCGGCGGGTCCGCGCACGTCGCTCGTCGTCGACCCCCCGAACGGGCGCATCCCGGCCCTGACCCCCGAGGCGC
This sequence comes from Vicinamibacteria bacterium, assembly GCA_022821235.1. Lineage (GTDB taxonomy): Bacteria > Acidobacteriota > Vicinamibacteria > Vicinamibacterales > UBA8438 > JAJEEA01. The sequence goes on from JAJEEA010000028.1 coordinate 11,285, forward strand.
AGCGGCGGGAGGACATCAAGCGCGACTGGCGGACGATGCTGATGCGGAACACGCCGACCTGCGAGCAGCAGGCGCCCGGCTGCGAGGGCGGCGAGTACGGGCCGGTGTCGCCGCGCCGGTTCGACATTCCGCCCTTCTACAACACCCTGCGGATGAACCGCCACGACGGGCCCGAGGACCAGAGCCTCGGCGACCGGTGCATGCTGGGCGCCACCCCCGACTTCAACGGGCACCGGCGCATCACCCAGGGCGAGGACGCCATCGCCATCGCCATCGACGTCGGGCAGGGCCAGGGCTTCCAGCGCGTCGTCAACCTGAGCGGGACCCACCCGCCGAGCCATGTCCGCCTGCGCCACGGCGACTCGCGGGGGCGATGGGAGGGCGACACGCTGGTCATCGAGACCACCAATTTCTCCCCGAAGTTCCCGTATCGGGCCTCGGCCGAGAACCGGCGGCTCGTCGAGCGGTACACCGTGGTCGACGCCGACACGCTCACCTACGAGGCGACCATCTCGGACCCGACCACCTGGACGGCGCCGTGGACCGTCCGCCAGGAGCTGAGGCGCCAGAGCGACGTGCAGAACCGCATCTACTACGAGCCCCGGTGCCACGAGGGCAACTACGGGCTGCCCGCGATGTTCATCGGCCACCGGATGCTGGAGCAGGAGTTCGCCGAAGGGCGCGCCCCCGATCCGTTCTCGCTGGACACCACCACGGGCGGCGGCGGCGCCCGGTAGCCGGCGTGCCCACCGGGCGGCGGTGGCGGGCCATGCCTCTCGACGGCATGGCCCGTCGTCCTGCCGGCCCTTGTCCGGCACGGTCAGTCAACGACGAACGCCTCCGTCCATCGTTCCCGCCGCCACGCCGGACGTTCTCGTCCCGGCCATCGGCCGCCTTGTCCGGCCGGTCAGTCAACGACGAACGCCTCCGTCCATCGTTCCCGCCGCCACGCCGGACGGTCCTCGCCCCGGGCCATCGACCGCCTTGTCCGGCACGGTCAGGCAACGGACGACGCCTCCGTCCATCGTTCCCGGCGCCCCGCCCGACGTTCTCGTCCCGGGGCCATGGGCCCGCCTTGTGCGGCACGGTCATTCAACGACGACGCCTCCTCCCATCGTTCCCGGCGCCCCGCCCGACGTTCTCGTCCCGGCCATGGGCCGCCCCTTGTGCGGCACCGGGTCATTCAACGACCGACGCCTTCGTCCATCGTTCCCGGCGCCCCGCCCGACGTTCTCGTCCCGGGCCATCGACCGCCTTTCCTTCCTGGCGGTAGCGGTAGAATGTGAGCCTCCCGGAAACACGGATCGATCCAGGTCGGCGGAGACTCCTCATGACCCGACAGAATCTCTCTCGCTCGCTGTCTGCCGCGGCCCTCGCCGCCAGCGTGGCGTTCCTGACGTTCGGCGCGGCGTCGGCCGCCGCGCAACCGCCCATCGTGCAGCCGGGCGCGCCCGGCGAGCCGAGCCGGGTCATCACGGCCGCCGAGGCATCCGACCTCGCCGGCATCCGGTTCGCCGAGGCCGACGTGATGTTCATGCAGGGCATGATCTCGCACCACGCCCAGGCCCTCGAGATGACCGCGCTGCTCGACGCCAACACCGCCAGCGACGCCATGCGGGCGACGGCGCGGCGCATCGAGCTCTCGCAGGAAGACGAGATCGAGATGATGCAGGAGTGGCTGCGCGAGCGCGGCCAGGAGGCGCCGGCCGTCGACGCGCACCACGCCGAGGGCTTCCAGCCGATGCCGGGGATGCTGACGGCCGAGGAGATGGCCAGCCTCGCCGACGCCGAGGGCGCCGCGTTCGATCGACTCTTCCTCGAGCTGATGATCGAGCACCACCGCGGCGCCATCACGATGGTCGAGAACCTGCTGCGCCAGCCCGGCGCGGCGCAGGACTCGGTGCTCTTCGGGTTCACGTCGGACATCACCGCCGACCAGACGGCCGAGATCGACCGCATGGACGCGATGATGGCCGAGCTGTCGCCCGACCCGCGGGTGCAGCTCGGGGCCGGTTTCGACGCCGAGCGGGCGCTGTGGAACATGGCGCTGGTGGCGACGCGGCCGATGCCCGAGGGGTTCTACGATCCGAACGACCCGGCGGGGCGGCCCATGCCGGTCCGGCCGGACCCCGAGCCGGAGGCCGAGGCCGAAGAGGCGGCCGAGGTCGGTGACGACGCCGAGGACGGCGAGGATCCCGTGGAGGGCGAGGGCGCCGGCGCCGAGGAAGGCGAGGCGGCCGAGACGGCCGGGGAAGAGGAAGCGGAAGAGGACGACGCGCCGGACGGCCCGCGGCGGCGCGGCCTCCTCAACTTCGGCAACACCGACCTCGCGTTCGCCGGCGACCAGGTCTTCGTGGGCAGCTACCACGGCTTCAACACCTACCGCATCGAGGTCCCCGCGTCGCCCACCCTCGTCAGCTCGGTGGTCTGCCCCGGCGGCCAGGGCGACGTCTCGGTGGTCGGCAACCTGCTCATCATGTCGGTCGAGCAGACCCGCGGGCGCCTCGACTGCGGCCAGCAGGGGGTGGCCGAGCCCGTCAGCGACCAGCGGTTCCGCGGCATCCGCATCTTCGACATCGGCGACATGCGCATGCCGCGGCAGGTCGCGGCGGTGCAGACCTGCCGGGGGTCGCACACCCACACCGTCGTCACCGATCCCGACGACGAGGGCAACATCTACGTCTACGGCTCGGGTACCGGCGCCGTCCGCTCGGCCGAGGAGCTCGAGGGCTGCTCGGACGAGTCGCCGGCCGAGAACCCCGACAGCGCGCTCTTCCGCATCGACGTCATCCAGGTCCCGCTGGCGAACCCCGAGGACTCGGCCGTGGTCAACCGTCCGTTCGTGTTCCGCGACCCCGAGACGGGGCGGGCCGGGGGCCTGTGGCCCGGCGGCGACCACGGGCCGGGCACGCAGCGCACGGCCGAGACCAGCCGCTGCCACGACATCACGGCGTTCCCCGATCTCGGCCTCGCGGCCGGCGCGTGCTCGGGCAACGGCATCCTGTTCGACATCTCCGACCCCGTGAACCCCGTCCGGCTCGACGACGTCGTCGACCCCGCGTTCGCGTACTGGCACTCGGCGACGTTCAACCACGACGGCACCAAGGTCCTGTTCACCGACGAGTGGGGCGGCGGCGGCCGCCCGCGCTGCCGCGCTTCGGACCCGCGGGAGTGGGGCGCCAACGCCATCTACGACATCGTCGACGGCCGCATGGAGTTCCGCAGCCACTACAAGCTGCCCGCCCCGCAGTCCGTGACCGAGAACTGCGTCGCCCACAACGGCTCGCTCGTCCCGGTGCCGGGCCGCGACATCATGGCGCAGGCCTGGTACCAGGGCGGCATCTCGGTGTTCGACTTCACCGACTCGGCCAACCCCGTCGAGATCGCGTTCTTCGACCGCGGCCCCATGAACGCCGAGCGGCAACTCAGGGGCGGCCACTGGTCGGCCTACTGGTACCGCGGCTACATCTACGGCAGCGAGATCGCCCGCGGCCTCGATGTCCTCGAGCTGCTGCCGAGCGAGTTTCTGACCGAGAACGAGCTCGCCGCCGCCGCGTCCATCGCGCCGGCCGCGTTCAACGCCCAGCAGCAGCGGGCCATCGAGTGGCCGGTGCGGCCGGTCATCGCGCGCGCCTACCTCGACCAGCTCGAGCGTAGCGACACCCTGGGCGCGGACCGCCGCGCGGCGCTGTCGGCCCTGCTCGACCGGGCCGGCGGGGCGGGCCCCGACCCGGCGCTGGCGGAAGAGCTGACGTCGGCGGCGGAGGCGCTCGGCGACGACGCGGCGGCGGCAAGCGGGCGCACCGGGCAGCGGCTGGCCGCGCTGGCGGAGACGCTGACGGGTCTTGCAGAGCGCCTGCGATGACGTGTGAAGGGTGAAGATGGCCGAGGGCAGCGATCGACGAGTCGTCACCTGAGCGAGACGCTCGCGGTTTCTCGTCGCGGCCAGATTACTCTGCCTGGATCCCTCCGGCGGCGCTTGGGCGTTGAGGTCGGTATCCAGGTCGGCATCAGCGCCGCCGCGCAGGCTGACGCCCTTCAGGCTCCGCCCGTCCTCCCGCTTCGCGAAGCCGTAGTCGAGACGGTGCGCCAGCTCGACCGCCCGCTGGTCGCGCAGCAGGCCGCGCCGTCTCTCCGTCTCCCGTCGCGCGGTCGAGCAAGGGGATGAGCAGGGTCTCCCGCACGGGGCGTAGCTTGACGCCGTCATCCTGACCGTAGCCTGACGCCGTCATCCTGGCAGTAGAATGTGAGTTTCTGGAACACGGACCGACCCAGGTCGGTGGAGACTACCCATGACCCGACAGCATCTCTCGCTTCCGCTGCCCGCCGCGGCCTTCGCGGCCGGGCTTGCGTTCCTGACGCTCGGCGCGGCATCGGCCCAGGCGCAGCCCCCGATCGTCCAGCCCGGCGCCCCCGGCGAGCCGAGCCGCACCATCACGGCCGTCGAGGCCTCCGACCTCGCGGGCATCCGGTTCACCGAGGCCGACGTGATGTTCATGCAGGGCATGATCTCGCACCACGCCCAGGCCCTCGAGATGACCGAGCTGCTCGACACCAACACCGCCAGCGACGCCATGCGGGCGACGGCCCGCCGCATCGAGCTCTCGCAGGAAGACGAGATCGAGATGATGCAGGAGTGGCTGCGCGAGCGCGGCCAGGAGGCGACGGCCATCGACGCGCACCACGCCGAGGGCTTCCAGCCGATGCCGGGCATGCTGACGGCCGAGGAGATGGCGAGCCTCGGCGCGGCGGAGGGCGCCGCCTTCGACCGGCTCTTCCTCGATCTGATGATCAAGCACCACCGCGGCGCCATCACCATGGTCGAGAACCTGCTGCGCCAGCCCGGCGCGGCGCAGGACTCGGTGCTCTTCGGGTTCACCTCGGACATCACCGCCGACCAGACGGCCGAGATCAACCGCATGGACGCGATGCTCGCCGAGCTGACCCCCGACCCGCGGGTGCAGCTCGCGGCCGGCTTCGAGGACGCCGGGCAGGCGCTGTGGAACATGGCCCTGGTGGCGACGCGGCCCAAGCCCGAGGGCTTCTACGACCCGAACAACCCGGCGGGGAGGCCCATGCCGGTGCCGTCGGACCCCGAGCCCGAGGCGGCGGAAGCCGAAGAGGCCGGTGACGACGCCGAAGCGGGCGAGGACGCCGGGGAGGGCGACGACGCCGACGGCGACGAAGGCGAGGACGCCGAGGCGGCCGAGGAAGAGGAAGCCGAAGAAGAGGACGACGAGAACGCCAGCCCCCAGCGCCGCGGCCTCCTCAACTTCGGCAACACCGACCTCGCGTTCGCCGGCGACCAGGTCTTCGTGGGCAACTACCACTGCTTCAACACCTACCGCGTCGAGGTCCCCGCGTCGCCCACTCTCGTCAGCTCGGTGGTCTGCCCCGGCGGCCAGGGCGACATCTCGGTGGTCGGCAACCTGCTCATCATGTCGGTCGAGCAGACCCGCGGGCGGCTCGACTGCGGCCTGCAGGGCGTTGCCGAGCCCGTCAGCGAGCAGCGCTTCCGCGGCGTCCGCATCTTCGACATCGGCGACATGCGCATGCCGCGCCAGGTCGCGGCGGTGCAGACCTGCCGGGGGTCGCACACCCACACCGTGATCAGCGACCCCGACGACGAGGGCAACATCTACGTCTACGGCTCGGGGGCCGCCGGCGTCCGGTCGGGCGAGGAGATGGCGGGCTGCTCGGACGAGTCGCCGGCCGAGAACCCCGACAGCGCGCTCTTCCGCATCGACGTCATCCAGGTCCCGCTGGCGAACCCCGAGGATTCGGCCGTGGTCAACCGTCCGTTCGTGTTCCGCGATCTCGAGACGGGGCGGGCCGGGGGCCTCTGGCCCGGCGGCGACCACGGGCCGGGCACGCAGCGCACGGCCGAGACCAGCCGCTGCCACGACATCACCGCGTTCCCCGAGCTCGGCCTCGCGGCCGGCGCGTGCTCGGGCAACGGCATCCTGTTCGACATCTCCGACCCCGTGAACCCCGTCCGGCTCGACGACGTCGTCGACCCCGCGTTCGCCTACTGGCACTCGGCCACGTTCAACAACGACGGCACCAAGGTCGTCTTCACCGACGAGTGGGGCGGCGGCGGCCGCCCGCGCTGCCGCGCGTCCGACCCCCGCGAGTGGGGCGCCAATGCCATCTACGACATCGTCGACGGCCGCATGCAGTTCCGCAGCCACTACAAGCTGCCCGCCCCGCAGACCGAGACCGAGAACTGCGTCGCCCACAACGGCTCGTTCGTCCCCGTGCCCGGCCGCGACATCATGGTGCAGGCCTGGTACCAGGGCGGCATCTCGGTCTTCGACTTCACCGACTCGGCCAACCCCGTCGAGATCGCGTTCTTCGACCGCGGCCCCATCAACGCCGACCGCTTCGTCATGGGCGGCTACTGGTCGGCCTACTGGTACCGCGGCTACATCTACGCCACCGAGATCGCCCGCGGCCTCGACGTCCTCGAGCTGCTGCCGAGCGAGTTCCTCACCGAGAACGAGCTCGCCGCCGCCGCGTCCATCGTGCCGGCCGCGTTCAACGCCCAGCAGCAGCGGGCCATCGAGTGGCCGGTGCGCCCGGTCATCGCGCGCGCCTACCTC
>JAJEEA010000003.1 GCA_022821235.1 Vicinamibacteria bacterium
GGCGACGTGGACGAGCGCGTGGAGCGCGGAGATTCCGCTGGTCAGGACCGACGGCCCGCTGTTCGAGTACGCGTGCCACGAGGGCAACCACGACATTCGCCACATCCTCGAGATCCACCGCAACCTCGAACGGCAGGCGGCAGGCGAAGCCTCGGGGACGGATTCCAGGACAGATTCCAGGTAGGGCCGCGGCGCCGTCTCGTCGGCGTCGCGGTCGCGGAGCGGCGGCAGGCTCACCGCTCACCGCAAGGTGGTCGACGTGCCGGTTGGCCTCACCGGTGACCGTCACGGGCCGTGCGGACACGCGGGGAGACACTGGGAGCTCGGAGACGCCCGGCGCGCGCGTGAGCTGCACATGCTTGACGTCTGCCGTTGCTGGCCGTCCTCCGGTCGCAGTACCATCCATACGAGTCACGGAGGGAGTCTCGAATGAGCGACGACCGGCACCATCTGGCGGAATCCGGCATCGAGGACGTGTCGAGCGAGCGCGAGGATCTGGACAGCTCGCCCCCGAAGTACGAAGTTGTCACCTACCCCGCGGACTTCACGCTCGAGGGCCTCGTCCAGAAGTACAGGCGCGGACAGATCACGATCCCGGGATTCCAGCGCAAGTTCGTCTGGTCGCTGCGTCAGGCCACCCGGTTGGTCGAGTCCTTTCTCCTCGGCTTGCCCGTTCCCGCGGTGTTCTTCTTCGTCGACTCCGATGACAAGAAATACACGGTTATCGATGGCCAACAGAGATTGCTCAGCATCGTCTATTTCTTCGAGGGCATCTTCGGCTCCGGGGAGGAAGGACGGCGCACCGTGTTCGCGCTTCGCGGGCTCCACGAACGGAGCCCGCATCGCGACAAGACGTACGCGGACCTGAAGGAGTCTGATCCGGCATCGTTCAATACCCTCAACGACGCGGTGCTTCGAGCGTTCGTGGTGCGGCAGCTCGATCCGAACGACACGACGAGCGCGTACCACATCTTCGAGCGGCTGAACACCGGTGGCACTCACCTGGTGAGCCAGGAGATACGCAACTGCATCTATCGCGGTCCCTTCAACGACCTTCTCGGGGGTCTCAACGCCGAGCCGAGCTGGCGGCGGGTGTTCGGCAAGTCGAGCGAGGACAAGCGTCAACGTGACGTGGAGCTCGTGCTTCGCTTCCTCGCGCTTCGCGAAGACGCGACGTCCTACAAGAAGCCGATGAAGGACTTCCTGTCCACCTTCATGGACCGTCACCGCAACGCCGGGGCGGACCGTCTGGACGCCTTCCGTGTTCTCTTTCAGCGCACGATGACGACTATTCTCGACAACCTCGGGGCAAAGCCGTTTCACATCAAGGCCGGTCTCAACGCGGCCGTCTTCGACGCCGTTTCCACCGCGTTCTCGAAGCACCTGGACGCCATCCCCGCCGACGTTGAAGCACGATACCGGGCACTGGTCGCGGACGATGTCTTTCTGGAAATGGCGAGCGCCGGCACGACCGACGAGGAGATCGTGTCGGGGCGGCTCAAGCGGGCGGAACAGACCCTGTTCACCTGACTCGTTCGCAGGCGACGCGATGCACTTCCCTCACATCCATGACGCGCTGGTGGTTTGCCGCCGGCACCTGTCGGGGCTCGACGATGGTCTTCCGGACAGCGTGGAGATCGAGAGCATGCTCGTGTCGTCGATCGTCGTGCTCATCGTGTCGCATTATGAGAACCATATCGCGGAGCAGTTTGCCGAGCGCGCCGCGCGTAGTGGCGATGCGCAGGTGACCAATTTCGTGAAGCATCACACGGCACGGCGTTTTCGGAATCCCGACATTGGCAAGATCACGACGGCGCTCGGAGAATTCGGAAGGGAATACCGCGAGCGGTTCACCCTTCGTGTGGAGAATACGGCCGCGCACGCGTCGTGGGACAACATCATCCGCGCCCGCCACGGCATCGTCCACGGGAGAGGAGCGGCGAACATGACGCTGCGTGAACTGGAGACGGCGTACCAGGGAAGTCACGACGTGCTTGCGGCCCTGCGGGCCAGCCTCGGACTGTCGGGCGGTTCCGCAGCGTGAGGCGGCGCGAACCATTCATGTCGTGCTGCGCCGGCGTGACGTGCTCCGGCATTGGTTGGTGGTACTTTCGGGGAGCGCGCTGCTGACGGAGTTTCCCCAACTGCCGGCAGAAGGCCGTCGAGCCTGTCTCGGCTGCAAGATCTTGCGGCTTCGGTTCAGTCGGCCCCCGCCTCGATCAACTCCAGCGCCAGCCCGTCGAGGTCCTCGATGATCACGGCGCGGGTGTCGCCGAACGGATGGGGGCCCTCCAGGATGGGAACGCCGGTCGCCTCGAGGTGCGCGAGCACCGGGTCGAGGTCGGGGTAGGTGACCGCGACGTGGTCGACCACCTGTCCGCGAGAGGGCGAAAGCGGGCGGTCGAGCTCGGGGCCGCAGCGGCCGTCGCGGCACTGGCGCGAGTACCACATCCACCCCGCGTTGGCGAGGCGCACGCTCGCGATGGGCGTGCGGAGCTGGCCCACGGGCAGGAACGAGGGGAAGCTGACGTCGCCGATCTCGACCGCGCACGGGTCGTAGGGCGGGCGCGGCGACGTCTCCCCGGTCTCGGGGTCGCGGAGCGGCGGCAGGGTCACCCCGAGGTGGGCGACGTACCAGTTGGCGGCGCACAGCGGCTGCTCGTGCCAGAAGTGGAGGTGGCCGTAGAACAGGTCCTCGGTCGCCGCGTTCCCGTTGAACTCGACGAGGATGCCGTCGGGGTCGACGAGGTAGCCGAAGTCCTGGCCGCTCGTGCGGTCGCGGGCGGGGCTGGCCCCCTCTCGGGCGGCGCGCTCGGCCATCTCGGCCACCGTCAGCAACTGGTCGCCGAACGGCGCGAGCCCGGAGTGCGGCACTCCCTGGGTGTCGTCGGGCCCGGTATAGACGGGCAGGAAGCCGAACCGCTCGCCGTCGGGGTCGAGCGCGGTCAGCCGCTCGTAGAGGGCGAGCCCGTCGGTGCTCGGGCCGGTCGTCCAGAACGGACTCTGGGGGACCGACTGCCGCCGCTCGGGGTCGAACGCTCCCGGGGCGGGCTCGTCGACGGTGGTGTACAGCAGGTACACGCCATCGGCCTCGAATGCCGGCAGTCCCGCCACCGTCGTCCGCTGCCCGGCCGGCCAGAACGTCTCCCACCAGTCGAGCGCCCGCTCGGGGTCGACCGAGTTGACGTGGATGTGATGGAAGGTGGGCGCCGGAAACGTCGGCGCTCCGTCCGGGGCGGCGCCTTCGCCGGCATCCGGCTCGGGTGCTTCGCCCGCACACGCCCCGGCGAGCGCTGCCGCAAGCGCACACGCTGCCAGGCGGGTCGAGTCTCGCCTCGTGCCGTGTCTCATCATGTCGTCCGCCCCTCGCCGCCGAGGCGGCATTTGGCCGATCCGTGGCCTTCTGTTCGGGATGGTATCATTCCGTGGTACCGTCGCGTCAATGAAACGTCGACATGCCAGGGTGCTGGCCGCCGTCTTCAGCCACCCGACGAGCGGCAGCATTGGCTGGAAGGACGTCGAGGCGCTGTTCATCGAGCTGGGCGCAGAGATTCAGCGAGCGGCAGGGATCCCGCGTGGGCGTACGGCTCTTCGGCGCGACCGGCGCGTGTTCCACCGGCCGCACCCGGGACCGGATACGGACAAGGGGGCGGTGGCCGGCATTCGGGAATGGCCGAGGGCCAACGGAGTGGAGCCATGAGAAACACCATGGAGATCGAGGGCTACCGGGCGGTCATTCAGTTCGATCCCGACATCGACATGTTTCGCGGCGAGTTCGTCGGCCTGAACGGCGGCGCGGACTTCTACGCGCGGGACATCGCGGGGCTCAGGCGCGAGGGCGCGGTGTCGCTCAAGGTGTTTCTCGACATGTGCCGGGAAGACGGCGTCGAGCCCCGGCGGCAGTTCTCGGGCAAGTTCCACGTCCGCATTCCGCCCGAGCTGCACGCCACCATCAGCGCGGCGGCGGCGGCCGACGGCAAGAGCCTCAACCAATGGGTCGTGGACGAGCTGAGCGCCAGCGTTTCGGGCTCGGTCGCCTCACCGGCTCCCCGGTCCCACTCCTGAGCCGCGACCGGCGCTATGCGGCTGCCGCGCCCAGCGGCAGCGACAGGAGGTCGCCGAGCACGACGCTGCTGCGGAACGGCGGCCGGTCATCGAGCAGCCGCATCGGTGCGAATCCTGAGCCGCGGTCGGTGCTATGCGGCTACCGCCCCCACCGGCAGCGACAGGAGGCCGCGGAGCACGACGCTGCTGCGGAACGGCGGCCGGTCATCGAGCAGGCGCATCGATGCGAAGCGCTCGATCAGCGCCTCCAGGACGACGCGGCCCTCCAGACGGGCGAGCGGCGCCCCGAGGCAGTGGTGGATGCCGCGGCCGAACGCGAGGTGGTTCTGGTCGCCGCGGCGCACGTCGAGCCCGTCGGGCGCCTCGAAACGGTCGGGGTCGCGGTTGGCGGCGCCGAGCAGCATGACGACGCTGTCGCCGCGCCGCACGCGGAAGCCGTTGACGTCGCAGTCCTCGATCGCGTGGCGCATGTCGACCTGCACCGGCGAGTCGTACCGCAGCAGCTCCTCGACCGCGGACGGGATGAGCCCGGGGTCGTCGCGCAGCGCCGCCAGTTGCTCGGGGTGGCGCAGCAGCGCGAGCATGCCGTTGCCGATGAGGTTGGTGGTGGTCTCGTTGCCGGCGACCAGCAGCAGCCGCAGCATGATCAGGACCTCGCGCTCGGACAGCCGGTCGCCTTCCTCCTCCGCCTGCGCGAGGGCGCTGATGATGTCGTCCTGGGGGTCGGCCTTGCGCTCGCTGATGATGGGCACGAGGTACTCGTCGAGGGCCGCCATCGCCGACTCGGCGGTCTCCCGCTCCGCCGGGGTCAGGGTCGGCTCGAGGATGCGGGCGCGCTGGTTCGACCAGATGCCGAACTGCTCGCGGTCGGCGGGCGGTATGCCCAGCATCTCGGCGATGACGATGACCGGCAGCGGCTTGGCCACCGCCCGCATGAGGTCGAAGGCGGACGGGTCGTCGACGGCGTCGAGCAACGTGGTCATCAGCTCGCGGATGTGGGGCTCGAGGGCGGCGACCGCCCGCGGGGTGAAGGCCTTGTTGACGAGGGCGCGGAGCCGTGTGTGGTCCGGCGGGTCGAGGAACAGGATGCTCGGCTCCGCCACGCTCGGCAGGCTGGCCTGCCGGCGCGACGCGACGCGCTTGCGGGGGTCGCTCGAGAAATGGCGGTGGTCGCGGAGGATGGCGTCCACGTCGGCGAAGCGCGAGAACACCCACGCGTTCATCAGGCGGCTGCGGTGCACCGGGTCGCGGCCGCGCAGCCGCGCGTAGGTGGGGTAGGGGTCCTGCGCCATCCCGGGCGACAGCGGGTTGTAGCTCACCCCGCTCTGCAGGCGCTCGCGCAGCAGCAGGGTGTTGACCACCACCGACCGTATCGCCTTCCGCATCGCCATCGTCGACTTCCTCCCTGTGCGGCGCGCCGCCGCGTTCGGCCGGCGAGGCGCAACGGATGCCGCCGCGTCGTGCGTCGGCTCGCCGGGCGGTGTCGGCCCGCCGTGCTTCCGCCGTCGAGCCCGGGTCTGTCCGCCGGAGGTGCGCTCAGCCCGCGCGGACATCGTCCAATCCGCCTGCCGCCCGGCTGAACCCGGAGCGACCGCGGTCAGGCCACTAGAATACCGGGGCGTCTTTCGGATTCATACCAGGAGTCGGCGCCGAGGAAACGGCGCGGACTCCTGGAGGGTAGGTTGGGCGCCAAGCGGAGCCGCAGGCGACGATTGGCGGGCGAGGAGCGGACATGGACACTCGACGTTTTCTCATCACCGGCGGCAGCCAGGGCATCGGCGCCGCCCTCGTCTCATTGGCCCGCGCGCAGGGCCACGAGGTGGTCTTCACCGGGCGCGACCAGGGGCGCATCGACGAGGTGGCGGCGGAGAGCGGAGCCATCGGCCTGCGGGCGGACGTGGCCGTGGCCGACGACAACCGGCGCACCGTCGAGGCCGCGGTGGGGCGCATGGGCGGCATCGACGTGCTCGTCAACAATGCCGGCGTCGGCTACCTCGCCGAGGTCGGCGACATCGACATGGAGCGGATGCGGGCGCTGTTCGACATCAACGTGTTCGGCCTCGTCGACCTGACGAACCGGGTGGCCCCGCTGCTCAAGGCGCAGCAGTCGGGCTACGTCTTCAACATCGCCTCGACCTCGGGCATGAAGGGAGCGAAGGCGGGGACGGTGTACGCCGCGAGCAAGTGGGCGGTGCGCGGCCTCAGCCAGTGCTGGCAGGCCGAGCTGCGCCCCCACGGCGTGCACGTCACCTGCGTCTGTCCGTCCGAGGTGCAGACGGACTGGATGGGCCGGACCGGGCGCAACAACCCGAACAAGCTGTACGCGGTCGACATCGCGGAGACGATCATGGCCGCCCTCGCCATGCACGGCCGCGCGCTGTGGCCCGAGTTGGCGATCTTCGCGAACAATCCCTGGAAGGAGGACTGAGGCAGGCGGCCCTCATCAGGCACGTGGTCCGACCGGGCGACGGCTGGGGTCGGCGCCCTGTCTCGACGCGATCGACGCGCCCGCCTTCACATCCATACCTGGTCGTCGTCGAGGTCGGCGTCGGACACGCGGACGACGGCGACGCGCAGGGTGGCGTCTCCGGTCACGCTGACGGGCTCGGTGTACGGGGTGTAGCCGGGGCTGCGCACATACAGGTCGTAGCCGCCCGCGGGGGCCTCGATGCGCGCCTTCCCGTCGGCGCCGGTCGGGGCTCGGTAGAGACCCAGGTGCACGTCGGCACCGGCGAGGGGAGCCTCGGTGTCCCGGTCGACGACGGCGACCGTGACGGCGTTGCCCGCCGGTTCGACGCTGCGGAAGCTGAACGTGGCCGATGCGGCCTCGTGGCGCGGCGTCGACGAGGGCTCGCCCTCCGGTGCGGCCGCCGACTCGTGGTGCGGCCCTGACGCGGCCGTACGTGACGGCCCCGACGGGGCTCCGGGCCGAGTCGTTGCGGCGGTCTCGAGCCCGGACGACGATGCCCTCGACGCAACTCCGTGCGGAGGTTCCGAGCCGGTCTTCCGTTTCGACGCGGCGGCGGCCTCGTACGGCGCCGCCGAGGTGCCGGCCGCGGGATTGGGCTGCTGCCTCGCCAAGGCCGAGAGGGGTCCCGCGACCGCCGGGAAGGCCGCGGTCCACGCGTGCACGCCCGGCTCGGACGGGGCGGTCAGGGACACCGCCGCCGCGTAGAGCGCGTGGGTGCCGGCCGCGGGCTCCGCGCCGAGGGTCGCTCGGCCGAGGTCGCGGCCGGCGCCGTCCCGGACCACGACGGGCCGTCCGGCCAGCGAACAGCCCGCCGAGCACTTCACCCCGACGGTCGCCGTGAACGGCGAGGCCGCGGCCACGGGGGAGGGCACCCCCCAGACCGCGACGCTCGTCGGGTGCGCCGGCCGCGGCTCGTCGGCCTCCGTCGTCGTCGAGTGTGCCGGCTGGGCCTTCGCGCTCTCCGTCGTCGTCGGGTGCGCCGGCCGCGGCTCGTCGGCCTCCGTCGTCGTCGGGTGCGCCGGCTGCGTCTCCTCGCTCGCCGTCGTCGGGTGCGCCGGCCGCGGTTCGTCGGCCACCGTCGCCCGTCCCGTCAGGCGTTCCCGCCGTTCACCGCCGCATCCCGCCCCGCGATGCGGCCGAAGACGAGGCAGCGGCCCAGGCCGTGCTGCGCGAACCCGCCCTGCGACTCGCCGGCGCAGTAGAGGCCGGGGATGACCTCGCCGTGGATGTCGACGACCTGCGCCCGCGGGTTGGTCCGCAGGCCGGTGAGCGAGTCGTGGAGGATGGGCGTGGACCACGCCGCGTAGAACGGCGGGGTCTGGACCTTGTAGCGCGGGTTGGGCTTGCCGAAGTCGGCGTCCTCGCCGGCGTCGACGAACCGGTTGTAGCGGGCCACCGTCTCCTCGAGGGCGGCCGCCGGCATCGGCTTCGCCTGGAACGGGTTGGCGATGGCCGCGGCCAGCTCGGCGATGGTGTCGGCGGTGTAGAAGAAGCCGTCCGGGTCGACGTTGGGCGGTTGCGGGTCCCACCCTTCGCGCTCGACGGCATCGTGGTCGAAGACGGCCCAGATCGCCCCGCCGCCGTTCCGCTTCGACTCGTCTCCGATGTCGGCCATGGCCGCCGCGAAGAAGTCGTAGCGGGCGTCGGTCTCGCTCCAGAAGCGCCGGCCGAGCTGGTTGACGAGGATGACGTCCTGCCAGTCGGTGACGGTGAGGCCGGACGCGCGGGCGAGGTCGAAGATGCGGGCGTTCGGCTGCCAGATGAGGCTCGAGTACCCCCACTGGCACCCGATGTGGCGCGTCTTCGAGATGGCGATCCCCGCCTCGACGGTCTGGTTGGCGGTGCCCCACAGCGAAGCCCCGACCGCCATCGCCGCGAGCTCGCCGTCCCCGCTCTGCCGCGACCACGGCTCGCCGGCCACCTGGTACTCCTCGGTCAGCCGCGGGTCGAAGGTGCGCCGCAGGTTGACGTTGCTGGTGCTGCCGCCGGTGGCGACGAGCAGTCCCTTCCTGGCCCGGACGTTGACGGTGCGGCCGTCGTGGACGGCGGTGACCCCGAGCACCCGCCCCGCCGACGGGCTCTCGCGGACGATGCTTGTCATCTTGTGACGCAGCAGCACCTGCGCTCCCTTGGCGCGCGCGCTCTTCTCGAGGGCCCGGACGAGGCCCGAGCCGACCCGGGTCTCGTGGTGCGTCACCCGCTCGCTCGCGACGGGCCACTGCACGGTGCGCTGTTGCCGGCGCACCTGCGAGGCCCCGGTCGGGCCCACCAGGTGGTCCTGGAACTGCACGCCGTTCTCGATGAGGAACTCGAAGGTCGGCGCGTTCTCGTCGGCGAAGGCGCGGACGAGGTCGCGGTCGCTGTAGCGGCTCTGCATGTGGTCGTGGCGCACCCAGTCGCGGTACACCTGCTCGGCCGAGTCCTCGACCCCGTGCTTCCGCTGGTTGCTGGTGCCGCCGCCGAGGTGGACGTTGCCGCCCGAGCACATGCCGTGGCCGCCGATGTCGACGTTCTCCTCGAGCATGATCACCGAGGCGCCGTGGTCGAGGGCCGACACCGCCGCCGCGAGCCCCGCGGTGCCCGCGCCGATGGTGACGAAGTCGGCCGAGACGTCCCAGAAGTTCTGGGCCTCGGCCCCCCGGGCCCCGACCCCGGCCAGCGCGGTGGCGCCGACCCCGGCGGTGGCGCCGCGCCTGATGAAGGCCCGCCGACTGACGCCTGCTTCCTTGCGTGTCGATCTGCCCATCGCTATCCTCCCTCGGTCCCGTCCGGCCACTCTACCGGGACTGGGGAGCCGGCGCAAGGCGCCTGCCGGCCGGATACCTGGAGCGGGGCGGTGCTCACAACGGGACTGGGACGGGGGAGCCGGCGCAAGGCGCCTGCCGGGGAGTCGCCGTGAGGTGGAGGTCCGTCGGCACGGCGACGCGGTCCGTTGGTCCCGGGTTTGCATGGCCTCTAGCGGAGCCGCGTCGGCCGGAGCCCGGATCTGCGACGGCTTCCGCCCCGCAATTCGGGGCTCGGCGGCCCCGGCGAACGCCTTGCTGCACCGAGATCGTCGCCGCGCGGAACACATCGCCGGCCGCAAGCCCGCGAGGCTCTTGCCACGGACCGGGGCCTTCGTCACGCCGGCCTGGAGGGATACACAGATGGGAGAGGTGGCCATCGTCACGGGCGCGTCGAGCGGTATCGGCCGGGCCCTCGCCGTCGAGCTCGCCCGCGAGGGGTACCGGGTCGGGCTGATCGCCCGCCGCGCCGACCGGCTGGATGCACTGGCTGCGCAGATCCGCGACGAGGGAGGTCGCGCGGAATGCGTACCCGCGGGGGTCACCGGGCGCGACGAGATACAGCGCGCGATAGCCGGCCTGACGGAGCGGCTGGGCCCCGTCGATCTCCTCGTCGCCAACGCCGGCATCGCGCTCGGGACCGACGCCCTGGTCCCCGCCGCCGACGCGCTGGAGGCCGAGTTCCGCGTCAACGTCTTCGGCGTCTTCTACGCGATCGAGGCGGTGGTGCCGTCGATGCGCGAGCGGGGCGAGGGGCACGTGGTGGTGATCTCCAGCCTCGCCGCCCACCGCGGTCTGCCCGGCGCGGCCGGCTACTGCGCCTCGAAGGCCGCCCTCACCCGGCTCGTCGAGGGCCTGCGGCCCGACTGGGCCCGGGCCGGCATCCGCGCCACCACCGTGCAGCCCGGCTACGTGCGCTCGGAGATGACCCAGCGCAACCGCTTCCGCATGCCCCTGCTGATGGACACCGACCGCGCCGCCCGCCTCATCGCCCGCGCCATCCGCCGGAAGCGGAAGGTCTACGAGTTCCCGTGGCGCATGTCCCTCCTCGTCCGCTATCTGGTGCGGCACCTGCCGGACCGGGTGCTCGCGAGCCTCGTCCGCCGCGACAGGGAGCGGCCCGAGCAGCTCTGACACCGGCCGGGGTCGATCGTGCCGCCGGGGGCTCGGACCCCGGTCTTCCTGCATGTTCCTGAGCATCGCCGCCAACTGGGGTCGATGTGGTTCGCCGGGGGGACCGGAACCGTGAGACGCGACCGGATCTCGTGCCGCGCGGGAGGATGCCGCGAATCGGACCGGAGCCCGGGCGTCTGCGGCGCCGGAAGGCGCCGTTCGGCGCCGGAAGGCGATCGAGAGCCTGACCGGAGCCCGGGCACGGCCGCGACCGGATGCCGGACGCAGCCGGGGAGCCGTGTGCCGGCGGTTTTCCGCGCTACAATCGTCCATCGGCCAGGAGGCCCATGGAGCGATCGGCCGCGTTCACGCCTGACGTATGGAGTTCATCGGTCCAGGCCCCCCGGCCTCCGGCTTCCAGCCGGGCGCCGGACCTGCCCGGCTGCGAGTCCTTCCGACTGCCGGCGAGCGCCCTCGACGCCTACGACGGCCGGTTCGAGTTCTGGGACGGCAAGACGGAGACGGCCTGGAAGGTCCGTGAGCCGACCTCCGTCTGGCACGAGCAGCCGACCCGGCGCCTGACCCGGCTGGCCGAGCGGGTCGCGTCGCTGCGCGGCTCGCCCATCGAGTGCTTCGGCTCGGCGGATCTGCTCCGTCCGGACGCCGCCGGCGGCAAGCGGTGGATCATGCAGGCGGACGAGATCCTGTACCTGCACCCCGGCCGGGCGCGCATCTCGGGGCCGGCGGTGGTGGTGGGCGAGGACACGCTGCCGGACGTGGTCCTCGAGGTGGACCACTCCACCGACGTGCGGCGGTGGAAGCTCGGCGTCTACCAGGAATGCGGCTTCCCGGAGATCTGGGTGGCGGTGCCGTGGGACCACTCGACCCGCCGGCCGGGGCTGACGATCCACGCGCGCGGGGACGCGGGGTACGCCGAGGCGGGGGAGAGCCGGGCGTTTCCGGGCTGGACGGCGGCCGCGATCCATCGGGCGCTGACCGAGGAGCCGATCTCCGCGGAGGCCTGGGGGGCGCTCGAGCGGGTGGCGCGGGCGATGGGCGGGCGCGAGGGGACGACCCTGGCCGACGATCCGATCATGCGCTCGGTGAGCCGGCGGGCGGAGGCGAAGGGTCGCGCGGACACGATCGCGGAAGCGGTATCCGCGACGCTGCGCCTGCGAGGCATCGACGCGCCCGCCGACCTGGCCGAGGCCCTGCAGCGCATCCCGGACGTCCCGCTCGACGTGGTCCTGGCCGCGGCCCTGGCGTGCACCGACGCCGGCGATTTTCGGCGACGCCTGCGGGAAGCGGCCGGAGCGCGGCGGCGATGAGGAGCCGATGACACCATTCCTGGAGCGTTACTTCGGGTTGTCGCAGGCGGGCACGGACGTCCGCACGGAAGTCACCGCGGGGGCGACGACGTTCCTGACGATGGCCTACATCGCCTTCGTCAACCCGCAGATTCTCTCCGACGCGGGCATGCCGTTCGAGGCGGTCTTCGTCGCGACGTGCCTCGCGGCGGCGTTCAGCACCCTGATCATGGGGCTGTACGCCAACTACCCGATCGCCCTCGCCCCCGGCATGGGCCTCAACGCGTTCTTCGCCTACGGCGTCGTGCTCGGGATGGGGCACCCGTGGGAGGTCGCGCTGGGCGCGGTCTTCGTCTCCGGGGTGCTCTTCGTGGTGCTGAGCGTCGTGCGCGTGCGCCGCTGGATCGTCGAGTCGGTGCCGCGGGCCCTGAAGCTCGCCATCTCGGCCGGCATCGGGGTGTTTCTCGGGGTCATCGCCCTCGCCGATGCCGGCATCATCCAGGACAGCCCGGCCACCCTCGTCACCACCGGCGAGCTGCTCGCGCCGGGGCCCGTCCTGGCCCTGCTCGGCTTCTGCGCCATCGTCGCGCTGACCGCGCGGGGGGTGCCGGGCGGGGTGCTCCTCGGCATTCTCGGGGTCACCGCGGCCGGCCTCGTGTTCGGGGTCTCCGAGTGGATGGGGCTCGCGGCGGTGCCGCCGAGCCCGGCCCCGACCCTGCTCGCCCTCGACATCGGCGGGGCCCTGCAGGGTGGCATGATCGCGGTCATCCTGACGTTCCTCATCGTCGACCTCTTCGACACCACCGGCACCCTCATCGGGGTCGGGCAGCAGGCCAACCTGCTGGACGCGGAGGGGAAGCTGCCGCGCATCGACCGCGCCCTCATCGCCGACTCGACGGGCACCGTGGGCGGGGCCCTGCTCGGCACCTCGCCGGTCACCAGCTACATCGAGAGCGCGGCCGGCACCTCGGCCGGCGGCCGCACCGGGCTGACCGCGGTGGTCGTGTCGGTTCTCTTCCTCGCCTGCCTGTTCTTCGCGCCGCTGGCCCGGTCGGTCCCGCCGTACGCGACGGCGGCGGCCATCCTCTACGTGGCGTGCCTGATGGCGAAGCCGCTGGTGAGCCTGGACTGGGACGACATCACCGAGTACGGCGCCGCGGTGGTGACGGTGATCGCCATCCCCCTGACGTACTCCATCGCCGACGGCATCGGCCTCGGCTTCCTGACCTACGTGGTGAGCAAGGTGCTGGCGGGGCGGGGGCGCGAGTGCCCGGCCGGGGTGTTCGCGATCGCGGCGGTGTTCGCGGTGAAGTTCGCCTGGCTGTGACCCTCTGCGGGGCCGCGCCGCCAGCGGCCGCCCGTCCGGGTCGCAGGCAGGGGCCGGCGCGTGAAGGAGGAACACGTTCCGACGTCGAAACAGCCCGATACCATCGACTTCAAGACCCATCGTGTTCTTGCTGCTGGGGGTCATCGTTCCCCTGTGGCCAATCTCGTTGCCGCTCTTCTGGTCCTGGCCTATCGAGCCTACAAGAGGGGCGACGGCCCCAGACGTTCGCTGGCCGACTTGAGGGAGGCTGAACAACTGTTCCGGAGCGGCACCATCACGCAAGAGGAATTCGATCGAAACAAGGCGGATACGCTCGGGAGCTCTTCGTAGACCGCCGACGGCTCCGGCTCTGCCGCCTCCGATTGCCGGCCCGATCGCGATCCTGGCCCGAGACACGGGGTGCACGGCAGATTCGTGAGATGACTGTCAGGCGGCCTTGGCGGCTCGTCGTTCCCAGAAATCCTCGAAGCGGCCGCCGAGCTTGCAGCACCGCAGGGGATGACGGCGTTGGCCCCGGCCACTGTCCAGTGCATGCCGGCGCGCTTGAGCCGGGCGCCGTCTCCCATCTGGTCCCCAACAATCCTGACGTGCACCCCGAGACGAGACACGTTGACATTGGCCGCGGACTGCCGTACTGTGCGCATCGGACAGGTACATATGCACGCAATTGCATCCTCTCGGCGGCGTCGTGCCAACGCTGGCCGACGGCAGTGGACGCCCTTGATCGTGGCGGCCTTCGTGCTCGGGGGCGTCTGGGCGTCCGGCGCAGCGGCGGCCGGCGCGGACGCCGGTCTCGCGGACGCCGCCAAGGCGCGGGACTGGCCGCGGGTGGCGGCACTCATCGACGACGGCGCGGACGTCGACGCGGCCCAGGCGGACGGGGCGACGGCGCTGCACTGGGCGGCGTACTGGGACGCGGCGGACGCGCTCGATCGCCTGGTTCGGGCCGGCGCGGACGTGGACGCGCGGAACGACTACGGGGCGACGCCGCTGTGGGCGGCCTGCGCGAACCGTCACGCCGGCGCCGTCGAGCGGCTGCTCGCGGCCGGGGCCGATCCCAACCTCGGGCTCGGCTCGGGTGAGACGCTGCTCATGCGGTGCGCCCACACCGGCGATCCGCGGGCGGTGCGGGCGCTGCTCGCGCACGGCGTAGACGTCGACGCGGCCGAGCCGGCGCGGGGGCAGACGGCCCTGATGTGGGCGGTGGCCAACCGGCAGCCGGCGGTGACGCGGGTGCTGCTCGAGCACGGCGCCGCGGTCGACGCGCGGACCCGGACGGTGCGGCAGTTCCGGGGGACCGGCGAGCGCAGCACCACGAGCCCGCAGGGGGCGGCGTGGTTCGACGCGGGCGGGTTCACGCCGCTGCTCTTCGCGGCCCGCCACGGCGACATCGAGTCGGCGCGGGCCCTGCTGGCGGCGGGGGCGGACGTGAACGACCGGTCGGCCGACGGCAACAGCGCCCTGGTGGTGGCGGCGATGAGCGGCCACGAGAACCTCGCCGGGTTCCTGCTGGCCCGGGGCGCCGATCCCGATGCGGCCGGGGCGGGTTACACGGCCCTGCACGCGGCGGTGCTGCGGTCGCAGCCCGATCTGCTGCGGGCCCTGCTGGCGGCGGGGGCGGACCCCGACGTCCCGCTCGTTCGCGGCACCCCGGTGCCCCGCTGGACCTACCAGTTCGTGTTCACCCTGCGCGAGAAGGGGGCGACGCCGTTCACCCTCGCCGCGAAGTACCTCGAGCCGGATCTGGTGCGTGCCCTCGCCGAGGCGGGCGCCGACCCCCTGATTCCGATGGAGGACGGGAGCACGGCGCTGATGGCGGCGGTGGGCCTCGGGCTCAGCCGGTCGACCAACCGGCGGAGCCGGCTCATCGCGCCGGAGCTGGTCGCGGCCGAGTGGGGCAACGAGGGCCTCGTGATCGAGACGGTGCGGGCCGTCGTCGCGGCGGGCGGGGCGGCGGGCATCAACGAGGCGGGGCGCGGCGGCAACACGGCGCTGCACGGGGCGGCGCGGAACCGGTTCAGGGCGGTCGCCGACCTGCTGATTGCCGAGGGGGCCGACCCCGACGTCGAGAACGAGGACGGCACGCCGGCGAGAGAGCTGGTGGAGCGGCTGGCGGACGCGGCGGGCGGTTAGTGCTGCGCCGCGACTGAACGTTCGGGTATGCGGCGCTGTGATTCGCCACCGATTGAGCGGTGCAAAACCCGTGTCCGTGCCCGAAGATTGGAACGTGACGCGCCATTGAGAGTGTGCATCGCAGAACGGTGCGGACTCCTGGAGGGTTCGGGAGGACGCCAAGCGAAGCCGAAGGCGACGACTGGCAGGCGAGGGCTCAGGCGGGTGTGCGGTGCCGGTCGAGTTCACGGGGCCCTGGGCCACGGGTTCGCGCGACGGCGGCGCTTGCAGCCGAAGAGGGAATCCGCGGATCGACGTTCGCGAGTTGCTGAGAGGAACGAACATGGTGCGTAGGACACTCGTCATCCTCGCGGTGTCGACTCTGGTCGCGGCCGGTCAGCTTCAGTTGCAGGCCGAGCCGGCGCCCGGCGCGAACCTCGCCGGGGGGAACCTCGTGTCGTTGCCGCAGTTCATGGCCGCGGCCGGCGCGCCGACCGCGGCCGACGGCCGGGCCCTGCTCGACCGCTACTGCGTGGCCTGCCACAACGAACGGACCCGCACGGCCGACCTCACCCTCGACACGATGGACCTCTCGCGGGTGGGCGGTGACGCCGCCGCGTGGGAGCACGTGGTGCGGCGCCTGCGCGCCGGCGAGATGCCCCCGGCGGGCAGGCCCCGGCCCGACGCCGAGACCGCCCACGCGTTCGTCGCGTGGCTCGAGACCGAGCTCGACCGCGCCGCCCTCGCCGCCCCCGACCCGGGGCGCTCGGCCGTGCACCGGCTCAACCGGATCGAGTACGCCAACGCAGTCCGCGACCTGTTCGGCCTGGAGATCGACGCCAACGCCCTGCTGCCGCCCGACACCGAGCACCACGGCTTCGACAACATCGCCGAGGTGCTGTCGGTCTCGCCGACCCTCATCGACCGCTACCTCGCCGCGGCCCAGCGCATCAGCCAGCTCGTGGTCGGCGACGCCGCGCTCCGGCCGGTCGCCCACACCTACCCGGTGCACGGCGGCATGAACCAGGACGGCGCGGTGAGCCTCGACCTGCCCTTGGGGTCGCGCGGCGGCGTGGCCGTCGAGCACCACTTCCCGGTCGCCGGCGAGTACGTCATCCGCGTGAGCCTGCGGAAGCAGGAGTACGGCTACGTGCGGGGCATGGGGCAGCCGCACCTGATGGACGTGCGGCTCGATGGCGCCCGCGTGGGCACGTTTACGGTGGGCCGCGAGTGGGAGGACGGCCAGTTGCCCCCGATGGGCTACGCCGGCAAGTTCGACCAGGTCTACGACTCGCGGTCGTTCCCCGAGTGGGAGCTGTACGCCCTGAACGCCGACAGGGGGCTCGAGGTGCGCGTCCCCGTGACCGGCGGCCGGCACCGGGTGGGGGTGGCGTTCGAGCGCCAGTCGGCCCTGCCCGAGGGGCTGCTGCCGCTGCCCGCCGACCGGTCGACCTACTCGCACGGCCAGGACGAGATGCAGGACGGCAACCCCGCGGTGTCGGTGGTGCAGATCATCGGCCCCTACGATCCCGACGGGACCGCCGACCTCGCGACTCGCGACGCCCTGCTCACGTGCGCCCCGGCCGGCGCTGACGCCGGCGCCGAGCGGGCGTGCGCCGAGACGATCCTGTCGGGGCTGGCCCGCCGCGCGTTCCGGCGGCCCGCGAGCGGGACCGACGTCGACACGCTGCTCGACTTCTACGAGATGGGCCGGGCCGAGGGCGGCTTCCACGGCGGCGTCCAGGCCGCGATCGAGCGCCTGCTCGTCGACCCCGAGTTCCTGTTCCGCATCGAGGCCGACCCGGCGGGGGCCGCGCCCGGGACCGCCTACCGCGTCAGCGACATCGAGCTGGCGTCGCGCCTGTCGTTCTTCCTGTGGAGCAGCATCCCCGACGACGAGTTGCTGGGCCTCGCCGAGCGCGGCGAGCTGAGCGACCCCGGCGTCCTCGATGGCCAGGTCCGGCGCATGCTCGCCGACCCGCGGTCGCGGGCCCTCGTCGAGAACTTCGCGGGCCAGTGGCTGCAGCTCCGCAAGCTGCGGAACGCGGCGCCGGACACCGCCACCTACACCGCCTTCGACGAGAACCTGCGCGAGGCGATGTGGCAGGAGACCGAGCTCTTCCTCGAGAGCCAGTTGCGCGATGACCGGCCCCTGCTCGACATGCTGCGGGCCGACCACACCTTCGTCGACGAGCGGCTGGCCCGGCACTACGGCATCCCCGACGTCCACGGCGTGCACTTCCGCCGGGTGGACTATCCCGACGACAGCCGCGGCGGCCTGCTCGGCCACGCCAGCATCCTGACCATCACCTCCTACGCGAACCGCACCTCGCCGGTGGTGCGCGGCGTGTGGCTGCTCGAGAACTTCCTCGGCACGCCGCCCTCGCCGCCCCCGCCCGACGTGCCGAGCCTGCCCACCGCGGGCGAGGACGGGGCGCCGCGGTCGGTCCGCGAGCGGCTGGAGCAGCACCGCGCCAACGCGGTGTGCGCGAGCTGCCACAACGTCATCGATCCCCTCGGGTTCGCCCTCGAGTCGTTCGACGCCATCGGGCGCTGGCGGACCACCAACGAGGGGGGGACGCCGTACGACACCGGCATCCCCATCGACGCCTCGGGCACCCTCGTCGACGGCACCGAGGTACACGGGCTGGCCGGCCTCCGCGCCGTCATCCTCGACCGCGAGGAGCAGTTCGTCGAGACCGTCGCCGAGAAGATGCTGACCTACGCCCTCGGGCGCACCCTCGAGCACTACGACATGCCGGTGGTCCGGCAGATCAGCCGCGAGTCGGCGGCGGACGAGATCACGTGGTCGTCCCTGGTTTCGGGCATCGTCAAGAGCACCCCCTTCCTGATGCGGAGAGCGGAGTCATGATCATCACCAAGAAGGCCATTCCTCGCCGGACGGTTCTGCGGGGCGTCGGCGCCACCCTGGCGCTGCCGCTGCTCGACGGCATGGTGCCGGCGGCGACCGCGCTGGCGAAGACCGCGGCGAAGTCTCCCCTCCGTTTCGGCACCGTGTACGTGCCGAACGGCATCATCATGGAGCGGTGGACGCCGCTCGCCGAGGGGCCGGGCTTCGAGTTCACGCCGAGCCTGAAGTCGCTCGAGCCGTTCCGCGACCGCCTGCTGGTGGTGAGCGGGCTCGACAACACCGGGGCGCGGTCGCGCTCGGGCGCGTCGGGGGCCCACGCCAAGCCCGCCGGCGCCTTCCTCACCGGCATCGAGCCGCTGCCCACCACCGGCAGCTCGAGCCTGCAGCTCGGCATCTCGATGGACCAGATCCTCGCCAACGAGGTCGGCCAGGACACCCCGCTGCCGTCGCTCGAGCTCGGCCTCGAGGGGGCGGACACCGTGAACGGCGTCGGCACCTGCGACGTCGGCTTCAGTTGCGCCTACCAGAACCGGCTCGCGTGGGCCGGCCCGTCGACCCCGCTGCCGGTCGAGACCAACCCGCGCGTCGTGTTCGACCGCCTGTTCGGCAACGTCGACAGCACCGACCCCGCGGTGCGGGCGGCGCGGCTGCGCCGCCAGGGCAGCATCCTCGACTCGGTGCTCGAGAAGGTCGACCGCCTGCAGGGCGGCCTCGGCACCCGCGACCGCGCGAAGCTCGACGAGTACCTGCAGTCGGTGCGCGAGATCGAGCGCCGAATCCAGAACGCCGAGTCGCAGGGGCGCGCGCTGCCCGTCGTCGAGTCGCCGGCCGGCATTCCCGTCAGCTACGACGAGCACGCCCGGCTGATGTTCGACATGCAGGCCCTCGCGTTCCAGACCGACACCACGCGGGTCATCACGTTCCAGATCGGCCGCGAGCAGAGCGGGGCGACCTATCCCCAGATCGGCGTGTCCGACTCGCACCATCCGATCTCGCACCACGGCGGCGACAGGAACAAGATCGAGAGTCTCGCCAAGATCAACGCCTATCACGCGTCGCTCTTCGCGTACTTCCTCGAGCGGCTGGCGTCGATGCCGGACGGCGACGACGGCACCGTGCTCGACAACGTCGTCACCCTCTACGGCAGCGCCATCAGCGAGGGCAACTCGCACGACGTCCGCAACCTCCCGCTCCTCCTCGCGGGCGGCGGCGGCGGGCGCATCGCGAGCGGTCGCCACGTCAAGTATCCCGACGAGACCCAGCGCCTCACCAACCTGCAGCTCACGCTGCTGAACACCTTCGGGGTGCCGGTG
>JAJEEA010000213.1 GCA_022821235.1 Vicinamibacteria bacterium
CGTAGTGTGCTGGTCTCGAACATGGCTGTTCCCCCTTCGTTCCGAGCGGCTGCCGCGGACGACCGCCGCCGCCCCGCCCGTCGTGCGGGTGACGCAGGTGGCGACATCGATCACGATTGGGCGGTTGAACCTATCCTACCAGCGCGAAGCGGCGATTGCACCGGCCCGAAGCCGGACCGGCAGCGGCGGGGACCGAGGGCTACGCGCCCCTCCGAGCTCGGCCGGCCGCTCGATGGAGGTGCATGGTTGGCACCGGGCAGCGATCGACTACCTGTAGCGGGCACGGCAATGGGCGGGTGTTCCGCTGAACCAGAAGACCGGAAATTTGGATCTGAAATCCAACAGATTATCGCATTCGTCCGGTCCGACCGGACCACCTCGCCGCAACGGCAAGCGCCAACCCCGTGGACTCGACCGCGGCGACGGACTTTCGCCCTGCCACCTGGTCGCGGGCATGGCGCGCCGGGGGGGGCGCCCCTTCGCGAAGGCCCCGGAGAATGCGCTGTCGGACGCGTCGCCCGGCGCGAACCGACCTCGCTTGACCTCGCTTGACCACTCGCTTGACCTTTTGCGAGGACGAGTTAGAGTTAACATGCGGTCAACTCGTCAGGAAGGGTCGGGTATCCGCATGCGTTCCCTTCGTCCGCTCCGGTCGAAGCTCACGCGTGCCGGTCTGGTGATGGTGTGCGTGGCGGCGGTGGCAGCCCTCGCGTCGAGCGCGATGGCACAACCGTTTCCGGGCGGGAGGCGGACCCGCCGTTCCGTATCCTCGTCCACGAGGGGAGGTGCTGCTCGTCGGAACGGTGCGCGGCGGGGTCGAGAGCCGGGTCCTCGAGCAGATCGCGCGCCAGGCCTCCGAGTCCGAGCGGGTGATCAACCGCCGCAGGTCGGGGGCGGGTACGGGACGCGGACCGGGAAACAGCCCGGCGGGCCTTCGGCGGACCGAATCGCGATGTTCGCCGGATTGGATTTCGGAAGCGTCGCCGACGCCGGCGGATCCGTGACTCGTGCTTCGGATCGACGCGGAGGCCGCCCGCAAGCGATTGAGAACGACAGCGGCAAGGAGGTGATGGGCGAGCGGATCGGCACCTGCACTACTTGAGACCGCGTGACACGCACAGGCGGCGCCGGCTCTCTGGCGAACGGACGTCGACGGCTTCAGGCTCTTTCGAACGTCGGTCTGTCTTCACGGGGAGGAGAAAATGGCGAGAAGACTGCTGTGTCTGTGGACGGTGGCGGCCCTCATCGCGATGGGGACGACGGCCCTGGGCCAACAGGGCCGGTCGGAGCTGCGCGGCCGGGTCACCGACGACACCGGCGGCGCCCTGCCCGGCGTGAGCGTGGTCATCACCAACCAGGACACCGGCACGTTCCGCGAGGTGATCACGAGCGGCGACGGCACCTTCTTCGCGGCCCAGCTCATTCCCGGCGTGTTCACCATCAGCGCCGAGCTGGCCGGCTTCCGCGGCTTCCAGCGCACCGACTTCGCCATCGGGGTCGGCAACACCCTCGACATCGACATCGTGCTGGAGATCGGGGCCCTCGAGGAGACCATCACCGTCTCGGGCCAGGCGCCCCTCGTCGACCTGACGTCGGCCGAGGTCGGCGGCACCGTCTCGAGCCAGGAGCTGGTCGAGCTGCCCACCCTGAACCGCAGCGCCTTCGCGGCGGTGGCGCTGCTGCCGGGCATCCAGTTCCAGCCCTCGTCGAGCCTCGGCAACGACACGATGATCGCCAACGGCCAGACCCCCAACGGCAACTCGATGGGGGTCGACGGGGCCACGAACAACGACGACATCAGCGGCTCGGGGGCCGGCGGTCAGGTGCGCGTGCCGCTCGAGTCGGTGCATGATTTCAAGGTACTCAGCAACCAGTTCGACGCCTAGTTCGGGCGCGTGAGGGGGGCCATCGTCAACTCGATCACCAAGCAGGGAACCAACCAGTTCAGCGGCGCCCTCTTCGACTACTACACCAGCGAGCGCATGACGGCGGAGGACTACTTCGTCGCCCGGAGCGACTCGCTCACCAAGCCCGAGACCAACAAGACGGAGTTCGGGGGGGTCATCGGCGGGCCAATCGTGCGCGACAAGGCGCACTTCTTCGTCAGCGTCGAGCGCCAGATCGTCAACCCGAGCCGGTCCCGGGCCTATGACACCCGTCCCGACCTCGACTTCTCGCTCGCGGAGCAATGGAGGGCGTGGAACACGCTGTTCCGGGTCGACCACCAGATGAACGCCAACAACACGTGGGCGTTCCGGACGATCCGCGAGGTCGCCCCGCAGTACAACCTCATCGGCAACCGGAGCGCGACCCTGAACACCATTCAGGACGAGACCGACGACGATCAGATCTACGTCGGCACGTACACGAGCGTGCTCGGGAACAACAAGGTCAACACCGTGCGCATCGCGAGGACCTACGAGTCGGCCTACCGGGGCAACCCCTGCTGGCGCGCCAACGGCGGATTCGACAACATCGGCAACCAGGTGACGTGCCCGCCGCAGTGGAGCCACCCGAGCTTCCAGGACAACCAGCTCAACAGCTCTGCCGGGCGCGACGACTACAACTGGCAGTACGCCAACACGTTCTCGTGGTTCGTGCCCGACATGGGCGGCGACCACGACTTCAAGTTCGGGGGCACGTTCCACCGCTCGGTTCTGGAGGAGTTCAACGAGAGCAACATGGGCGGCACGTTCACGTTCGACACCGACCGGATCTTCGACCCGGCCGACCCCTACACGTATCCCGAGCGGCTCAGCGTCCGGGTCGGCAACCCCCACGGGAGGCCGTATCGGTTCCCCGTGTACACGACCGAGCTGTTCTTCCAGGACAAGTGGCAGGTGAACGACCGGCTGACCCTCGGGCTCGGCATGCGCTACGACCTCGAGATCTTCCGGGCCGCTCTGCTCGACGGGCCGAATGGAGAGCCCGCCAACCCGATGGTTCCGTCCGGACAGGACCCCATCGACAGGAACAACTTCTCGCCCCGCACCTCCATCGCCTACGACGTCACCGGCGACGGGCGCTCGGTGCTGCGGGCGGGGTACGGCATCTTCTACGACAAGACCCTGCTCGGCACCCTCGACAACTTCATGCAGAACCCGCGGTTCACCGATTCGTTCACGGTGAGCTTTCCGTTGACGAGCGCCGACCCGGGTCCGGCCAACGGCATGCTCCCGACCGATCCGTTTCTCCTGAACTACGCGCCGGTCGGCACCGGCCCGCTCGCCTGCCCCGCCAATCCCGCCGGCCCGTGTCCCTTCGTGGATCGAGACGCCCTCAACATGCTGTACCCGGCCGGCTCGCTGCTCAGGAACACCGGCACCGTCTATCTCGACGCCCACACGCGCCAGCAGCCGTATCAGCACCAGATGACCTTCGGCTACGAGCGCGAGCTGGCCCCGACGCTCTCGGTGTCGGCCGACTACATCCGCACCATGGGGCGCGACATGCTCGCCCGGGTCAACTACAACATGCCGACGCGGCTGGGCACGGCGCGCAGCGACCCCCTGGTGTTCTACGACGTCTTCGGCCTGCTGGGGGGCGACGGGCAGTTCGTGAACAACGTCATCGCCGCCGACAGCGTGGGGGCGATGGACTACGACGCCCTGAACATCCAGGTCGAGAAGCGGTACGCCGACCGCTGGGGCGCCCGCCTCTCGTACGCGTACGCCTACTCGCGCGGCGATACCTGGCAGCAGTTCGAGAGCGTCGTCACGCAGGTGGGCCCCGACCTCAACCTCGACGAGCTGTGGCAGCCCGCGGAGTCCGACCGCCGGCACATCCTGGCCATCGCCGGCAACACCGAGTTTCCGGGCGGGGTGACGGCCAGCGCCACGATCCGCTACATGAGCGGCCTGCCATTGACCGTCCACAACTCGAACATCGACGCCAACATGAACGGCGTCCTATTCGACCCCATCGCCCCGGGCACCTACCCCGGCACCGGGGAGCACGCCATCACCGTGGAGAACGACGGCGGGTACGGCGGCGCGCGCGGGCCCGACTTCATGCAGCTCGACATCCGGTTCGGCTATCGCCTGAGGCCGACGGAGACGCAGACGCTCGACCTGTTCTTCGACATCTTCAACGCGACGAACCACGCCAACTTCAACAACCCGACGGGCGACCTGCGCAGCGGCAACTTCCTCAACCTGCTGACCCTGCGGGGCGGGAGCGGGTTCCCGCGTCAGGCGCAGTTCGGCATTCGGTACGGGTTCTGACGGACGCGCGGGCAAGACGGAACGTCGGCGGGTTCCGGACGGGCGCTGCGCGCGGGCCGTGCAGCGCCCGTTTCGTGCTTCCGGGCGGGAACGCGTCGGGGTTACGGCTGGATCGACGACAGGATGCCGGTGGCCGTCGACGCGAAGCGGCCGTTCGGCTCGCGCTCCAGGTAGATCTGGAACTCGGCCGCCGCCTCGGCCATCCGGCCCGCGTTGAGGTTCGCCATGCCGAGCCAGTAGTGG
>JAJEEA010000388.1 GCA_022821235.1 Vicinamibacteria bacterium
CAGATTCGTGAGATGGCTGCCACGCTGGGCTGTCAGGCTCCCGATTCTCGGTGTTCTCGGCTGCGAACCCCTCCGGAACGCACCGTCCCGGCCTGGGCGGTACGGCTTGCGGGCCGCGTCTCACTTTCTTGACGTGCGCCCCCGGCCCGGCCCCGTGTTGCGACCGGTCCGTCCGGACACTACAATGGGGCCCTCTTTCTCCCCATGAATCTGCCGAACAGCTTGACGCTGGCCCGCATCTTCCTGGTTCCGCTGCTCGTCGTCGTGCTGTGGACGGAGTTCGAAGGGAAGGAGCTGGTCGGCGCCGCGATCTTCAGCGTGGCCGCCCTCACCGACTGGCTCGACGGGTTTCTCGCCCGGCGGCAGAAGCAGGTCACCACGTGGGGCCAGTTGATGGACCCGCTGGCCGACAAGCTCCTGGTCACCGCCGCCCTGATCTCGCTCGTGCAGATGGAGCTGGCCCCCGCCTGGATGGTGGCCATCATCCTGGGCCGCGAGCTGGGGGTCACGGTGCTGCGCAGCCTCGCCTGGTCGCGCGGCGTGACGATTCCGGCGTCGCCGCTCGGCAAGGTGAAGATGATGTCGCAGGTCATCGCGATCCTGCTGCTGATCCTGGGTCGGGAGCACCTGCGGCAGTTCTTCGTGCTGGGGCAGATTGCGCTCTGGGTCGTCGTGGCGACGGCCCTGGCCTCGGCGCTGGAGTACTACCGGCGGTTCACCCTGGCCGGGATGCCCCCCAAGGGCGCCGCGTTCGAACCCCCGGCGGCGCCCGGGGCCTCGGAGCCGGAGGCGGTCCCCGACCGGAAGGGCCAGCGCCTCGCCTCCCCGTCCTGAGAGACCGCGCACTCGAACGCCGGCCGCTCGACGGGGCCCCGCCGGGGCCCCGGAGCCGGAGGCGGTCCCCGACCGGAAGGGCCAGCGCCTCGCCTCTCCGTCCTGAGAGACGGCGCGCTCGAACGCCGGCCGCTCGATGGGGCCCCGCCGGGCGCGGCTCGGGGCCTCGTCATCTGTCGAGCCGGGCTTCGAGCTCGGAGATCCGCAGGCGGGCCTCCTCGGCGTACTCGCTGGCCTCGAACTCCTCGAGGATGCGCGCGAAGTAGGGAATGGCCTCGGCGATCGCCTGACCCACGGCGTACGACTCGCCGAGATAGAAGTAGACCTCGTCGCGCTTCGAGTACTCCGGATCGTTGTCCAGAATCTGACGGAACCGGTTCACCGCCCCGGGGTAGAACTTGGCGCGGTAGTAGAAGTGCCCGACGGTGAAGTCGTGCTCGCTGAGCCGGTCGCGGGCCTCGCGCAACCGCTCGCGGACGGTGGGCGTCCACTCCAGGTCCGTCGGGTACCGGTCGAGGAAGTTCTCGAACTCGCGTATCGCGTTCCGCGTCTCGGTCTGGTCCCGTTCGGCCCGCCGCATCTGGTGGAAGTGCACCATCCCCAGCTTGTACTGGGCGAAGGGGGCGCGGGGGTGGGTGGGGTAGAGGCTGAGGAAGTCCTGGAACTCGGCGAGGGCGCGCACGTACGCCTCCGTCGACCCCTCCTGCTCGTAGCTCTCTCCGATGCCCAGCCGCGCCGGCGCCCGGTACTGGCTCTGGGGATAGTTGTCGCGGATCTCCACGAAGTACTGGCGCGCGCGGCGCCAGTCGCCCTCGTCGAGGGCCGCCGCCCCCCGCTCGAAGAGCAGGCGGTCGGCCTCGACCTCGCCGATCGCGGGAATGTCCGCCCGCGGGGAGGTGCACGCGGCGACCGTGACGGCGAGCAGCGCCGCGAGGGCGGCTCTCGGCCACGGGCGCCCCGCGGGCGTCGTCGGGTGGGAAGCACGAATCGGAGCACGGTGATGGTAGCTCATGGATGTTCTACGCCAACAGCCTTCGGATGTCGGCGGGGAGCCGGGCCGGCCGGCCCTCGCCGTCGACCGACGCGTGCACCGTGTGGCCCAGGGCCGTCGCGGCGCCGTCGCCGGTCCGTCGGACCTCGTACGCGAACCGCACGCGGACCGGCGACAGCAGGTCGCCCCGCGTGAGAATCGTCAGCTCGTCGTCGTAGCGGGCCGGCTGACGGTACTCGCAGTGCGCCTCGATGACCGGCAGCATGAACCCGGCCGCCTCGAGGTCCCGGTAGGAGCAGCCCGCCGACCGCAGCAGATCGCAACGCGCCACCTCGAACCACACGAAGTAGTTCGAATAGTACGCCACCTGCATCCGATCCGTCTCCGCGTACCGGACCCGAACCGTGGCGCTGCCGCGGGCCACCCCGTCAGCCTTCCCCGACCGCGGCGGCGACCGGCGCGCAGGCGGCCTCGCGCAGCCCCCGCACCGCCGCCGGCACGTCGGGGGCGCCGAAGACGGCGGCGCCGGCCACGAGGATCTCGGCTCCCGCCTCCACGAGCCGCGCGGCGTTGCCGCGGTCCACGCCGCCGTCGACCTCGACGGGTGCGCGGTTGCCCGCCTCGTCGAGAAGCCGCCGCACGCGGGCGATCTTCGCGACGCTGCCGGGAATGAGCGTCTGGCCGCCGAACCCGGGGTCGACGCTCATGACGAGCACGAAGTCGACCTCGCCCGCCACCTCGCTCAGCGTCGACACCGCGGTGGCGGGGTTCAGCACGACGCCGGCCCGGACGCCGCGGCTCCGGACGTGTCCGAGGGTGCGGTGCAGGTGCGGCGTGGTCTCGACGTGGACCGAGATCGCCGCCGCGCCGGCGTCCGCGAACCGGTCGATGTAGCGGTCGGGGTCGGTGATCATCAGGTGCACGTCCAGCGGGAGGCCGGTCACCCGGTGCAGGGCCGCGACCACCGGCGGACCGATGGTGAGGTTGGGCACGAAGTGCCCGTCCATGACGTCGACGTGGATCAGGTCGGCCCCTCCCGCCTCGGCCGCCGCCACGGCCGCGCCGAGGGCAGCGAAGTCGGCCGAGAGAATCGAGGGGGCGATGCGCACGCTCATCGACTGACCTCGAGGGAGATGGCCTCGCCGTGGGCGACTTGAAACCCCGGCGGCGGGGATTGGCGCAGGACCACCCCCGGCTCGACGGGATAGGGGTGATCGCCGACCACCGAGACCCGGAATCCGCGGGCCCGCAGCACCTCGGCGGCATCGGCGCCGTAGACGCCGATGAGGTCCGGCATGACGTAGGTGGCGCCGCGTTCGCCGCGGTTGACGAGGATGGAGACGTCGGAGGCCGACCCCAGGGGCGGCGGCTCCTGGGCGACCACCGAGTCGCTGGGATAGCGGTTGGACCGGATCTCCGAGACGCCGCGCAGGCGCAGGGCGTCCTCCTCGAGCCGGGTCCGGGCGCCTCGCTCCGACTGGCCGATCAGCGTCGGCACCGAGCCCGCGCTCGCCCCCGAGCTCAGCCAGACCTTGACGCTGCGGCCGCTGCGCGTGGTCAATCCGGTGGCCGGATCCTGGCCCGCGACGTGGCCGGCGGGAATGCTCGGGTCGATGCGCGGCAGCGCCTCGACCCGCACGTCGAGACCGAGCTGCGCGAGGGTCGTCGCCGCCTGCTCCTCGCTCAGGCCGACGAGGCTCGGCACCGGAACCTCGCGGAGCCGCAGGGCGACCTGGAGCCCCGCCACCGCGAACAGCAGGAAGACGATTCCCGCCGCCGACACGACGGCGCCCGCCACGAGCAGCCGCGCCCCCCACCGGCGGGTCGCCGGGAGAC
>JAJEEA010000126.1 GCA_022821235.1 Vicinamibacteria bacterium
GGGTCGGCCGCCGGGGCGGCAGCGTCAGCGCCGGGGTCATGGCCCGCGCCCTTCGCAACACCGCCGACCCCCGGGCCCGCGCCATTCAGGGCGCCGCCGACTCCCGAGCCCGCGCCTTTCGCAACACCGCCGACTCCCGGAACCGCGCCATTCGGGGCGCCGCCGACTCCCGGGCCCGCGCCATTTGCCGCGCCGCCGGCTCCCGGGCCCGCGCCATCCGCGGCCGCACCGCTTTCGGGGTCCCCGAGTCCCAGCTCCGCCCTGATCCGCTCGTAATCCTCCGGAACGTCGACGTCCTGGAGCGCCGCCTCCGGCCAGGAGACCGCGATCGCCTCGTCGCGATGCCGCCGCACGACCTGACGTCCGCACCCCGATCCGCTCATCTGCCGCAGCTCGGGGAACAGCGCACGGTCGTACAGCATCGGCGGCGCGTTGACCTCCCCGTAGGCGGAGATGACCAGCGGCGCGGCGCTCTCCCGGTAACGCGCAACGAGGGTCGAGACCATGCGGCTCGTCACGAACGGCATGTCCGCCAGCATCACCACCGCCGCCCCGGCCCGATCCGGCACGTGGGAGATGCCGGTCCGCAGCGACCGGTTGACCCCCAGCGCGTGGTCGGGGTTGTCGACCGGCGTGCACGGCAACCCCGCGAGCTCGGCCCGGGCGCGATGGGACTCGTGGCCCACGACGACGAGGACCGGGTCGAGGCCGGCGTCGAGGGCGCGGCGCACGACCCTTCGGAGCAGCGACTCCTCGTCGAGCTCGAAGAACAGCTTGTTGCGTCCCATGCGGGTCGAGCTGCCGGCGGCGAGCACGACGCCGGCCACCGCGCCGCTTCGTTCAGCCGGCATGGATGACTCCCTCCCTCTCGCGCAGGTGGCGCGGCGCGCTCGACGCGCGGACGGCCAGCAGCTCGGCGACGATGCTCACCGCCACCTGCTCCGGCCCGTCCGCGCCGAGATGGAGACCCACCGGCGCGAAGAGCCGGCCGGTCGCCGTCGCGCCGATCTGGTGGAGGATCTCGTCTCTCCGATCGCGCGGGCCCAGCAGGCCGACGTAGGGGACGTCGGTCGCGAGCAGGCGCCGCACCCACTCGCGGTCGTGCGCGAAGGAATGCGTCATCACCACCGGATAGGCGCGCGGGCCGAGCGGCAACCCGTCGAGGCCGTCGTCGGGCCGGCGCTCGACGAGCTCCGCGGCGGGAAAGCGCTCCGGGGACAGGTGGGCGGGGCGGTGATCGACGACCGTCACGCGGAAGCCGACCCGAGACGCGAGGGCCGACAGGGGCATCGCGTCGTCGCCCGCGCCGCAGATGACGAGCCTCGGCGGCGGGACGTGCACCTCGGTGAACACGCCGGCCGACTCGAGGTCGTGGCACTTCGACTCGCCGGCCGCGAGCAGCGCCTCCGCGCGCCGGGCCATCTCGCTATCGAGGCCGGCGGCTTCCGTCGAGCCGCCCGGCGGGCCGTCCGGAGTCACGAGCATCCGACCCAGGACGGCGGCGGGACCGCGCACGACGGTCGAGACGGCGAACGGCGCGTCGCCCGCGAGCAGCGCGCGCAGGCGCCGCGCCGTGTCCAGCGCGTCCTCCGACGTGGCGGGCTGCACGAAGACGTCGACCGCCCCGTTGCAGCCGAGGCCGAGCCCCCAAACCGTGCTGTCGTCGTCGCCGGTCTCGTAGTGCCGGAGCCGGGGCGCGCCGTCGCGCATCACGGCCCGGGCGACCTCGCGCACGTCCGCCTCCAGGCATCCGCCGCTCACGCCCCCGCGCGTCGCGCCGCCCTCCTCCACGAGCAGCTTGGCGCCGGGGCGCCGGTACGCGGAGCCCTCGATCCGCACGACCGTCGCCAGCGCCGCCCGCCGGCCCGCCGCCGCCAGCTCGGCGATGCGGCCCACGATCTGCGCCGTTTCCTGCCAGTGCTTCATGGGTCGGTCGCACCTGGGGCGACCCGCCCCGATTCTACATCGCGCCCACGCGACGGGACGGTGTCGATGGTTCCCAGCCGAGCCCGTGCGCCATGATCGGCGCAGGAAGCGAAGCGTGGAGCCTGCCCGATGATTGCCGTGAGGTTGGTTCCGACAGTGGCATGCCGGCGAACGGGGTCCTCCCGCGTCCGCCGCCATCGCGGCGCCCCGAGCCGGCTCTCCCGGCGTGCGTCCGAACCGGACCGGCTCATTCGAGGATGGACCGGACGCCTTCCCAGAGCGCGACGACCGTGTCCGTCGCGGAGCCCGCGGGTGCAAGCCCGGCCGACTGGCCGGCCCAGGCCTGCATGCCGGCCAGGTCGTTGGACCTGGCGGCTTCACCGCGCATCGCCCGGGTGAGATGCCGCTGGATCGGATAGGGCGCCGGTACGGGTGCGCCCGGCGCGGCCGCCGCCACCGCGTACTCCGTACGAATGCTCCGGCCGAGCCGCCCGGAGAACGCGCGGGTGGCCATCGTGTCCTCGGGCGCGGCACCGCCCAGCGAGTCCGCCCAGGCGGGCGGGAGCCTCGCCTCCGGCGCACGCAGAAACCCGGTGCCGATCTGCACGGCCGACGCGCCGAGGAGAAGCGCGGCGGAGACGCCCCGGGCATCGGCGATGCCTCCCGCCGCGACGACCGGAAGCCGGACGGCGTCCGCGACGGCCGGTACGAGCGAGAACAGCCCGATCAGGTTGCGCTCGGCGTCACTTGCATCGAACGCGCCCCGATGACCGCCCGCCTCCATGCCCTGCGCGACGATCGCGTCGGCTCCGGCCTCCTCGGCCATGACCGCTTCGGCCACGGAGGTGGCGGTCGCGAACCAGCGGATCTTCCGCTGCTTCATTCGGGAGACGAAGCCAGGGGAATAGAGGCCCATGATCGACGAGATCACGGCCGGCCCGGCATCGAGCATGGCCTCGCACTGACCGGTGAAGTCGGGCGGCGCCGCGTCGGCGGCGTCTTCCGGCACCTCCGGACCCCAGCTCGACAGGAACCGGCGGATCGAGCGCTCGTGATCCGGATCCCGATCCGGACGGGGGTCGGGAATCCAGGTGTTCAGTTGGAAGACGCCGTTCGAGCCCGATCTCACCTCCCGCACCCAGTCGGCGATCTCCTCGCGGCTCATCATCAACACGCCGCAGGCCCCCATGCCGCCTCCCCTGGCCACGGCGATCGACAACGAAGGCGGACAGGCGCCGGCCATCGGCGCCAGCAGTATCGGCACTCGCAACCCGTACGCATCCGCGAAGTCGCGAGCGCGCGACATCGCGTACCTGGAGTCTCCCACCAGCCCTCCCCGATCGACGCCGGGAGAAGCGGCCCGGCGAATTCGTTTCACTCGAGCGCCGCCACGGCGGCGCGCAGCTCCATCACGTGCGCGGCCCGAATCGGGGTCGAGGACGATCGGCGGCCCGGTCGATACCCGGGCCGGCCGCAGCCCGCACGCCGCCCGCAGCTCGTCCCTCGACGAGCCTGGTCGCCACGGACGGCCACCACCCGGCCCTCGCGTCCCACTGCCGGTCAGTACCTGAACCCGCGGAAACTGACGCGGAAGAGCAGCGAGTAGAGGACCGGCACCACGCCGAGGGTGAGCCCGGTCGCGCCCAGCAGGCCGAAGATGATGGCGATGGCCATCGGCTCCCACATCGGGCCGCCGCCGAACCAGAGCGGCAGGAGGCCGGCGACGGTGGTGGCGGTGGTGAGCAGGATCGGCCGGAAGCGCCCCTGGGCCGCCTCCACGACGGCCCGCGGCGGATCGAGGCCGTTGTCGTCGATCTCGATGCGGATGCGGTCGATCAGCACGATGGCGTTGTTGATGATGATGCCGGCCAGCGCGATGATGCCGAGCAGGGTCATGAAGCCGACGTAGGACTGCGCCAGCAGGAGCCCGGCGACCACCCCGATCAGGCCGAGGGGGACCGTCAACAGGATGATGGCGGTCCGCCGGACGGAGTTGAACTGCCCGACGAGCAGCATCAGGATGATCAGTCCGGCCACCGGCAACTGCTCGACGATGGACTCGTTGGCCCGCGCCGAGCCCTCCGCCTCCCCGCCGAGCTCGTAGCGATAGCCGGGGGGCCAGCCGGCCTGCTCGGCGTCGAGCCACGGGCGCAGCCGCGCGACCACGTCGGAGGCGACCACGCCCGGCGCCAGCTCGGACGAGACGGTGACCGTCTTGAGCCGGCCGCGGCGGAGGATGCTCGAGGGCTCCCAGACGACCGAGGCGTCGGCGACCTGCAGCAGCGGCACGGCCGCTCCGCTCGCCTGCGCGTAGACGTTCAGGCTGTCGAGCTTCGTCACGTCGGCGCGGCTCGCCAGCGTCGAGCGGAGCGTGACCGGGATGGCGGTCTCGCCCTCGCGGTACTGCGTCGTCTCGAAGCCGCTGAGGGCGGTCTGCAGCGAAATGGCGACGTCCTGGCTGGTCACCCCGGCCCGCCGGGCCCGCGGCTGATCGACCGCGACCACCAGCTTCTTGCTGCGCATGCCCCAGTTGTCGGTGATCGTGGCGGCGCCGGGAATCGACCGGAGCTCCGCCTTGACGGCATCGACGAGGTCGAACAGCCGGTCCGGGTCGCGCCCCGACAGCCTCACCTGGACCGGCGCCCCGACCCCCGGCCCGAGCTGCAGCGAGCTCAGCTTGACGTCGAGCTCGGGGAAGCGTTCGCGGCAGAACGCGGCGATACGCGGAATCAGCTCGTCCGAGATGACGCCCGGGCTCGTGGCGTTCAGCAGGGAGAAGGCGGACTGCGGGTTGGCCGGCGCGGGGTTGTGGCCGAGGTAGAAGCGCGGCCCCCCGTCGCCGGCGAACGTCGCCCAGTTGGTGACGCCCTCGGACCTCCCGCCCGCTCCGGCGCGCAGCTCCCCGGAGACGAAACGATCCACCGCTTCGACCACCTCCATCGTCCGCTCGATGGAGGTGCCGGCCGGCAGCTCGTACTCCGCGGTGAAGATGGCCTTGTCCGACGGCGGGAAGAAGATGCTGGGGACGATGCGGAACCCCTGAACGGCCAGCAGAAAGACGGCGGCGACGGCGGCGAGGGTCCACGCGGGGCGCCGCAGGCAGGCGACCAGCAGGCCGCGGTAAGCCCGATAGAAGCGCCCGGCGAACCGCTCGCCGGCCGCGACCGGCCGGACCCTGAGGAAGAGCACGCAGAGCAGCGGCGTCATCGTCAGCGCGAGCAGCCACGACGAGAGCAGCGCGATGGTGATCACCATGAAGAGGGGTACGGTGTACTCCCCGGTCGTCGACTCCGCCAACGCGATCGGCAGGAACGCCGCCGCCGTGGTCAGCGACGAGCTCAGCAGCGGCACCCGCAGCTCGCGCGCCGAGCCCACCGCCGCCTCCACCGGCCGCCGGCCCGCCGCCATCCGGACCATGATCGACTCGGCCATCACGATGGCGTTGTCGACCAGCATCCCGAGCGCGATGATGAGGGCCGCGAGCGACATCTGGTCGAGGCCGATGCCGAGCCACGCCATCACCAGCAGCGAGCCGATCATCGTCATCGGCACGAGGCTGGCCACGACCAGCCCGGTGCGCGGACCGAGAAAGACCAGCATCACCAGCAGAACGATGGCGACGGCCTGCCCGAGATTGACCATGAACTCGCGGACCTTGCGCTCGACGATCTCGGGCTGGAAGGCGACGACGTCGAAGTCGACGCCGATGGGATAGATCGCCTGCAGCCGCTCGATCTCGCGCACCACGCCCTCGCCGAGCGTGATCATGTTGCCGCCGTCGCGCATCGCTATCGCCAGCGCGAGGGCGGGAACGCCCGAGGCGTAGACGCGGCCGGACGGCGGATCGACGTAGCCGCGGGAGATCTCGGCCAGGTCCTCCAGGAAGACGATCTCCGGCCGGCCGGGCAGGGTCACCACCGTCCGCCGCAGGTCGGCGACGGATTCGAAGTTGCCGGTCGGCTCGAGCCCGATGCGCTCCACCCCGGTGCGGATGCTCCCGCCCGGGATGATGATGTTGGCGCTCTCGAGGATGGACCGGAGCTGCATCGGCGACAGCCCCAGCTCGGCGAGCCGCGCGTTGTCGTAGTCGACGAAGATGCGCTCGTCCTGCGCGCCGTAGACGTCCACCTTGGCGACGTCGGCGACCCGCAGCAGCTCGTCGCGCACCTCATCGGCCACCTGCTTCAGCTCGGCGTACGAGTACCCGTCCCCGGTCAGGGTGATCACGATGCCGAAGACGTCGCCGAACTCGTCGTTGACCTGCGGACGGATCACGCCGTCGGGCAGGTCCGCCGCCGCCCGCTCCACCTTGCGGCGCAGGGCGTCCCAGATCGGCCGCATGTCGTCGAACTCGTCCCGGACGTTGACCATGACGATGGACACGCCGGTCTTCGACGTCGAGGAGATGAAGTCGATCTCCGGCAGCTCCTGGATCGCCTCCTCGATGGGGTCGGTGACGAGCTGTTCGATCCGCGCCGGGCTCGCGCCCGGGAAGCGCGTCAGCACTTGGGCCGCGCGTATCGTGAAGCCGGGGTCCTCGGCGCGTGACATCCCGCGGTACGCCGACAGGCCGCCGGCGAGCACCAGCAGCAGGGCGACCGCGGTGATGCGGTTCTTCTCGATGGCGGCGCGCGTCAGGTCCATCGTCAGCCCGCCTCGGCGGCGTCCAGCCGCACCTCGTCGCCGTCCTGCAGGCGGTTGACGCCCGCGACGACGACCCGGTCCCCTGCCGCGATGCCGTCGAGCACCTCGAGTCCGCCGGCCGCGAAGGCGCCGACCGTCACCGGCCGCCGGCGCACCACCGCCGGGCCGCCCGCCGACGGCTCGGCCACGAAGACGAAGCGGCCGCCGCGGTCCTCGCCGACGGCCTGCCCCGGCAGGATGAACCGATCCGGTGCGTCCGCGTCCCCCAGGACCATGTCCACCACCGCCGCCATTCCCGAGCGGATCTCGGAAGCGTCGACGCCCAGGCGGACCGTCACCGGAAACGTGGTCCCGGTGGCGGTGGTGGCGACGCCCACCTCCGTCACCACGCCGTCGAACCGCGCGCCCGGAATCGCGTCGAGGCCGACCGTCACCGGCATGCCCTCGCGGACCTCGCGGATCAGCGCCTCGGGCACCGCGAACCCGACCTCCGGGGTCGAGCCGGAGGCCAGCACCACCACCGGCTGCCCCGGCGACACGTTCTCGTTCACCTCGGCCAGCACGTCCGCGATGGCGCCCGCGACCGGCGCCGTCAGGCGCGCATAGCCGACCTGCCGTCGGACCAGGTCCAGCCGTTGCGCCACCGATTCGACCTGCGCGGCGGCGGAATCGGCGGCGGCGGTCGCCGCGTCGAGATCCGTGCGGGCCGCGTTGTCGTTCTCGTAGAGGCTGCGCACCCGGCGCAGATCGGCCTCGGCGTTGCCGGCGCGCGCCTCGGCCTGCCGCAGCGACGCCTCCGCCTCGCGCACCTGCAGCTCGTAGTCGACGGGGTCGAGCTCGGCGATGGGCGAGCCGGGCCGGACGCGGTCGCCCACCCCCACGGCGAGCCGGGCAATCGCGCCGGCGACGCGGAAGCTGAGGGACGACTCGACCCCGGCCCGCGCCACGCCCGAGAACGTGCGCGTCCGCTGGCCGCCGGTGGCCTGC
>JAJEEA010000165.1 GCA_022821235.1 Vicinamibacteria bacterium
GCGGCGACGCCGCCGACGGCGGTGCCGAGGAGCGGCAACATCAGCAGCACGCCGTTGCCGGCCGTCGACCCGGGTCCGAAACGCAGCACGAGACCGCCGAGGAAGCCGGCGACGGCCCCGGCGACCGCGCCACCCGCGGCCGCGGCGAGCCACCGGCGCCCCGCGAGCCGGGCCACGCGCCGGATGCGAAGCAGGAACAGGATTCTCGCGGCAGCCGGCCAGCCCGGGTGTCCCAGCAACGGGACCGGCCCCGCACCGGGGACGTCCCATCGGGTCTCACGCAGGTAGGCGCGCGCCGCGGCGTGGCCCGGTCTGCGATCCAGCCGGTCGAGGGCCTCGGCCGTGCCCAGCTCATGCAGGGTCTCGGCCGCCTGCCTCCGCCGGACCTCCGCGGCTTCGGCGTCGCCGGCATCGTCGTCGAGCAACGCCTCCAGGGCCTCGTCGAAGGAGGTGCTCGCGCCGGTCGCGGTCGCCGCTATCCGCGCCGGCTGCCCGGAAGGGCTCGCGCCCGACTCCCCCGCCGCCGCCCGCGCGGGCTCCGCGGCGGCTGGTACGGGCTCCGGCAGCCCCTCGTCCGACTCTTCGACGACGTCGCAGACGAAGCGGTAGCCGTGGCGCGGCACCGTACGGATGAACGTCGGCTCCCGCGGATCGTCGCCCAGCGTGCGCCTGAGGATTCGGACCGCCTGGCTGAGGGCGCCGTCGGTGACCGCCACGTCGCTCCAGACCGCGTCCAGGATGTCGTGCCTCGACACCGCCTCGTTCCGCCGCTCGACGAGCAGGACGAGGAGGTCGAAGCAGCGCGGGGTCAGCGGCAGCTCCCGGCCGTCGCGGACGAGCGTCCTTCGGGCGAGGGACAGGGTATGGCCGGCGAAGCGGTAGCGGGGCGTGCCGGGCGATGGGGTCAGAAAGCGATCTCCAGAAGGTCGCGTCCGACGATGATCTCGCCCGCGAAGTGGGGGCGGACCGCCTCGAGCCAGAGCTCCGGACGGTCGAACTCGGGAAGGCCGGACGGCACGAAGTGCGTCAGCACGAGCCGCGCCACGCCGGCCCTCGCCGCGACCCGCCCCACGTCCTCGGGCGTCGTGTGGGCCTCGACGATGTGCCGCAGGAGCTGCTCGTTGCCCGGGTCGAGGCGTTCCACGATGGCGGCGGCCCCGTCGATGCTGACGACCTCGTGCACCAGGACGTCGGCCCCCGTCGCAAGCTCGACGAGGGCGTCGCTCATCGTCGTGTCCCCCGAGAACACGACCGAGCCGCCGGTCGTGTCGACGCGGTAGGCATAGGACGGCGCGGCCGCCCCGTGCGGGACCTCGGCGGCGGTCACGGCGATGTTCTCGTCGCGGTAGACGAGCCCGTCGCCGGCGATGTCGTGGGCCTGAATCAGCTCTCCCAGCACCGGCCGGCCCTCGTCCTCGACGCGAAGCCGGACGTCCCAGTCCACGTACTCCAGATACGACCGGGTTATCCGCTCCAGCGGCGGCGGACCGTAGGTCGCCACCGGCCGCCGCAGGCCGCTGGCCCACGCCCGCAGCAGCAGCGTGCCGTAGTCGGCGTTGTGGT
This sequence comes from Vicinamibacteria bacterium, assembly GCA_022821235.1. Classification (GTDB taxonomy): domain Bacteria; phylum Acidobacteriota; class Vicinamibacteria; order Vicinamibacterales; family UBA8438; genus JAJEEA01. The sequence goes on from JAJEEA010000165.1 coordinate 1,564, forward strand.
CGGAGTGGTGATGGGTGATGAAGACGGCCCGCAGGTCGACGACCCGCAGCCCCGCGAGGGCCATCTGCCTCGCGACGCCGTCGCCGGCGTCCACCACGTAGACGGCGCCGTTCACCACCACCGCGTTCGCCGGCTGGGCGCGGGACGCCTTCACCGCCGGTCCGCCGCCGGTCCCGAGGAGGACGAGCCGGTGCGGGCGCTCCTGCCCGGGGAGAGGCGACGCGGCCCACAGAGCCGCGATGCCGACCGCGATCGCGAGACGGCGGGAGATGAGACGCCTGCTCATGAGGCCTCCTTCAGCGGGGTCGACGGCCGAGCGCTCTCGGAATGGCACCCCATGGGTGCGCTGCGGTCAGCCCCGATCGTACACTCCGTCCCCCGTCGGACCCTCTGGAAGTGCGGCTCGCCTCGTGACACGATAGTCCACGAAGGGCTGGTCGCCCGAGCGCAAGGGATGTGAGGATCGACAGATGACCCCGTCACTCGAACCCGTCGCAGGCTGTCTTGCCACCACCAACATGCTGATTCCGCTCGTCCTCGGCGACCTCACGGACGACCTGGCGCGTCGCCGGACGCGGAACGGCGACGGGCCGTCGATCGCCTGGGAATTGGGGCACATGCTGGACTATCGCTGTCAGTTGATCGGGCTGCTCGGTGCTCCGAGGGCGAGTCCTTTCAGCGTCGCGTTCGCCACGTCGAGCGCGACCGATGGGGCGGACTACCCCACCGTGGCCGAGTTTCGGCGGCTCTGGAAAGAGATCGAAGCGGATCTCCAGGCGGCGCTCGAAGGCGCCAGCGAAGCGACGGTCCGGAACGCCGTCGCGGACGGCCCCCACGCCGGCCGGCCGGTCCTCGACGCCGTCGCGTTCTTCATGTTCCACGAGGCGTACCACATGGGCGCGATCGGGGCGATCCGCAAGGCCATGGGGTTGGCGGGCCCGGCAGAGCTGGTGATGGCTCAGGCGGCCGGCCAAGGCCCTGCAGATCGAGAGCACTGACCGCTCACCTTTGATTCACGCTTGCCACTTGCCCGCCGCCGGTTTCGAGCAGCCTGGGTTGACGACGCCTGGCGCCGACAGGCCGCGTCGAAGGCGTTCTCGTTTCCACCTCGATGAATCAGTCCCCCGCTCCGTCGAAGAGGCCTTGGACTGCAACGGCTACGACTTCGGCACGACGAGACAGCTTCAGATGGCGGGCCGCGGACGCCGACCAGGCCGTGCCGGCGAGAGAACCGGACTCTGCTCACGTTCGACCGGGCGTTGCGGCGGAACCGAATCGTGTCGCGACGTACTTGCCGGCATCCCCGCATCGAGCCCCACCGTGCCTGGACCGCTTCGCACGTAGAGATCGCCCTCGGCCGCCTTCTCCTGGCCCTTCCAGAGCAGGTACACCGGCTCGGGGCTCCGCTGGCAGCTCACCAGGCAGACCGTCTTCCCCTCCACGATCTGCGTCTTCGGGTCGACGCACGTGCCGGCGCGGTCGCCGAGGCCGTTGCGGACGGCCTGGGCGAGGTGGCGCATGAACTCGTCGTCGCTCTCCAGGCGGTCATGGTCGATGCCGAGCACGGTGCGGTCGTCGGCGACGCCGATCAGGAGGTCGCCGCCCTCGGTGTTGAGGAACGCGGCGACGGTCTTGAGGGCGGCGTGGGTCACGTGCCGGTCGTCCTTGCGGTACGCGAGGCGGAACTTGCAGCCCGAGTCCTTGACGCCGTTGCGCAGCACGTCGAGGGCGCCGCGGCGGGCGATCTCGCGCGAGAGCCGGGTGAGGAAGCGGGGCTTCACGTCGGCGCCGTGGTGCTGCTCGAGCTTCTCCCACTGCCGGGGCTGGGTGGCGAGGAGGAAGTCGACGACGTCGGTGGGGATCAGGCAGAGGGCACGATCGTAGTCGTCCGCCCGGCGCCGGTGGTAGCCGCCCGGGGCCGGGTCGTCGCCGAATGTGGGCGGGGATTCTCGCACCGCCGCTACGTCGCCCGGGCATGCGTCGGGCCCGTGGCGCAGCAGCGCGCACTCGATGGCGGCCTCGAAGGCGCGTTCGGAGATGTCGGGAGTCATGGGACGGTGACGCGCGGTCGTGTCCGCCAACCTGTCGAGCGCGTCGTCTCCTCACCAGACCTCGACGTCGAGGCCCGGAACGCGCGCGAATTCACCCCGATTCCGCGTCACCAGAGTGAACCCGCCCGACAGCGCGATAGCGGCAATCATCAGATCGTTCGCGCCTATCGGGCGTCCCTCCCGCCGAAGCTGAGCCCGGATGACGCCGTAGCGTTCCGCTGCCTCATCATCGAAAGGCAACGACTTGAACGCGCGGCAGAAGGTGTCGACGCGCTGCAGGTTCTCCGCTGCCCGCGCGGAGTTGTGCGCCCCGAAGCAGAGCTCGGCCCTGACCACGCTGCAGAGAACGACCGAACCGGGCGGGTGGGCGAGCAGACGCTGCGCCATCTGCGCATCCGCCCCGTTGATCAACGGGATGCAGATGCTGGTGTCGAGGAGCCGCATCATCGAAGCGGCTCGATGTCCTCGGGCGGCGGATCATCGGGTTCGACCAGGTCGCCACCGCCCCGGCGCAGGAGATCGACGAAGCTCTGCGGCCAGTCGGTCGTGACGGCGTCCTGTACCAGTCCGCCGATCCACGCCGACAGGCTGCGGTTCCGGCCGCGCGCCTCCTTGCGCGCGGCATCAATCAGGTCGCCCGGCAGATAGATGGTCACCGGAGGCATATCGCGCGTATATGCTACCACATACGTCGGCCGTGATCGCGTGGGTGACCGTGAAGATCGACTCCAAGCTCATCGCGGCATGATCGTGCACCGTCCGCACCCGGCGCCGGAGATGGGTCGAGGTGCGGTCCGCGCCATCGTCGCGTTCCTCGAAGCTGCGGGAGTGACGCCATGATGAAGTGGCCGCCGTCGAGTTCGACGACTCCGTCGGCCGTCTTCACGGCCGGGTCGTCAACAGCGCCTATCCCATCGCCACGTTCGAGGCCACCGACGTGGACGGGATTCGGCGCGAGTTCGAGCGGTCCATCGACGAGTACCTCGCGTCGTGCCGGGAGGACGACGTCGAACCGAAGAAACCCTTCTCCGGTACGCTCAACCTGCGGCTGGGCCCCGACCTGCACCAGCGCGCCGCGCTGTCCGCCGGCGCCCACGGACACCCTCTACGGACACCCTCACCCTCCGGTTCAGCCCCGACGGGTGACGGCGCCGCGCCGACCCGAGCACTGACGGTCGCCCCAGCATGTCACAGCTCGATGTCACAGCTTGTCACAGCTCCCGTGGCGACTCCGGTGTCACAGCTCGATATCACAGCTTGTCACAGCTCCGGCCGCGATCTCACCAGGCCGTCGGCCAGCCGGTAATGCCTCGTCGGGTCCGTCGGCGCGGTGCCCGCTTCGACCAACAGCCCCTTCCCCACAAGCGCCTTCAGGTCCCGCTGTAGCGAGGTCGACCCTGGGGTCGCCGAAGCGCTGCACGACCTGGAAGAGCAGGCCCGCCTCGTCGAGCTTCGAGATGGTGTTGTCGAAGTCGAACCTCTCGAGCACCTCGCGCATGTTGGGGCTGAACCCGGCGATGTAGTTGCGCAGGTTCTGCGCGACGTGGGGGGCGTCGGCGAGCAGCTTCCCGAAGTCGTAACGCGACGTGTTGTAGAACGCGAACCCCGACGCGCGCCGGAGCTGGGGGTCGAGGTTGTCGAGCCTGCCCTTGAACCGGGCCTGGACGGCCAGCACCTTCCGCCTCGTGGGGGCCAGCACGCAGTCGAGGCGGCGCAGGACGGTGAGGGGCAGGATGACGTCCTGGTACTTGCCGCGCTTGAAGGTGTCGCGGATGAGGTCCGCCACCCCCCAGATGAAGCTGACGATCTGGCTGTGGTTCATGTCGGGTCGTGGGGCAGTCAGACCTTGGGGGCGGAGCCGCCGGACAGCTTCCCTCGGTCCTTCAGAATCCTCTCGTAGTCCGCCCTGTAGAGGCTGCAACGAGCCAGGCCCAAGGCTTCCTTCATGGTGACGTGGATCTGCCTGGGGATGTAGTCGTGTCCAGCCTTCGAATCTCGGCGGATCCCGAAGCGTCCGATGTAGGTGCCGCAGACCCGCACCACGACGTTGGTGTGCTTGCGGCCCTCCGAGATCTCGGCATCCAGCTTGTTGGCGATCGTGAGCGCCGAATCGGCCGTGAGCAGGCTACGTCCTGACAATGTAAGTACCGAGGATCCGACGCTGCTCGACAGCATCCGGCCCCAGATGCCGCTCACTCAGGAGCACGTCGAAGGTCTCGAGAATCTCCGCCATGAGGGCCTGCAAGGCATCGTTGCCGTCGCTGCCCGGCATCGCGATGTTCGCCTCTCGGAACCACGCTTGGAAGTCTCCGATCTCGACTCTCCTGATCTCTACGGGAATCGGCTGCAGGATGCGGTAGCCGGCTTCACCCAGATCGTCGATGCAGACGCGCTCGATGTGAGGCGAAGGCTCGTCGGCCGGCGCCTGAGCAACTACATCCGGTAGCGGCCGGGACTCGTGGAAGAAGCCCACCATGATGTCACCCCCCGGGGGGATTTTGCCGTGAAGGGGCGTTGGTCCTCGTCCTTGCCGCGGCTGCCGATGAGCGGTCGACCTCCGTTTCCAGCAATCTGGATCGTACAACCGTGGCGCGTTTCGTCGCAACGCTCGACGCCGATGCCGCGCCACCGACCGGTCCGCGGCACCCGGGCTTCAATCGCCCGACCCGTTGTCGCCGCGGACGCGGGCGAGCAGCTCTGACGTCGTGGCGCACTCGATGATCCAGTCGCCGACCCGCGCGAGGCGGTCGGGGTCGGTGACGCCGGCGAGGGCGGCGGCCAGCCCCTCGGCGGTACCGGCATCGAACTTCCGCGCCCTATGCGGAGCTCCGCATGGCGCGCCGCCCGACGGCAGAGCAGCGCACAGCGTCTCGAGCCCGCCGGCGGGGGATTCGGCCGAGCCCGCCGGGCCCGTGCCAGCCAGGGCGCGGCCGAGAAGCTGTTGGATATCGCGTGCTTGGACACACGCGAACCCATTGGATAACTTGGCCGGGTGTTCGAGGTCGTGTACAGCGCGCAGGCCCGCCGCCGGCTGCGCCGCGTGCCGGCGAACACCGCGCAGACGATGGTCGCGAAGATCGACGGCCTTGCGGCGGACCCCGCGGCGCCGAATCCGAATGCGGCGGCCCTGAAGGGCGGGCCGGGCTTTCGCCTCCGCGTGCGCGATTGGCGCGTGCTGTGCGTCGTCGCGTCCCCCGAGAAGTTGCTGCGCGTGGCCGCGATACTGTCACGCGGGGAGACGTACCGATGACCACCACGCCGCAGACCCTGACCCTCGCCGGCGAGGACTACGTCGTGATTCCCCGCAATGAGTACGAGCGCCTGCGCGCCGCCGCCGATGAAGACGCCGCCGACGTCGCCGCCATCCAGCGCGTCCTCGACGACCCCGACGAGACCTGGGCCCCGGCAGGGCTCGTGCGCCGCATCATCGAAGGGGAACACCCCGTGCGCGTCTGGCGCACGCACCGCGGCATGACCGCCCGCGCGCTGGCCGCCACCGCGGGCATCCCGAGCTCGTACCTCTCCGCCATCGAGCGCGGCGTGAAGCCCGGCTCCGTGAAGGCGCTCAAGAGTCTCGCCTCGGCCCTCGACGTGCCGCTGGACGATCTCGTGTGAACCGCTGCGCGCCGAGCCCGGACCTCGTGTCGTGTTCCACCGCGACAGGATCGCCCCGTCCTTCGATCGTGCACCTTCGTCGTCGCGCGGGACAACTCGCCCGGGATGCCGTCGCCCGTTCTCCTGCATGAGCCCGTTCCCGACACCGCGTCAGCGGCCCCTTCTGCCAGGCTGGTTGGGTCGTCGCAGTAGTCTGCCAATGAGCGAAAACGGTGCCACGAAGAAGCAACGTACATGTATCGAAGGACCGCGTCGGGTGGAAGGTCACTCAGGCCGGTGCCAGGGTTTCCTCGCACCGCACTCAGGCCAACGCCATCCAGGCTGGCAGAAAAACGGCCCGCCAAGGTTCGGTCGACCTCGTGATTCATGGTCGAGACGGGAGGATTCGTTCCAAGGACAGCTACGGCCCTGATCGCCCTCCCTTGATTTGGATAGACTAGTCACTGAGCGTCTCAAGGTCGCGAGAAGGACGAAATGAGCATCTTGACGGAGAGGATGGTCCAGTTGCCTCCGGCGCGCCGGAAGAGGGTCGAAGAAAGCGCCCAGGCGCTGATTGCCGAGGAGATGTCGTTGCGGGACCTGCGCAGGGCGCGGAAGCAGACGCAGGTGCGCGTCGCCGAGAAGCTCCGGATCAATCAGGAGAACGTGTCCCGTCTCGAACAGCGCAGCGATCTGCTGCTCTCCACCCTCAGCGGCTACGTCGCGGCCATGGGCGGCAAGCTGAGCCTCGTGGTGGAGTTCCCCGACCGGCCGCCAGTGGCGCTGACCGGCCTTGCCGCGCTGGACGACCCACCGGAGACCGACCGGTCGACGGCCTGACGGCCTCGCGCAGGGGACGACGTCCCGCGACATCAGCCTTGTCCATCACGAGCGCCTCCGGACGGTGACCGACACGAACGCGTCCTGAACGTCGAACTCGGGAGGTGGATTGCCGTTCTCCGCCAGCGCCCGGCGTGCGGTCTCGATGCCGATTCCGAAGCGTTGCATGAAGCCCAGGTTCTTCATCGCTTCCGCGACGGTGGGGTTGCGGTAGGAGGTGGCGCCCTTTCCGAAATTGTCGCGTCCGACTTCCCCGAACGCCGAGCCGGGGCTCACGATTTCCACACGGTCGGCGAGCCACGAAATCCGCACCGGCGTGTTCGAGTTCTCGTAGTTCCGGTGAATCACCGCGTTGCGAAGGAGCTCACGGAGGGCCTCGTAAGGATAGCTTCGCTGCTCGACGTGTCGTTCTCCCCGCGTGTCGAGTGCGCGGGAGATGTTCAATCTCAGCAGGCGGTCCGCATCACGCAACTGCTCCGGCAGCGGCCCGGACAGCTCGGCATGGTCGACGATTCCGTCCGTCACGGCGGTCCCGTCGTAGCGGACGAACTGCACGTATGCTCCGGGAAACCAGTACCGCGGGTCCCTGCCCAGCACGAGGATCGCCGTCACCGTCGGCGCCCCGTTCCGGGCCACGAGACGCAGCACCCTCAACTGTTCTCCCCTGTCGCGCCGGTTCTCCGCCAGCACCTCGGGGGAGACGGCGCAGGGCAGGTAGTCGTTCTCGAACGCCCGCATGTCCAGATCGGCCTCGACGGTCGCCCCGGGCACGCCCTGCATGTCGTAGGGCACGTTCCCCCAACGGCGCTTCTCGGTGAGACGGCGTTCCTCTTCGGCCGTAGCCTGGCCTCGCCGCGGGCCGATGCGAATCCAGCAGCGACCATCCACCTTCATGGGCGGATTGTCCGAGGGCTCGACCTGGACGACGGCCACGTCGCAGTCACGCAGGCGCTTCTTCGCCACTTCCATGAACGGGAATGGCAGAATCTTGCCGTCGGTCCGCAATCCGCCGAGCGTCTTCAGCAAATCATCGTCGATGGTCGAGCCGGCACATCGCCCGTCGTCCTCCAGCCCGATGAAGAGAAGCCCGGGCTCCCCGTTCCCGGGGAGGTCGTTGGCGAACGCGCAGATCGCTTGGCGGAACTTGTCGAGATCGTTGGTGGACGCGGTGAACTCCACACGGTCGCTCTCACCGCTCTCGATCCGCGCGATCAGCTCCGTGTCGCCCAGCAAGCCTCTGCCCCTTCTGCTCCGATGCCGCGCCACGCCCCGTTCTTCGAGCAGCTCCACCAGGTTGGGCACGGGCTCGTGGCCCAAGCTCCAGTGACGACGCAGAACGTCGGCCACGCAAACCGCTTCGATCTACAGGACGCCTTCAGCGGACGCCCGCCCATAGGACATCAACGCCGGAATCGCCCTGCAAGCGACGTCGAAGTACTTCGGATCGTTCTCGATGCCGACGCTCCTGTAGCCGACGGCCTCGGCGGCCGCCAACGTCGAGCCGGAGCCGCAGAACGGGTCGAGAACCACCCCCTCGCCCAGGGGCAGAACTCCCCGGACGAGTTGTCGGAGAAAGTCCTGTGGCTTCAGGCTCGGATGGGGCGCCACCTGACGCTCTTCCTTGCGTGTCGGCGCGCAGCGGATCACGTCGCCG
>JAJEEA010000167.1 GCA_022821235.1 Vicinamibacteria bacterium
CCGGATCTGGTGAGCAAGATCCAGGCGTTCATCGACAGTTACAATGCCTCCGCGACGCCGTTCGCCTGGGTTGCCACGGCGCAGTCGATCATCGACAAGGTGGCGCGCATTGCGACACGCATTTCCGGGACAGCACACTAGAATAGCGGCAGATCCATAGTAAACTGCGGATGTGCCGAGCTCGTGGATCGACAGAACATTCCAGCCCGTGCTGACCGCACCGGCCCCGCAGTTGCGACTCTTCCCGGTGTGGCTGCTCCTCGGACCCCGCCAAGTCGGCAAAAGCTCGCTCCTGGACCGGTGCGCCGGCGGCCACGCCTACGTCACCCTCGACGACCTCGACACGCGCGAGCGCGCCAACCGGGACCCCGTCCTGTTCGTGCGCGAGCTCGCGCCGCCCTTCGTGATCGACGAGATCCAGTACGCCCCGCGGCTGCTCAGTCCCGTCAAGCGCATGGTGGACGCCGGCGGACTCGAACCGGGCGCCATCCGCCTGACCGGCTCGCAGAGCTATCAGGTCATGGAAGGCGTGACGGAAACGCTGGCCGGGCGCGTCGCGATTCTCAACCTACTCGGCCTCTCGGACGAAGAGAAGGCGCTGCCGGCCGCCGTGGCGCCCGACGACTACTTCCGCCGGATCCTCGAGACCGGTTTCCCCAGGCTTTGCGGCATCGAGGATCGCGCCGCGCGCGACCTGTACCTCTCCTCGTACGTGCAGACCTACATCGAGCGGGACATTCGCGAGCTGCTGCGCATCGAGAAGCGCCGGGAGTTCGAGATCTTCGTCAAGCGGTGTGCGCTGCGTACGGGCCAAGTCGTCAACCACGACGACCTCGCCCGCGACGCCGGCGTGTCCGCGGGCACCGCGAAGAGCTGGCTGAGCCTGCTGGAGGACGCGTTCCTCATCCGGCTGCTGCCGCCGTACTTCACCAACCGGACGCGGAGGATGATCAAGAGCCCCAAGCTGTACTTCCTCGACGCCGGCCTCGCCGCCTGGCTCGGTGGCTGGCGAACGGCGCAGGAAACCCGTCTCGGCCCCCTGGGCGGCGCCCTGTTCGAGACCCACGTGCTGGCGGAGACGATCAAGCGCTTCCGCCATCGCGCGCTCGAGGTGGACGTCCACTTCTGGCGGACCCGGGACGGGCAGGAGATCGACTTTCTGATCGAGACCGACGGCGGGACGTGGCCGGTGGAGGTCAAGCTCGGCTCGCCGCGCTACGACCGCCTGCCGTCGCTGCAGCGCATAGCGGACTCGAGTTGGCAGACGGGGCAGGTCGTCTCGCTTGCGGCCCCGCCCGCCCCCGTTCGCATCGCGGACGACTGGACCCTGTGCGCGCCGCGCGACCTGGATCTCGGCATCGCGGCGGCGCCGGCAGGTGCCCACGAGATCCGATAGCGGTAGCGGCGGCGAGGCAAGTCTCCGTCCGCGTCCAGCCGTTCGCGGCAACCGCGATCCTTACAGGCCTTGCAGAAGGCTTCGGTCATCCCATTGCGACGACCCGCTTCACGGCTGCCTGGGCGGCGCCTGACTGGAGCTGTCACCGAACACCCTCTCCGCTCGATGTCGCAGCGCCGCCTTCTGCTCCCCCCGCGGCCTCCCCGGCCGGCGGCGTGGCTCGCGCGACGAGCAACGTCAGGTCGTCGCTCTGCACCGCGCCGGCGAACTGCTGCACGTCGGTCTGAACGGCGGCCAGCAGCTCGGGGACGGGAAGGCCGCGGTAGGCGGCGACGGCGTCGCGGAAGCGGTCTTCGCCGTACTCTTCCTCGTCGTCGTTCAGCGCCTCGGTCACCCCGTCGCTGCAGACCACGAGGGTGTCGCCGGGCTCGAGCACCGTCGCCGCCGAGTCGCCGAACCAGTCGTCGAAGAGGCCGATCACGGTGCCGGTGGCGTCCAGCGTCTCGACGGCGCCGCCGGCCCGGGCGAGCACCGGCGCCACGTGGCCGCAGTTGACGTAGCGCAGCTCGCCGGTCGCCGGGCTGAACTCGGCGAGAAAGAGGGTCGCGTAGCGGTTGCCGGGGGTCGAGGCGAAGAAGAGCCGGTTCGCGCGCTCCAGCATCCGGGCCGGGTCGCCGGCGCCCCCGGCGTACTGGCTCCGCAGCGTCGCCTGCAGGTTCGCCATGAGCAGCGCCGCCGCGATGCCCTTGCCGGAGACGTCGGCGAGGAGGAACGCGATGCGGCCGCCCCCCAGCTCGATGAAGTCGTAGTAGTCGCCGCCCACCGACTTCGCCTGGATGCAGTCGCCCGCGCACGCGAACCCCGGCAGGGCGGGGGCGGCCGCCGGCAGCAGTTGCCGCTGCACCTCCTTGGCGATCTCCACCTCGTGCTCGGCCCGCCGCTCAGCCTCGATACGGGCGGCCATCTCCTCGCTCAGGCAGATGGTCTGGACGGTCAGGGCGGACTGCAGCGACACCACCGTGAGGAGGCGGATGTCCTCGCCGGAGTACGGCTCCTCCGACTGCCGGCCGCCCAGGGCCACGACGCCGACGAGACGTCCGTTCCGGTCGACCATCGGCGCCAGGCACTCCGTCTGCAGGGGCGCGAGCAGGCGGTGCAGCTCGTCGGCCGCGTCGTCGACGCCCGGCGGGGGCAGGACCGCGGGCCGGGCCCGGCTCGCCAGCGCCGCGAGGGCCCCGGCGTCCCGGGCGAGAACGCCGGGGCCCTCCGGCAGGTCCGCGGCCGCCAGCCGGCCCTCCGGGTCCTCGAGATAGACCGCCAGCGACACCGGCCGGAATGCGGAGCGCAGCATGGCCTCGAGCAGCGACGCGAGGGCCGGGCGATCCTCGGCGGTCCGCGTGCGGTCGGCCAGCTCCTCCAGCGCCCGCCGCGCCTCGTACCGCTCGGGGAAGAAGGCCCGGTCGATGCGGTCGGTGATGCGCCGCTCGACCCGCGCCCCCGCCCGCGCCACCCCGACGCCGAGCAAGCCGGCCGCGACGACCGCGACCGGCAGGCCCACGTCGGACCCCGCCGGCAGCCACCGCTGCGCGAGCATCGCCAGCACCACCGCCACCGCGAGGCTCGACGCCACGCTGACGACGACCAGCCCGCGCTGCACCAGCAGGTAGCGGGCGCCGCGCTGCACCAGCACCGGGACCGCCATCACGCGGTGCCTGACCACGGCGTACGCGAAGGAGAGCGGCATCAGCGGCAACGCGAGCAACGCGACGGCGCCCAGCCACTCCGGCACCGCGCCGGCCACCTCGGCCACCGCCACCGAGAGCGCGGGGGCGATTCCCGCGACCGTGCCCCACGCCAGGACCCGCGCCTTGCGCCGTACCTCCGGGGACGCGGCGCCCACGGCATGCCCGACGAGGGCCAGGATGCCCACGGCGATTCCCAGGAAGACGTTCCCGAACACCGCATAGGCGCGCCAGAGGGCCAGCGAGTCGGGCAGGATGGTCTCGCCGGCTAGGTTGTTCGAGAACGGCTGTCCGAGGAGGGGCCGCCACGGACCGGCGGTCAGCACCAGGAACGCGCCGAACCCGACGAGGAGCCACCTGAGCCACGGGGCGCGTTCGTCGAGCCGCGAACGGGCGGGGAACACGAGGAAGAAGAAGGCGAACAGCCCCGGGGCCATCATGAGCAGCGTCATGCGGTAGGCCATCATGAAGCCGGGGAGGACCGGCGACCCGCCCGCCGCCTGTGGCGCGAACAGGCTCATGAAGCCGCAGAACATGAACGCCATCACCCAGGCGTTGCGGTCGCGCAGGCGCTGGAACAGGACCGTCAGGGCGACGACCAGGAAGACGAGCGGAATCGCGCTGATCCAGAGCGGGAGAAGCGTCCACGCGAAGCTGGCGCGCTCCCAGGTCTGCGACAGCATCAAGCCGACCGCGTACGTGCACGAGACACCCGCCAGCACGACGGCGGCGAGGCGCGGCAGCGTCGACGACTCGTTGCTCACGAGGAACTCTCCTTGCGTCCGCGGTCCGGCGACCCGCGTCCCCTCGACGCCCGACACGGCGCACCTCCCGGGGGCAACGCGCGCGGGCGTCGCGCCGACGACGCCTTCCGGTACGCCGGGCCGGACGAGGTCGATTGTAGCGCCGCATGCGCCGGACGGTCCTTCGCCGTCACGGGCGAACCGGACCCGGCTGCTACAATGGCCTTCTCCAGGGAAGCAACGCTCGTCAGTGACCGTCGCCGCCCGGAATCTCGGTCAGGAGGTTGCCATGCCCCGTCGATTGCCCCGTCGATCGCTGCCGACAGCCGGCGCCTTCGTCCTCGCCTCCGCCGTCCTCGCACTGTCGCCGGCCGGCGCCGCGGCGCAGGCGTCCTTGCGGACCGCGGACGGCCACCCCGACCTGCAAGGCGTCTGGAACTTCTCGACCGCCACCCCGATGGAGCGGCCCGATGACCTCGCCGAACAGGCGACGCTGACGGCGGAGGAAGCCGCCGCGTGGGAGCAGCGGCTCGCCGAGCGGCGCGAGGCCAACGAGTCGGAACGCGAGGACGCGCCGCTCGGCGCGCGCCTCGGCTACTCGGTGCGGATCTGGTTCGAGCACGGCCACACGCTGTCCGACCAGCGGACGTCGCTGGTAATCGACCCGCCGGACGGGCGCATTCCCCCCGCGTTACCGGTCGTCGAGGAGCGGGCCGAGGCGCGCCGCGTCCTGCGCAACCGGCACGCCCACGGGCCCGAGGATCGCGGCTTCTCGGAGCGCTGCCTGCTGGGGTTCAACTCGGGACCGCCGATGACCCCGAGCGCCTACAACAACAACGTGCAGCTCTTCCAGACCGCCGACCACGTGGTCATCCTGAACGAGATGGTGCACAACGCGCGCATCGTCCCCCTCGATGGGCGCCCCCACCTGCCCGAGCGGCTCCGGCAGTGGGTCGGCGACTCGCGGGCCCGGTGGGAGGGCGACACCCTCGTCGTCGAGACGCGGAACTTCCTCGGAGAGACTTCCCTGGGGGGCTCGAGCGCCAACCTGCACCTCGTCGAACGCTTCACGAGGGCCGACGCCGACACCCTGATCTACGAGTTCACGGTGGACGACGCTACGAGCTGGACGCGGCCCTGGACCGCGCAGGTGCTGATGACCCGCACCGGCGAGCCGCTGTACGAGTACGCCTGCCACGAGGGCAACTACTCGATGGCCAGCTCGCTCTCCGGGGCGCGGGCCATGGAGGCGCGCGAGGCGGCGGAAGGCGGCGGGTCGCAGTAGGTCGGCGGGCGTCGCCGTCGCGGCAGGAACCGGCGGAGGAGGTCGATAACGGATTCAGGGCAGGAAGTCGTGGGTCCGGAGCGGCAGCGCATCCGCCATCGCCCCGCAATCGAGCGTCCCGGTGAGCCGGAATGACGTCATGACGACCGGCGATGGCCGCTGTCAGCAGATCCAGCAGGGGCACGGTGTGACCACAGTGCGCCATTGACCTCGCGGCCGCCTCTACGGTCGTCCAGTCGCGCTCGAACGTGTCGAGGTGAACGAGCGCCGCGAGAGCCTCAGCGACTCGCGCTGCTTCGGTCCGAGGCGCTCTGTCAACCGCACCCTGGCATGCAACCGGCTGCCGCAGGCGGTACGCGCATGACGGGCGGCGGGCGCGCTTCCCCGCAGCGCCTCGTCGGCGGGCAGCCTTGGCGACAGACATGAGAATCCATTATCATGATGACTCCGGCTCGGGCCCTGCTCTCCGTGCGCCTGCTGTCGACACGACACCATGAAGGACTCTCTCGCAACCGTCCCGTCGAGCACGTATCTGGCCTCCGGGTCGCGGCTGACGGCGTGCGCCGCGGCCTGGTGCGGCGTGCACTGCGCGCTCACACCGTTCCTGGTCGTGGCGGCGCCGGCGCTCGCGCTCTCGGAAGGCGTCGAACGGGCCGTCTGGGTCGGCACCGTCCTGCTCGGCGCGGTGATGCTCGTCCTGGGCCCGGCCCGCAACCACGCGGCCGTGACCCTCACCTTCGCGGGGGGCGCCGCGCTCTGGGCGGCCTCCCTCGCCGGTTGGCTCGAGCCGCTGCCCGAGACCATGACGTCGACCGCCGGCAGCCTGACCCTCGCGGGCGCTCTGGTGCAGAGTGCCCGCATCTGCCAGGCCGGCGCGTGCCCGGCCTGCGACGAGGAGAGCGCGGATCAGGGCGGCTGAGGACGACCGCGTCCGGTCGTCGGGGCAGGTCGCTCGGGCCACGGTCGTGGTGGTTTCGTCACGAGGCCCTCGATCCTGCACGCCCACTGCAATGCCGCGAGACACCCGTCAGCGCAGCGCGATCCGCCGCGTGTTCATGAGCGCCGAGCGCCCCCTCACGCCGGACGAGATCCTCGAGCACGGCCAGCGGATCGTGCCGTCACTCGGGCTGGCGACCGTCTATCGGAGCGTGAAGATCCTCGCCGGCGAGGGATGGTTGTCGGAGGTGGAGCTTCCCGGCGGCGGGCTTCGGTACGAGTTGGCCGAGCGCCCGCATCACCACCACTTCCTCTGTCGCTCCTGCAATCAGGCGTTCGACGTCCATCGGTGTCCGGAGGAGGTCGAAGAGCTGGCGCCCGAGGGCTTCGAGGTCGACGGCCACGAGCTGATTCTCTTCGGTCGCTGCGCGGCGTGCCGATGACGGGCCTCATGAACCCACCCGGCCCAGTGCTTCCGCGCGTTCGACCTGGGGGGATGGCAGCGCCGTTGGTGGAATCGACGCGCTTCCGGACGACGGCGCGGAACACCCGGCAAGACGCCTGCAGCCCGACGGTCGGACACGGGGAACGCCGTGACGGCTGACCCCGACCCCGCTACGTTTCCTGGCCGGCGCCGGCCAGCGCCGGTTCCGAGGCCGGACCGGTCGGAACCCCGGCCGGCCGGAGCATGCGCAGGCCGTTGAAGGTGACGAGCAGCGAGGCGCCCATGTCGGCGGCCACCGCCATCCAGAGGGTGGCGGCCCCGAAGGCCATGAAGGCGAGGAAGACCGCCTTGGCGCCGAGGGCGACGGTGATGTTCTCGATGATCACCCGCCGGGCGCGGCGCGCGTGATCGACCGCGAACGGCAGCTTCCGCAGGTCGTCCTGCATCAGCACGACGTCGGCCGACTCGGCCGCGACGTCGGTGGCGTTGCCGCCCATCGCGACGCCGACCGAGGCGCGGAGCAGGGCCTGGCTGTCGTTGATGCCGTCGCCGACCATCGCGGTCGGGCCGTGCCGCGCGATGAGCTCGTCGATGGCCTCGGCCTTGCCGTCGGGCAGCAGCTCGGCCCGGACGTCCGACACCCCCACGCGGGCGCCGACGCTGCGGGCGGTGACGGCGTTGTCCCCGGTGAGCAGGGCCGACCGGAGCCCGAGGCGGTGGACCTGCGCCACGCCGGCCGGCGCTTCCGCGCGCACCGGATCCGCCAGCGCGACGAGCGCCCAGACGTCGTCGCCGGCGCCGCACACGACGACCGTCTCGTCGGCCCGCTGCATCGCCGCGAGCTCGGGCTCGAACGCCTCGGTCGCGGCCCGTTCCCGGGCGAAGCGCGTGCTCCCCACCCAGAACCGCCGGCCGTCGATGCGCGCTTCCGCCCCGCGCCCCTCGACGGCCGTGAAGTCGGCGAGATCGGACGGCTCGACCCCGCGCTCGCGCGCGTACCGGACGATGGCGCGCGACAGGGGGTGCTCGCTGCGCTGCTCGACGGACAGCAGGCGGGCCAGCACCTCCTCCTCGGAGCGGCCGTTCACCGGCTGCAGCTCGCGCACCTCCGGCTCGCCGCGCGTGACGATGCCGGTCTTGTCGAACGCCACCGCGCGCAGGCGCCCCAGCTCCTCCAGGTGCGAGCCCCCCTTGATCAGCACGCCGTGCCGCGTGGCCGACGCGATGGCCGCGGCAATCGTCACCGGCGTCGAGATGACGAGCCCGCAGGGGCACGAGATCAGCAGGATGAGCATCGCCTGGTAGAACCACCGCTCCCAGTCGCCGCCGAGCAGCAGCGGCGGGACCGCCCCGACCGCCAGGGCCACCGCGAACATGAGGGGCGTGTAGTAACGCGCGAACCGGTCGATGAAGCGCTCGGTCGGCGCCCGGTGGTGGTGGCTCTCGCCGACCATGCGGGTGATGCGGGCCAGCATCGTGTCCGACGCGGCCCGCGTGGTGCGCAGCTCGACCATGCCGTGGCCGTTCACGGTGCCCGCGAACACGTCGTCTCCGGCCGTCTTCCAGGCCGGCACCGACTCGCCGGTGACCAGCGCCTGGTCGACATAGGAGCTGCCGTCGGTCACCACGCCGTCGCACGGAATGCGCTCGCCCGGCCGCACCCGCACGTGCGCTCCTACCGCGACGCGGTCCACCGGCGTCCGGTGCTCGTGGTCGCCGTGCACCACCGCCGCCGTCGCCGGCGTGATGCGCAGCAGCGAGCCGATGGCGTCGCGCGCCCGGCGCGCGCTCCAGCTCTCGATCAGGCCCGACAGCCCGTAGAGGAAGGCCAGCACCGCGGCCTCGGCCCACTCCGCCAGGAACAGGGCGCCGACCACCGACACCAGCACCAGCGCGTTCATGTCCGGCCGCAGACGGGCCAGCGACGCCACCGCCTTCGGCGCCGAGGGGAAGAGCCCGGCGGCGATGCCGGCGAGCAGCAGCAGCACGACGAGCCGGTCGACGCCGTGCGCCCCGTGCGCGTGCGCCAGCAGGGTCTCGACCACGCCGCCTCCCGCCACCGTGACGTGCAGGACGAGACCGGCGGTCAGCGCGAGCCCGCTCGTCACCACCAGGGCATGGCGGCCGTGCGCCTCCCACCACGACTCGGCCCGCGGCGCCGCGTCCCACGGCGCGGCCCGCATCCCCAGCCGCGAGACCGCCGCGGCGACCTGCTCGGGGCCGAAGGCGTCCGTATCGGCATCGACGGTCATGCGGCCGTCGACCACGTGGAACGAGACCCCGTGGACGCCCTCGCGGCCCTCGAGGGCGGCGCGCAGCAGGGTGGCCTCCTCGTTGCAGTCGAGGCCCTCGACGCGGTAGTCCAGTTGTTGGCGAATGGTGTTCTCCTTGCTCCGAGTGGACGGACGCTACCATCATGTTCCGAGCGATGCACGCTTGTCGACGCGGAACGATGCGTGAGGACGCCCGGAGCGCGTCGGCGCCCGTCAAGGCAGGAAGTCGTGGGTCCGGAGCGGCAACGCGTCAGCCATCGCCCGGAAATGGGCGTCCCGGTGAGCCAGGATGACGTCGTGGCGACAAGCGATGGCCGCGATCAGCAGATCCAGGAGAGGCACCGTGCGGCCGAGGTCCGCCATCGACCTCGCCGCCGTCTCCACCGTGGTCCAGTCGCCCTCGAGCGTGTCCAAGCGGACGAGCGCGGAGAGAGCACCCGCGATTAGCGACGCTTCCGTCCGGCGCGCCCCGCGCAGGATCTCCGCGCGGACCGGACCGCAGACGGCGAGGCGGTCCGCCGAGAGCCACCGCCGCATCTGCTCCCGGACGGCGGCATCGCCGTGGGGACGGAAGAACTCGATCCAGCAGGATGTGTCCGGCAGGATCAGCACTCTTCGAGACGCTCCAGCTCATCGTTGGCGTACCGGAGCTCCACCTGGCCGGCCAGGTCGCCGAGCCTGCGCAGCTTCTGCGCGCGCAGATACTCGGTCAGCGCGAGCCGGACCGCAGTCGCCTTGCGTTTCTCGTTGGTCTCGCGCTGCACTGCGCGAACGATCTCGGCGTCCAGCGTGACTGTTGTTGCCATGACCTGAATCCTGTTGTCGTCGTGAACGATAGACCAACAAGATTCTAGCACGCAACTGGTTGACTCCGGTGACCCGGCCCCGCGGTCCGGCTAGCGTCCCGAACCGTGGTTCGTGGAACGTTCTTGCGCGTCATTGCTCCGTGTCTTACAAACATTTGCCGCGATTCAGAGCTCTCACGAACTTCATGGCCGGGCACTAGAACCGGAAGCGCAGCCCGAAGGTCGGGACGCGGGGAAACCCCTGCGAGGGCACCTCGGACAGGCGCGGCAGCTCCGCGCCGGGGTCGTGCTGAAGCCGCGGCTCGAGCGCGATGGCGTTGTCGCGGCCGAGCAGGTTGATGACCTCGACGTAGAGCGACCACCGTCCCCCGGGACGCTGGTAGGTGGCGCGCACGTCGACCCGGGCGTAGCTCGGCAACCGGGCGGAGTTCAGGTTCTCGACCCCGCCGTAGTCAATCGTGTACTGCAGGTTGCCGGCCGAATCGGTGGCGGGCACGAGTCGGCCGCGGTCGTCCTCGACCGAGGCCGCCCGCAACCCCAGGGCCGGCGTGTGGGAGAAGCCGCTGGCGAGGCGCAGCGTCGCGGCGAGGTCCCAGCGGCTGGTCAGCCGGTAGCGCCCGACCGCGTTGAACGCGTGGGGCCGGTCGTACTCGAACGCGTAGCGGCGGCCGTAGCTCTCGCGCTCGGCACGGCCCCACGCGTACGACACCCATCCCGTGAGCCGCGCGGCGGGGTTCCCGTGGGTCAGGAAGACGTCGAGCCCCCACGCGTCGCCGCCCGCGTCGTTGGTGGGGGCGCTGACGATGATGGGGGCGGCGGGCACGCTCTCGCGCAGGGCCTCGGGAAAGTCGTAGCGCGCGACCCGCGCCGCCCGCTCCGCCTCGGTCTCCAGCCGGCCGACGAGGAGGTCGTCGAACCGCTTGTAGTAGCCCTCGACCCGGACGGTCAGGTCGGGGCCGAGGTCCTGCTCGACGCCCAGCACGAGGTGGGTGGCCCGTTCGTGGCGCAGCCCCAGCTCGCGGGCGCCCGACAGGTCGACGAAGTAGTCGGACTGGGTCAGCTTCTCGTACCCGGGGCTCTGCGTGTACAGCCCGCCCGCCGCCCGGAGGCGCGCCCCGCCCCCGAGGGCGTAGCTCGCGGCCAGCCGCGGCGAGACGGTGGCGCCGCCGTTGACGGTGCTCCAGTCGAGCCGCAGGCCGGGCTCGAACGACATGCGCTCGGACGGCGTCCAGGTGTCCTGCAGCCACAGGCCCCCGCGCGTGCCGTTCAGGACGGAATCGAGGTCGTCGGGCAGCCCCGCGCCCCCCTGCACGCTCGACGGGTTCGCCTGCGCGTCGTTGCGGTCGCCGGCGATCAACCACCGGTAGCCGGTCTCCAGGCGGTGCACCTCGACGCCGGTGTTCAGCAGGTGCCGCGGCGTGACCTGCACGCTCAGGTCCTGCCGCAGCGAGCGGTCGGCCACGACGATGGCGCGCTCGAACGCGATGGTCGAGCGGGCGAACGCGACCTCGTCGTCGGGGGCGTTGGACCGCGTGGCGTCGGCGCGAATCTGACCGTCGAAGCGCAGCGACTCGCGGTTGCGGTACCACGACACGGTGGTCGTCGCCGTCGCCCGCGGGCCCAGCACCGCGTCGAACCGGGCCGACGCCAGCCCGTTGGTGATGTCCGAGCCGAGCGCGACGCGGTCGTCGGAATCGTCGGCATCGAACGAGAGGTCCGCGTCTTCCACGCTGCGGAGCCCGGTCAGGGTGAGCCGGTGGCCGGGCCCCAGCTCCCAGCCGGCCTGCAACTGCAGGTCGGCGAACGACGGGAAGTTCTGGTCGGCGACGCGGCCCGCCACGAGGTCGTAGTAGGTGCGGCGGGCGCTGAGCAGCCAGGTGCCGTCCGACCCGATCGGCGTGGTCCCCTCGAGGACGACGTTGGCGTCGGTGATGCTGGCCGCGGTCGAGGCCTCGAACCCGGGCCGGCCGGCCCGGTTGTCGACCACGAGCAGCGACGAGAGCCGGTCGCCGTACGGGGCCCCGAACCCGCCCGCGGTGAGCTCGAAGCCCTCGACCGTCTCGGGGTTGAAGGCGCTGGCGATGCCGAACAGCCGGTAGGGGTTGTGCACCTCGATGCCGTCCATCACCGTCAGGTTCTGGTCGGGCGTGCCGCCGCGCACCGCGAGCCGGCTGCCGAAGTCGTCGGTCGACGCCACTCCCGCCAGGGTGTCGAGGGTGCGGAAGACGTTGTCGATGCTGCCGGGGGCCCGGAACACCGCCTCGGGGGTGACGGGGGTGGCCGACGGCCGTTCCTGCACCGCCATCTCCGACACGACCTCCACCGTCTCGGCGAACGCCTCCGGAAACAGCCGCACCTCGAGGGCGGCCTGCTCCGCCGACCGGTCGACCTCCACCGACGTCTCGAGATAACCGTCGGCCTCGAACCGCAGGCTCGCCGCCCCGCCGTCGAGCACGACTTCAAACCGCCCGTCCAGACCGGTCGGGACCGCGCGTCCGCCGCCGGCCACCCGCGCCCCCGCGATCGGGGCATCGGTCACGCCGTCGAGGACGACGCCGGTCACCGTCACGGCCGGCTGCGCGTCCGCCGCCGGCGGGGCAAGCGCCGCGAACAGCCAGCCGAGGATGCGGACGAGTCTCGGCGCGGTTCGCATCATGGGTCTCGCGGGAACAGCAGGGGCGCGGGCGGCGCAGCGACCATCGCCAGGGCCGGCCCGCGGGGACCAATCGATACTACCTGAGACGCACCCCTCGCCGGACTCGTTCCACCGACTGCCGAAGCTCGCGGGTCTCGCTGCATTCTTCTTCCGGCGCACGCGTGTCGGCTTGACGCGCCTCTTCGGCCTCCGTAGGGATATGTCTCCTGGTTGCTCAGACTGCTGCTTCCGGCTGAAGCCGGCTCCCTGATCTTGTTCAGCGTCGAGCTCGGCGACCTCGTCTTCCTGGCCTACGGCTCGGTGATCGTGCTCGTGAGGTTGGTGTTGTGCTCGACGCCGCTGTAGCTCCGGAGCGTCGGCGGCTACGGGGCGGGGGGCCTCGCCACCGCCCCGCCGGGCACCAGGTCCTCAGCTCTATAGACGCCGTCAGGCTCATGAGCCGCATCGATCTCGTTCACGGCGCGGCGCCTCGCTCCCCGCGCATCTTGACGCCGCCGGCGCCCTGAGGTACCGTACAGGCTGAGGCGCAGGCACGCATTGCCCTCTTTCCGAGGCCCGCGCTCCGGCGCGGGCTTTCGTGTTTCCGGAGGCCCGTGGGTGACGTACTTCGCCTACCTTGACGAATTCGGACATATCGGTCCCTACGTCAGCCGCACAGACCCAAGATACAAGGACAGTCCGGTGTTCGGCCTCGCCGGATTCGTGCTGCCGGCTGCCGAAGTGCGCGGGTTCGGGACATGGTTCTTCCAGCGCAAGTGCCAGATGCTCGATTTCGAGATCAAGCGGTCGGGCGAACACCCCGCCGCGTGGGAGAAGAAGGGAGCCAGCCTCTTCACCGTCACGAATGTGACTCGCTATCGTGAGCTTCGAGGATTCACGAATCGACTGCTCAACAGGATCGAGAGACTCGGTGGCTTCGTCTTCTACGTCGGGCTCAGGAAGACCGCGGCGCCGGCCGCACACCGTCCGAACCGACTCTATGCGCGAGTGCTTCTCGAGGCGATCAAGCGGATCGACGAGTTCTGTGAAGAGGCTCGCGATCCGCGAGACGACTTCATCGTGATTCTCGACGAGCATGACCAACGCTCGGCACTGATCACCGCCGCCGGGCGAAGCATGTACGGGACAAACGAGCCGCGTCGGCATCTCATTGAGCCGCCGTTCCACGTCGAGAGCCACCGCTATCAGACACTTCAGGCGGCCGACTGGATTGCCGGGCTTGTGGGAAGGCTCGGCGCGGTCTGGGCCGATCCGACGGCCTATCCCGAGAACGAGGTGTTCCGCCGCTATTTCGAACACCGGGTCAACCAGGTGAGCCACCGGAGCGGCATCCGGACCTAGCGGCTTCCTCCGCGCAAGGGTGCTGGCCGGCAGTCGCCGGCCGAAGTGGTGCTACGTCCTGCGCCGATGAGCGAACGTCTCTTGGCGAAGGCCCCGCACCCTCGCAGCCAGGACGCGGATCTCGCCCTCCAGACGGGCAATCGGCCCTGCGAGATCGAGCGTGACGACGTGGAAGTGCTTCCCGGCATGACGAATCCGATGGTCGGACTCGGAGGGTCCGCTGTTGGCGTCCCCCTCGGCGTAGACCAGAAGCCCGCCGGGCAGGTCCAGGGCCGTGGCATAGGCAAGCATCTGGTACAGGTCCGCGTTCGGCGTCCGCTCGTCCGTCGCCCGCTTGTACTTCGCATCACCCACGAAGGTGCAGATCCGGCCGTCCCACCACGAGAAGTCCGGCCTGAGACCGACGCGGCCCGCCTCGTCCAAGTGGACCCGGTACTCGCCGACAAGACGGTCGTCGGCGCGGAAGCAGTGCTCGGAAAGCTCGAGGCACTCGCGCAGCGCAACTGTCACGAACTCCTGGAAGACTTGGCTCACGTCCATGAGGAAACCTGATGCGCGCACTTTGCCACGACCGGCCTCGAATGCCCCATGCCTCAGGACGAGCCGCGCGAGCGTCACGACGCCACGGTAATGTTCGTTGAGGCGATCGAACTCAACCTCCGGCACGGCGTGAGGCGGAAACATCGTGAGCGCTACGTCGCCCAGCGACGCCGCAACCCACGCGACCGCCCGGCGCGCCTCCCGCGAACGCAGCCCCAGCCTGCCGAGACGGTGAGCGGCCGCCTTCACCAAGCGATTGAGGAGGATGTCGATCGTGAACTCGTCGTAGCGCACCTCCACCGGCAGTAGGATGCCGAACTTGCGGCGGATCTGGTCGTCGAACCGGATGCGCCCCCGGACGGCGGAGAGAGCGTCCTCTTCGGTGCGGTAGCCGTGAAGCAACCCGCGCGAGAACGCCCTCCGGGCGGCGGCGCCGAACGCGAGCGCCAGCGCGTCAGGCAGCGCCGTGTGTTCGGGGAAGTCGAACTCGCGCGCCTGGAACCTGACTCTCCCTATCGCGTGGCACGCCAGCGACAGAAGCTGGCCGATGCCGATCTTGGGCGCGATGCGCACCGACAGCCCGCCGATCTCCACTGCACCGACGATGCTGCCGGCGGTCAGCATGTACTCGCCGGCTGTGCGTTCCACCGGCGCCATGGCAAGGCCCAGGTCCTTGCGGGCCAACAGCGCGTCCCGTTCTTCCACGGAGAGGGCGAGAGGACCACTCGTAGCGTACTCCTGAAGGTCAATCTGGCGCATCGCCTCCGTCGCCC
>JAJEEA010000283.1 GCA_022821235.1 Vicinamibacteria bacterium
GACCGCGCGTCCCGTGTGACCGCGCGACCCGCCCGGCCGACCCTGCCGGCCCGTCAATCGTCGCCTGCGGCTCCGCTTGGCGCCCAACCGATCCTTCAGGAGTCCGTGCCGTTCCAGGGCGCAGACTCCCAGCCCCCCCAATCGTCGCGCACGGCTCGGCCTGGCGCCCGACCGACCTTCCGAAGTCCGCGCGGCTCTGCGAAGCGGGCTTCTAGACGACGTCCGTCTCCCCGGTCCGGATCACCCAGCTCTGCTCCACCGGCAGCACGAACACCCGGCCGTCGCCGATCTCCCCCGTGCGAGCGGCGTCCATGATGCTCTCGACGGCGTCGTCGACGGCGTCGTCGGTCACGACGATCTCGATCTTGGTCTTCGGCAGCAGGCTGATGTCGTACTCGCGCCCGCGGAAGATGGTGGTGTGGCCGTGCTGGCGGCCGTGGCCCCGCACCTCGGTGACGGTGATGCCGGGAATGCCGCGCTTGGCGAGCTCGTCCTTGATGACGTCGACCTTGCTGGGCCGCACGATGGCTTTGATCAGCTTCATTTGCCGTTATCCGCCTGTGGTCCACCGGCCCCCGCTCGCTTGCGGGGCCGGCTCGTCCCTTCCCGACCGAGTGTACACGCTCCGCGCGGCCCTCGACACCGCGCCCCGCGGAATCCCCGGAATCCGGGCGCTCGCGGCGACCCTTGCGGCCGACCGAAGCACCGGGCGCCCCCGGCCGGCTATCATACCGGACGGCCAACGTCGGCGCCGCGAGCGCCAGCGAGCGCGGCCTGACGGGGCCGGAGACTTGCGCCGGCGAGCGCGTTGGCGCCGGTTGTGGTACGATTTCCCGTCCCGGCCGGCGCGCTGCGCCGCCGACGGCGGAACGGATCTCCGTACCCGGCGGTGATGCCGCGCGTCGCACCGCGTCCGCAAGACACCAGCCGGTCGCCCGCGTGGCAAGGCGCGACGAGGGCGCGTGCGGGGGCATCTCTAGCCGGCGAGCGACGCCGCCGCGCGGCGCGCCATCGCCGGTCGAATGAAGCGGGGCCTTCACGACGGGCCCGAGCTCGAGACGAGTCGCACCGCATGGTCGTCGGCATCCCAGCAGAGACCTTCCCCGGCGAACGGCGCGTCGCCACCGTCCCGTCCGTGATTCAGGCCCTGACCGGGGCCGGGCTCGACGTGCTCGTGGAGCCCGGCGCAGGCGCATCGGCGGGCTTCCCGGACGCGGGCTACGTCGAGAAGGGCGCGGCCGTCGCGACCGATCGGGCCCGCCTCTTCGCCGCCGCCGACGTCGTCCTCCAGGTCCGCGCCCTCGGCGCCAACCCCGACGCGGGGCGCGCCGATCTGGAGCTGATGCGGCCCGGACAGATGGTCATCGGGCTGTCCGAGCCGCTCGGCGCGCCGGCGGCGGCCCGCGAGCTCGCGGCGCGCGGCGTCACCGCGTTCTCGATGGAGCTCATCCCGCGCATCACCCGCGCCCAGAGCATGGACGCCCTCTCGTCGATGGCCACCGTCGCCGGCTACAAGGCGGTGCTGGTGGCGGCCGAGGCCCTGCCCCGCATGTTCCCGATGATGATGACGGCCGCGGGCACCGTCACCCCGGCCCGCGTCTTCGTGGTCGGGGCGGGGGTGGCGGGGCTGCAGGCCATCGCGAGCGCGCGCCGCCTGGGGGCCAAGGTCGAGGCCTACGACGTGAGGCCGGCCGTGAAGGAGCAGGTGGAGAGCCTGGGCGCCTCGTTCGTGGACCTGCCCCTCGACACCGCCGGGTCGGAGGACGCGGGCGGCTACGCCAAGGCCCAGGACGAGGCGTTCTACGCGCGACAGCGCGAGATGATGGGCCGCGTCGTGGCGGGGAGCGACGTCGTCATCACCACCGCCCTCATCCCCGGGCGGGCGGCCCCGGTGCTCGTGACCGACGGGATGGTGGCGGGCATGACCCCCGGCTCGGTGGTCGTCGACCTCGCGGCCGAGCGGGGCGGCAACGTCGAGCCGTCGCGGCCCGACGAGGTGGTGACCGCCCACGGCGTCACCGTGCTCGGGCCGACCAACCTGCCGTCCACCGTGCCGTACCACGCCAGCCAGATGTACGCCCGGAACGTCTCGGCCCTGCTGCTGCACCTCGTCCGGGACGGCGCCGTCGCCCTCGACCCCGACGACGAGATCACGGCGGGCACCCTGGTGTCGCGCGACGGCGAGGTCGTCCACCCGCGGGTCCGCGAGCTCCTCGAGACGGCCTGACATCGCGCCGAGGTCCCCATGGATGCGTTCCTGCCCCTGCTGACGATCTTCATGCTCGCGGTCTTCGTCGGCTTCGAGATCATCACCAAGGTGCCGCCGCTGCTGCACACGCCGCTGATGTCGGGCAGCAACGCCATCTCCGGCATCACCATCATCGGGGCGCTCCTGTCGGTCGCCTCGCCGAACCGCGCGACGATGGTCCTCGGGTTCCTCGCCCTGGTCATCGCGACCATCAACGTCGTGGGCGGCTTCCTGGTGACGCACCGCATGCTCGACATGTTCCGGAAGAAGGACTGAGGCCGACCGTGGACACCGCGATCAACCTCGTCTACCTGGCCGCCTCGGCCCTCTTCATCCTCGGCATCCGCGGCCTGACGCATCCGCGCACGGCGGTGCGCGGCAACCTGATGGGCGCGACGGGGATGCTGCTGGCGGTGGCGGCGACGCTGCTCGACCGGCAGGTCTTCGGCGCCGGCCCCCAGGGCCTGGCCGTGATCCTCGCCGGCGTGGCCCTCGGCGGGGCCGTCGGCGCCACCCTGGCCCTGCGCATCGCGATGACCGCGATGCCCGAGATGGTCGCGCTGCTGAACGCGTTCGGGGGCGGCGCCTCGGCCCTGGTGGCGGGCGCGGTGCTGGTGAGCGCGGTCGAGCCGTCGGCGCAGACCACGGTGGCCACCGTCGCCTCCGGCCTCATCGGCTCGGTCACGTTCTGGGGCAGCCTCGTCGCGTTCGACAAGCTGCGCGGGCTGCTGCTGCCCGACGCGCCGGTGGTCTTCCCGGGGCAGCAGGTCCTCAACGGCGTCATCGCGCTCGTGGCGCTCGGCCTGGGCGCGATGGTCGTCGCCGAGCCCGGCACCGTCGCCTTCTACGCGGGCCTCGTGGCCGTCGGGTCGCTGCTCGGCGTCCTGCTGACGATCTCCATCGGCGGGGCCGACATGCCGGTCGCCATCGCGCTCCTCAACTCCTACTCGGGCCTCGCCGCCGCCTCGACCGGCTTCGTCCTGAGCAACGACATCCTCATCATCACCGGCTCGCTCGTCGGCGCCTCCGGCATCATCCTGACCCGCATCATGTGCAAGGCGATGAACCGATCGCTCGTCAACGTGCTGGTGGGGGCGATCGCCGAGGGCGGCGGCTCGAAGTCGGACGCGGACGCGGTCTACGCGGGACGCGTCAAGAGCACGTCGGCCGAGGAGGTGGCGATGCTCTTCGACGGCGCCCGCCGCACCGTCATCGTCCCCGGCTACGGCCTCGCCGTCTCGCAGGCGCAGCACCAGGTGCGCGACCTCGCGAACCTGCTCGAGTCACGGGGGGTCGAGGTGGAGTACGCCATCCACCCCGTCGCCGGCCGCATGTCCGGGCACATGAACGTCCTCCTCGCCGAGGCCGACGTCGACTACGACAAGCTGAAGGAGATGGACGCGGTGAACCCGTCGTTCGAGCAGACCGACGTCAGCCTCGTCATCGGCGCCAACGACATCGTCAACCCCGACGCCCGCACCGACCCACAGAGTCCGATCGCGGGCATGCCGATCCTCGACGTCGACCAGTCCCGCACCGTCGTCGTCATCAAGCGCAGCCTCTCCCCCGGCTTCGCGGGCATCCCGAACCCGCTCTTCTCCGCCGACAACACGCTGATGTTCTTCGGCGACGGCAAGCAGGCGGTGCTCGACCTGATCGCCGCCGTCAAGGAGTCGTGACAGCGAACGACGTGCGCACGCGAGGCCGTACCACTCCCGACCGGGACACTCACATCGCAGCCGCCGGCGGGCTCGCACGCGATGACGCGGCCCGCGGGTGAAAGCGAAGGGCCGACGTCGGATCGACGCCCCATCGCAGCCGCGGCCGGCGAAGACGACGTGACGCAGGCCACGGGTGGTCCGCCGACATCGGATCGAGGCCCCGCTCGCGAGACACGTGAAGAGACGATGCCATCGACGGTTCCGCCCGAGGCGGTGAAGCTCTCCGGCGTTCGGCTCGTCCGGGACCGCTCGACCATCCTCGAGGGCATCGACTGGCGGGTGCGCGCCGGCGAGCGCTGGGTGGTGCTCGGCCCCAACGGCAGCGGCAAGACCACCCTGTGCCAGATTCTCACCCTCTACCAGCACCCGTCCTCGGGCTCGGTCACCGTGCTCGGGGGCGAGCTGGGCCGGGTCGACGTGCGGGCCCTGCGCCTGCGCATCGGGGTGACGAGCGCCGCCCTCGCCGCCATGATCCCGCCGGCCCTGACCGCCGAGCAGATCGTGCTCGCCGGCAAGGAGGCGGCGCTGGCCCCCTGGTGGCACCGCTACGACGAGGCCGACCGGGACCACGCGCGCCGCTGCCTGGAGCGCGTCGACTGCCTCGGCCACGCCGGACAGCGCTTCACGACGCTGTCGTCGGGCGAGCGCCAGCGCGTGCTGCTCGCCCGCGCCCTCATGTGCACGCCGGGGCTCCTGGTGCTCGACGAGCCCAACGCCGGCCTCGATCTCCCGGGCCGCGAGCAGCTCGTGCAGACCCTGGCCAACCTCGCCAGGACCGATCCCGACCTGCCCATCGTCCTCGTCACCCACCACCTGGACGAGATTCCCCCCGGGTTCACCCACGCCCTGCTGCTCGCGTCGGGCCGCCTCGCCGCCGCCGGCCCCATCGAGGACGTGTTGACCCCGCCGGCGTTGTCGGCGTGCTTCGGGCTCGCCCTCGAGGTCGACCGACGCCACGGCCGCTGGCAGGCCCGGGCTACCTAGGCGACCCAGGCGACCGGGCACCTGGCCCTGGACGGTGCTCAACGGCGACGGTGCCGAACGGTACTCGGGGCATGTGGACTCTTCTTGCAGAGAAACTGCCTCTGCCGTGCGCGCGCGGGCCGGGTCGACGAGGCGGTTCGGGTCACGGAAGAGCCGTGGCGACCCGGAAGCCGATCCGGAAGTCCCGGCGGCCGGGGCCGGCCCACCCTCGCGCACCGGCGCGCTGCTGCCACTCCAGGCTCATCCAGTCGGCGCCGCGCGTCACCTTTCGAACGCAGCTCTCGTCCCAGCAACCGTTGGTCCACTCCCAGAGATTGCCCACCATGTCGAAGAGGCCGGCATCGCTCGGCTCGAAAGAGCCCACCGCGCAGGTTCCGCCATCGCCGGGGAGCCGCATGTAGCACCCCCGGCGGCTGCCCGCCGCGCCCCGGTCCCACTCCGCCTCGGTCGGCAGGCGATACCGGCGGCCCGTCCGCCGCGACAGCCATTCCGCATACGCCTCCGCTTCGTTCCAGCTCACGCACGCCACCGGATGTCGCTCCGTCTGCACGTACCCCGGATCCCGCCAGCTTTCGCGCCGCCCGGAGCCGTGGCCGAAGCAGTTGTTCTCCGATGCGACCTCGGTCGACGCCTGGGCGAAGGCCCGGTACTCCTCCAGGGTCACCTCGTACCGACCGAGCGCCACGTCGCCCCCGGGCAGCGGCACCATCTGCGGGCAGACATCGCAGTCCCGGAACACCCTGCCACGGTCCTGCCCGCCGGCCGGAACGGTCATGCACAGCATCGCGCACACGACAACGCTAGCGCTCCAACCCCGCTCGATCATCCATCACCTCCCCCGGCGCGGCCCGACCCCGGCAGACTGGGAAGGACCCACTGGACACTGGAGGACGCCCGGTGGGTGGCGGCGCCACCGTCGACGCCGCCGGCCCATTCACCGCCGACGCGCAGCCCCACGTCATCGACGCACGGCTCCACGTCATCAGCACCACGGCAGCGGCGATTGCTCCGCCTGAACCTCGGAACTCACCCAGACTACCATAGGGGAACCGGGCTCCTCGCTTCCGTCTCCGCCGTTCGTGTCCATGGAACGGCGCACCGCTGTCGGCTGCCTCCCACCCCTTCACGCCTCCGGCGGCTCGCCGTAGCGCTTGTCGTCGCTGCAGCGCACGACGGCGCGGGACGGATCGTCGAGATCGAGCCGCTTCAGCAGCTTGGCGAGTCCTTGCCGCGTCACGCCGAGCGCCGACGCCGCCTTGGTCCGGTGGCCGCCGGCCTGAGCGAGGGCGCCGCTGACGAAGCGCCGCTCGAACACCTGCCGAGCCTCGTGCAAGGTCGGCGCGCCGTCCGGCCCGCTCGCCCCGCCGGTGATCGCGGCCGGCAGCAGGGCCGGTCCCACCACCCCGCTCCGGGGACCGCGAACGACCAGCGCCGCCACGGTGTTCTCGAGCTGCCGCACGTTGCCGGGCCAGTGGTACCGGGCCAGCGCCTCCAGGGTCGATCGGGCGGGCGCGGCCCGGCTCCCCGTGAGCGACTGCGCCCGCTGCCAGAAGTGGTCGACGAGGAGCACGATGTCGTCGCCGCGGTCCCTGAGCGGCGGCACCTCGATGCGAAGCACGGTTCCGCGCGCGGTCGACGTCCGCGTCGTCGCGGCCACGAACCGCCCCATCGAGAGCGACGTCAGGACCGGCCAGTTCCGCGAGGACCTGCTGTACCGGCTCGACGTGTGTCTCCCACGCGGCGGATCTCGCCGTCCTGCAACGCCCGCAGCAGCTTGGCCTGCGCGCGTGGCGACAGCTCTCCGGCTTCGTCGAGAAACAGCGTTCCCCGATCGCACGCCTCGAAGAGTCCCGCGCGGTCGGTCACGGCGCCCGTGAACGCTCCCCGGACATAGCCGAAGAGCTCGGCCTCGACGAGGTCGTCCGTGAGGGCGGCGCAGTTGACGGCCCCGAACCGGCGCTCGGGCCGGCCGCTCAGCCGGTGAACGCCACGGGCCACCAGCTCCTTGCCGGAGCCGCTCTCGCCCGTCACGAGGACCGGGAACGGCGACTCGGCGACCCGTCGCAGGCTGCCGCGCAGGCGGGCCATGACGTCGCTCCGGCCCAGGAGTCCCAGATCGTCCGAACGGTTGTCACGTCGCACTGTTGTCCCTCCGACATCTAGTTTCGGCCGCGTCCGTCCGGCCCTCGGCCACGACCGCGTTCCGGTCGGTACGCGGATTGCCGCCGCCGAGGCGAAACGCGCCAGCGAGAACCGCCCCGGTGAGCGCACGGCGTCGAGACCGCACCGGCCGCGACATGCGCCCGCATGAACGCACCCACCGGGACCTGATGAGCAACGCCTACAATGCAAGATTCCGGCCAAGAGAGCCGGGCCTCGGAATCCAGTCTGCCGCGGCGATATCGAGATGGCGGATGGGAGGAGGTTGCAGAAACTGAGAGCGACGCGTCCGAAGATGAACGCATTTCTTGGAACCCACCACCGACCCGGTTCGGGTCGACGGCCCAGGCTGACCGGTCCGGTGTCGTTCTCGGCGGCGTCTCGATTCCCTGTCGTGCACCGGGCAGGCCGAAGCGGTCATCGGGCGGCGCACGCGGCCGGCTATACTGAAACGATGCCTCCACAGGCGGCCGAGCAGCTCGATCCGGAATCGCTGGTGGCACGGATCATCGCCGAGCTAGAGGCGAACCCGGCCGCGCAGCAGATGCTCCTGCGCGCCATGCTGACCGGCGAGTTCCTGGGGATGCCGGTCCGACTGAACGCCATCGAGCGCGACGTCGCCGAGATCAAGCGCCGGGTCACCACCCTGGAGCAGGACGTCGCCGAGCTCAAGCTCGACATGAAAGCCGTCAAGATCGACGTGGCGGCCCTCAAGGGAGACAGCCTCGAAGTCAGGATGCACAAGTGGATCCGCCCCTTCCTCAGCCGGAAGCTCGGCCTGCGCCGGCCGGACATCGTCCACGGCGCCGTGACTCACACGGACCGCGATCTGCAGGATGCGGTGTACGAGGCCGTCGACGCGGACCGCATCACGGTCGGGCAGGAAGTGCGCGTCTTCGCGACCGACCTCATCCTGCGGGCGCAGCGTCGGCACGACCGCGCAACCGTGTGGGTCGCCGTCGAGGCGTCCAACACCCTCGACCGGCGCGACGTCGAACTGGCGCGCGAGTCCGCGGACGTGCTTCACGCGATCTTCGCGGAACCGGCGACGGCCGCCGTCATGGGACATGTGCTCCCCAGCCCGCACCGGGAGCTCGCGGACGCGAGCGGGGTCGAGGTGTTCATCGTCGACCCGAACCACTGAGCGTGGAGAAACCCAGGAAGGCACGTCCTGCCCGGGTCGGGACTCGCCGGAGGACGTTCGTCCGGACGGTGCCCGACGGCATGGCCGGGCCGCGATCCTCAATACAACTGGAGCTGAGGCAACGGTCGAACGTCGACGTCTCGCCGCCTCACCCCGACCATGATCTCCGTGTCCTCGGCGCCCGACGGCACGTAGCTCACCCGGTACTGCATCGACATCCGCTCGTAGCCGGCCGCCAACCGGCCCGCGAGCCGGGACAGCCCCAGCGACAGTTGGGTACGTGACGTCAGCGTCATGTACACCCCGCGGAGCAGCCGCGTCAGGTCTCGGGCGACGCCGGGTAGGGGCGGCTCCTCCCCGCCGGCGCGGCCCCGCGCGCTCCGCGGCTCGAGAACCACCGCGTGCGCCATGATGCCGGCGGCGGCGAACCGGGCCATCTGCAGGTCGACGTCTCCCCCGGCGGCGCCGCGGTCCTCGTCCCCGTTCGGCAGCACCAGCACGACCACCGGAAACGGCTCGTCGTCGCCGTAGCCGCGCTCCGATGCCTCCCGCACGCTGTCGAGCAGCCCGACCCGGGCGCGCGCTCCGACGCGTACGCGGCCAATCGCGTCGTCGAGGTCGCCGCGGTCCGTGGTCGGGCCGACCACGCGGCGAACCCGGCCTCGGATGGTGTGGATGGAGACCTCGTGCCGTAGCGGCAGCGTGCGCAGAAACGCGGCCAGGCCCTCCCGCAGCGCGTCCCGCTCCGCCGGCGCGGCAACGCGGCCGCCGTTGTCGACGAGCAGGGCGATGCTCATCGGGCGCGGCGTGCCGCGACGCACCGACACGACGTCGAGATCGACGTTGTTCTCCTGGAGCGCGAAGTCGGCCGGGGTCAGACCGGGGACGGGCCGCCCCGCCCGGTCCAGCACCTCGACGAACACGTGCTCCAGCTCCTGGGCCGCTGCACCCCCTGGCATCCAGGCGATGGCCGCGGCGACGGCGACGAGCAGCATTCGGCGCATGTGGGCCTCTTCCGGCCATCCGCGGAGGACGTGCCTCTACTGTAGCGCGAACGGGCCGGGTCGATGAAGCAGTCCGGAGTCACGGCACGCACCCGCTCGCGCTGCGCGAGATCGGCGCAGCCCCGCGTGCTCGCCGTGCGGGGCGGTCTCGTCGCGACGGGCGACGTCGTCGCCCCGTCAATGTTCGCGGAGGCCGATGACGCCCCCGACCCGGACGCCACCGACTTCGGGCCCGCCGCGCGGCTCGGTCCGCGGCGGTTCACCGACCATTCCGGCCGCTCCGCCCTGGAGCAGTCCGCGTCGGAGGGCGGGGTCGTCCTCCACGCGACCGGCATTCTGCTCGGCGGCGACCTCCCCTACCCGTTCCGGACCGACCCCCGGCCGCTCTCGCTGTTCTACCGCGGCGGCGCCTACCGCGAGGCGAACGGCCGCTTCCACTCGCGCCGGGGGCTGTTCAACCTCGCGGCGGCGGACGACCTGCTGCTGACCATCACCGCCCGCCTCGGCCACCTCACCGGCTACGGGCACCCGCAGCCGACGCTGCGGCCCCTCGAGCTGCCGGTCCTGCCCATGTTCCCGGGCGGCCGGCCCGCCGAGTTCCCCGAGCTGCACGCCAACACGCCACGGTCGCCTGCGCGAATCGACCGACGGCCTTACCCGTCACGATAGGGCGAGATGGAAGGCCAGGCGCCGCGGACGCGTCCCTGGTGGCGGACCAGCGCGTGGAATCCGTCGGACGCGGGATTCGGTGCGACCGGACGGTGGTCGGGGCCCACGTACAGGCAGCCGACCTCGTCGGGAGGGAGTGCGGCCACCAGCGCTCGGGCACGTTCCAGCGCGGCGAGCCATCGCCGCTTCAAGTGGCGGAGGTCGAGAGGTTCCCGGAGGGCGAGCCGATCCAGATCTTCCTGCGTGTAGGCGACGTGCCGCGCCGCGCGCTCCAGCAGGAACTCCGGCGTGAAGCCGGGGTCCTTCCCGCACGCCGCCCAGGCCAGGGCGCCGAGCGGAAGATGGTTGTCGTCGAGATGGACGACGTCGACGAAGTCGCGGACTTCGCTCCGCCCCGCCAGGGCCAGCACCTTGTTGACGGCGGCGTCGGCATCGTGCAGGCGATAGCCGAGGTGCTCGTCCGCCTGCACGGGGTAGAAGCGGAAGGCGCTGTCTTGGGCCCACTCGATCTTCAGCGCTTGTCGGTCCGCGCTGACCACGGCGCGGTGGAAGGTGGGCGCGCGCAGCAGCCATGACAGCTCGTAGCCCGCGGTCTGGAGCGTGGCCGCATCGATTTCCGCACTCCGGGCGACACTGTCCTCCAGATCGTGGAACAGGTCGAGATCGGCCGAGTAACGGGGGGTGTCCTCCGCCCGGTGCAGGACGGTAGCCCCCGCGACGTAGCTGTCGGGACTGCGGTTCGCGGCGATGCACCGGAGGACGTTCGCCTGGACGGTGCTCAACGGCATAGCCGGGCCGCGAGGAGGAACCCCTTCCGCCCACCGTTCCGGCGCAGCCCGCGGACGATCTCCGGAACGTCGCCGAGGGTGACCTGCATGTCGGGGCGCAGGTACCAGAAGCACTGCGCGTGGTAGTCACGAAATATCCGCCGCGCCATGCGCACCCTGTCCCGAGCCTCCGCGGGCGGCGGAGTGCCCTGGCTTCTCGAGTCCCCCTGGCGCCCGATGGGGGCGAGGCATGCCTTCAGCGGTTCCTGGGCGTCCATCACTGCATTGTTAGCGCCACAACCGGCGAATCGTCAAGCTCGAGGGGCGCTGGACCCGGCGCGGTGGCGTCGAGCTCCCGGACGCGGGTTCCGCCCGTCGAGACGGACGCTCCAACGACGGTCGTCCCGGTGTCGGCCCGATAGCGCGACCGGGACCGACGGCCACGTACGTCCACAGGAACGCACGCACCGGGATCTGATGAGCATCGCGAGGAATGCAGGATGCCGGCCGGAAGAGCCCGGCGGCGGAACCCAGTCTGCCGGGGCGGTATCGCGAGGGGTACCCCGGAGGACGTTGCAGAAACTGCGCGCGACGCCCCGCAGGATGCGCGCGCTTTCTTGAAATCGAGGTCCGACGCGGCCGGGCCGACCAGCCCTGGGCCGCCTCGCCGTCGCCGGTCTCCCCCAGATCTCCATGGCGATCCAGCCGAGGCCGTTGGCGAAGCCGTAGTAGATGCGCTCGTCCTCGCCGATCTGGTTGTGGTCGACCGAGAAGCAGGTGGCGGGTCTCAGAGAACTGCTCGGTCTCGGGGTCGTACATGAAGGGGTTGGCGGGGTCGGTGCAGAACTCGGGCTACTCGCCGGGGGCGCGGATGCGGCGGTCAGCCACACCCGCCCGTCGCCGTCCATGGCGACGCTGCGGGGGTCGGACTGGCGGGCCCACACGGGGTCGTCGCCCCGGTACGGCGACTCGGGGGTCTGCCCTGGGGTCTACCCCTGGATGACGGGGCCGCCCGACGGGATGTCGATGTTCAAGGCCCGGTGCTGTGATGTGGACTCGACTCACTCTCTGTCCCGGCCTCGCACGATTGCGTCCGAGAGTGAGACGCCGTCGACGGTGCGGTCGGGCTGGTCGCTGACCCGCACCGGCCCGTTGCCGTCGCGGTAGAACCAGCGGCCCTTCGCGCCGGCCATGTAGTCGATGGTCACGGGATGATGGGAGACGACGACGACCTGCTCCAGCGTCTCACCGCAATGCTCGCCGACCGCCGCGAGCCAGGGCTGGATCTCGCGCAGCGCAAGGCAGTTGTCCGGGTCGTCGAGAAACAGGGACGCGCGCTGGTTGGAAGACAGGAAGACCAGACAGTACAGGACCAGCAACGCCCGTTGCCCGTCCGAGAGCTGGTCGAATCCGTAGCGCTCCAGCCGGCTGTCGTCCGTCGCCCCGCGAAACGCCACCTTCAAGGCGCGCGCGTGTTCTCACCCGACTCCGTCAAGCTGATGGAGTCGAATCCGGGAGTGCCTCGCCGAGGGCCTCGAACAGCCCGGCGATCGCGCCCATGTTCTCCTGCGTGGTGTGGCGGTACCAGCCGACGAAGTTCTGCATGAGCGGTTCGAGAAACTCGTCCTCGCTCCTGGTCTCCGGCTCGAAGAGTGGAGGACAGGGGCTCGCGACGACGAAGTCTGCGATCGCCTGCCGGAATCGTGTCAGCTTTCGGTTGTCTTCCCTCTCGTTGAGGGCCCCGATACCCGAGCGCGACCAGTTCGAAAGGGTACTCGGGCCCCTTCGTATAGTCATCGTGGTACAGCTGGGTGGTGCCGCCGTTGAACTCGAAGATGCGGTGGCCGTCGTGCTCGAGCATCTCGAGGCCGATGCGCACTCGCCGACGATCGCGATGGTGCTGGATGTGCAGGAGGTAATGATAGGAGCCACCGTCTGTCTGCAGATCCAGCTCGACGTGCTGGGCGCCGCCGACCTGCGTCAACGAACGGTCTCTCGCCGGGAACACCTCCTCGATTCTGGCTCCCCGCGCGACGAGGGCCTGAATCCGCCACAGACGTCCAGGACCGACGTCTTCCCGCTGCCGTTGGGTCCGAGCAGAACGTTCGTCTCGTCGAGCCGCAGCTCGAAATTGCTGAGGCAACGGAAATTGTCGACATACAGTCTCGTCACCATGGAAGTGACCCGGACGAAGGAAGCGGCGGCACGCGTTCGGTGCCGCCGGCGTCACGATGCCTGGGTTGGCCCGCCAAGCCCGGAATGGCCCGCGGTGCCGGCGGCACGTCTTGCCGGCACCACGCCAGGCGCATGATCGGACCAGCGGCTACGTCAGGCCGAGTGCGCCCCGTCGCCGGCAACTAGTGGTGCGTCACGCCATAATCTTCGGGCACGACCTGGCCGTATTGGTCACATCGTCAACGACTTGTCAGCACCGCATACCCGAACTCTTGGCTGTGGCACTGCACTAGTGCGCCAGCGGGTCGGGCCGGATCTGGAACTTGATCACCTTCTGGTTCGTGCCGGGGCCGCCCTCGAGGTGCCAGGCCGCGTAGTTGGAGTAGCTCGACCAGAGCCCCTTGCCCTTCCACCCCGCCTCGGGGTCGTCGACGCGGCCGGTCGACGACCGCGAGAAGAAGCCCAGGGGGTAGGGCACCCGCAGGGTGACGAACTCCTCGGTGTCGGGCCTGAAGACCTCGAGCGAGTCGGTGTTGACGACGCCGTACAGGGGCACGTCGCGCCCCAGGCCGAGCACGTCGTGGTGGTCGACCTGGGTGAGATAGCTCTCGTCGGAGTTGATGGGGAACGCCTCGGCGTTCTGGTAGACGGGCTTGTCCATGCGGAAGAACGTCCAGCCTTCGGGGCAGCCCTGCCCGTCGGCCTGCGGGCCCGAGATGTCCTCGCACCGGCTGCGGTCGAAGCGCGCGAAGTGGCCGCTGCCCCGCCAGTCCTGCCACGCCACGCCCTCGGTGGTCAGGTGCAGGCCGCCGCTGCCGTAGGCGCCGGGGTTCATGACCGACGGAGGCGGCTCGTAGAGCTCGGCCGTGCACGACTCGGGCGGGTTGTCGCCGATCTCGAGGCGCACGAGCTGGCGCTGGTTGCGGCCGTTGCCCGAGCACCACACGCTGCCGTCGGCGGGGTTGACGGCCGGAGAGTAGCAGCCGAACCGGATGGCGTGGTCGCGGGTGGGATCGACGGGGTCGTCGGGTCCGGTCCACCCGGTGGTGATGATGCCGTCCTGGTTGGTGTCGACGACGCCGGGGCACCAGCCCTGGGCCGCCTCGGCGTCGCCGGTCTCGTCCCAGATCTCCATGTCGATCCAGCCGAGCCCGTTCTGGAACCCGTAGTAGATGCGCTCGTCCTCGCCGATCTGGTTGTGGTCGGCCGAGAAGCAGGTGTCGATCTCGGAGAACGCCTCGGTCTCGGGGTCGTACATGAACACCTGCCGCGTGGCCTGGGCGATCGGGTAGTGGGCGGCGAAGGCGTTGGCGGGGTCGGTGCAGAACTCGGGCTGCTCGCCGGGGGCGCGGACGCGGCCGGTCAGCCACACCCGCCCGTCGCCGTCCATGGCGACGCTGCGGGGGTCGGACCGCCGGGCCCACACGGGGTCGTCGCCCCAGTACGGCGACTCGGGGGTCTGCTCCTGGATGACGGGGCCGCCCGACGGGATGTCGATGTTGAAGGCCCGGTGCTCGACGGGGTCGAGGACGGCGAGGATGTCGCTCGGCTGCACGACGCCGTAGACGAGCCCGTCGGCGTTGACGGTGCCGTCGCGCACGTCCGAGGCGGCGCTGTCGGTGCGGCCGTCGGTCGCGGTGCCCCAGTCCCACAGGGTGACGACGACGTTGCGCTCGATGCCGGCGGGTCGGGGCGGGGTCTGGGTGGGCGCCTCGCCGGCGGCGATGCGCTCGCTCCAGTCCGCGAACATGCGGCGCTGCTCGCCGAGCCCGCCCCACATGCCGGCCATGCTCGCGCCCATCGGCCCCATCGCGACCCGGCGGTCCCACGCCGCGAGGTGCGAGTCGGCGGCGTCGAGGATGTCGCCGGGAATCTCGCGCGTCGCCCGGTTGCCGACCTGGTGGCAGTTCATGCACCCGGTCACCCGGCTGCCGAGCTCCTGCTGCGACTGCTCGCCCTCGGGCAGCTCCAGCATCGACAGCCACCACGCGGCGGGGTAGACGGCGGCGGCGGCGCGGGCGTCGGGCGCCACCACCCCCTCGAGGTCGACGGTCTGGCCCGGCGTCGCGGTGACCCGCGGCGAGTCGACGAGGCCGTAGCCGCGCACGAACAGCTCGTAGGTGGCGTCGGGCAGGTCGGGCACCACGTAGCGGCCCTCGTCGTCGGTGGCCACGATACGGATGAATCGGGTGGGCAGATCGGTGGTCTCGGCCACCACCCACACGCCCGCCTCGGGTCCGGCGCTGCTCGTGACGACGCCCCCGATGTCGTCGGCGTCGATCACTACGCCACCCTGTCGTCCCTCCACGGCCAGGCCGGACACCGCGGCGATCAACGTCGCCACTCCACCAGCCAACAATCCCGTTCGCAGTCTGGTCATTCCGCTCTCCCTCTGGACAGTGACGGTGACAGGTTGTCGACCAGCTCAGACACCACTCCGCCTTCCGGGGCCTTGCCTGTCCGACACGCGACGACTGTCGTTTCCTGTCAGCGTCCCACGGCCGGCGTCATCCGGCGGCGGCTCCACCGGGTCCGGACCCGGCCCGAGGCTCCCCGATGCGCAAGCGCGGGGGCAAGAGGTTTGCGACGCGGCGGGAACGGCGGGCGGGCCGTCCGCCGGTCCCGAAAAAGAAAGGGCCCGGCACGAATGCCGGGCCCAGGGTGTTGCCTCTACCGATCCTCCGCGTCGAGGAACTGCCTAGCCCACCGGCAGCAGCTCGAGCCGGCCGGTGGCGTCGCTCATCTTGTCGACGCGCACGCCCATCTTGTCGAGAACCGTCAGGTGCAGGTTCGAGATGGACGTGTCCTCGTAGCGCAGGTGTCCGCCGGCGTGCAGCTTCCCGCCGCCGCCGCCGACGAGCACGAGGGGCAGGCCCTTGTTGTCGTGGCGGTTGCTGTCGGACATGCCGGCGCCGTAGAGCACCATCATGTTGTCGAGCAGGCTGCCGTCGCCGTCGGGCGTCGCCCGCGCCTTCTCGAGGAAGTACGCGAACAGCGACAGGTGATACTCGTTGATCTTCGCGATCTTCTCGTAGAGGGTCGGGTCGTCGCGGTGGTGCGAGGTCGGGTGGTGCGAGTCGGGCACTCCGATCTCGGGATACGTCCGGCCGCTGATCTCCCGCGCCATCATGTAGGTGCCGACCCGCGTCAGGTCGGTCTGGTACGCGAGCAGCAGCAGGTCGGACATCAGGTTGGCATGCTCGCCGTAGGTCGCGGGGATGCCGGCGGGCTGGACGACCTCGGGCAGCTCGCGGTCGCTCTGCGCCTCGGCCATCCGGATGCGGCGCTCGACGTCGCGCACCGCCTCGAGGTACTCGTTCACCCGCACCTGGTCGGCGGGCCCGAGGCCGCGTCGCAGGGCGCCGATCTTGTCCGACACCGAGTCGAGGATGCTCCGGTCCTTGCGGATGCGGTCGAGCCGGGTCGCGGCGTCGGTCGACCCGCTGTCGCCGAAGAGCTGCTCGAAGACCGCGCGCGGGTTGTTCTCGCCGAGGAGCGGCGTGGTCTCGTTGC
Source organism: Vicinamibacteria bacterium (assembly GCA_022821235.1). Taxonomy (GTDB): domain Bacteria; phylum Acidobacteriota; class Vicinamibacteria; order Vicinamibacterales; family UBA8438; genus JAJEEA01. The sequence continues at coordinate 16,386 of JAJEEA010000283.1, forward strand.
GCCACGAGATGTTGCTGGTGTAGGTGCAACTGAAGCCAACGTCGCACGAGCCCGACACGTCGCGGCTGTCGAGGGCCAGCTCGAGCGAGCCGAGCTGGGTGTGCCTCGCCGTCTCCCGCGCGATGAGCTGGTCGACTGACACGCCGGCGCGCAGGTTCGACTCGGTGCGGGCCGGGGTCACGCCGGTCAGGAACCGTGTGGCGGCGCTGGCGTGGACGCCGGCGTTGCTCGGCACCCCGTTCAGGCCCGTCAGCACCGTCATCTGGTCGCGATACGCGTCGAGGTGGCTGAGCAGCCGGGTCGACTCGAAGCCCAGGCCGTCGGTATTGGGCGTCCAGTGCTTCATCGCCATCCCGTTCGGCACGTAGAAGACGCCGAAGCGGCGGACGGGGGCGGCGGCGCTGTTGCGGATGGCCGCGAACGCGGGGACCATGCCGTCGAGCAACGGCAGCGCCAAGCCGGCGCCGATGCCCTTCAGCACGGTGCGGCGCGGGATGGCTTTCCTGGTGATGATCATGAGTCGGACCTCCGCAGCTTGAACGCGGTGCTCTTCACGATTCCGAGGACGATGGATGACCAGCGGTAGTCGTCGCCGGCCGCTTCACGCACGATCTTCCGGACGATTGGAGCGTCATGATACTCGATCGCACGCCCCAGCGCATAGCCCATCAGCTTTTCGGTGACGGTGCCGACGAAGTCTCCGGGCCTCGCGAGCAGGAGATCGCGGAGGCCGGTGGGGCCCTCGAAGGCGGCGCCGTCGGGCAGGACCCCCGAGGCGTCGACGGGCACGCCCGCGGTGGTGGCGCGCCACCGGCCGATGGCGTCGAAGTTCTCGAGCGAGAACCCGATGGGGTCCATCGGCGCGTGGCACACCGAGCACGCGGGGTCCTCGCGGTGCCGCACCATCGACTGACGCATGGTGAGCGGCTCACCCTCCTCGTTCTCCTCTTCCAGGGTCGGCACGTCGGGCGGCGGCTCGGGGGGCGGGGCGCCGAGCAGGTTCTCGAGCACCCACTTGCCGCGGAGCACCGGCGACGTCCGGTTGGGATAGGACGTGACGGTCATCACGCTGCCGTGGCTCAGCAGCCCGGCCCACTCGTCCTCCGGCAGGGTCACCTTGCGGAAGCGGTTCCCGTAGACGTTCGGTATGCCGTAGTGGGCGGCGAGGCGCTCGTTGACGAAGGTGTAGTCGGCCCGCAGCAGGTCGAGCATGCTGCGGTCCTCCCGGATCAGGCTGCCGATGAACAGGCTCGTCTCGGCCTCGAAGGCCTCGAGCAGGTTGTCGTCGAACTCGGGGAAGATGAGCGGGTCGGGATAGACGCCCTCGAGGTTGCGGAAGTGCAGCCACTGCCCCGCGAAGTTGTCGACGAGGGCCGCCGCCCGCGGGTCGGCGAGCATGCGGCGCACCTGCCGCTCGAGGACCGCGGGGTCGCCGAGCGAGCCGTCCTCGGCCGCGGCCAGCAGCTCGTCGTCGGGAATGCTGCTCCACAGGAAGAACGACAGCCGCGAGGCGAGGTCGAGGTCGGGAATGGCGTAGATCGCGTCGGGCGGGCTGTCGACGGGGTCGTGCTCGATGCGGTAGAGGAACTCCGGATCCGCGAGCACCCGCTCGAGGGCGAGGCCGATGCCCGCGTCGAAGCTGCCGCCCTGCCGGCCGATGTCGAAGAAGTCGAGCAGCGTGTCGACGTCGTCGTCCGTCACCGGGCGCCGGTACGCGCGGCGCGCGAGGGTGCCCAGGATCTCGGCCGCGCAGGGCCGCTCGTCGGCCTCGCTGGCCGGTGTGCACGTGAACAGCCGGCGCCTCGTCGGAGTGTCGCCGGGGCCGTCGACCGTGAACGGGCCGTGGATCTGCACGTGGTCGAGGGCCGGGTTGCTGTCGGGCATGTCGTTGACGGCGAGGGCGAAGCCCGACTGCCGCGGCTGCAGCACGCCCTCCTCTTCCCACGTCTCGCGCGGGAAGGACACCCCGATGACGTGCGGCCCCGCGTCGACCCGGATGCGCACCTCGAGGCCGTCGTCGGCGTGCAGCGAGTACGACTCCCACTCGATGTCGCCCCGGATGTTGCCGGCGAAGCTCATGGGCGCGGGCATGCCGGGGGCGTCGCCGCCGAAGGTGAACTTCCGGATGCGCCGGCCGTCGAGGCGGATCTCGACGTCGTGCGACTGGTCGATGCCGCGCACGTAGCCCACGTAGTTGGTGCGCAGGCGCAGCTTGATGAGGTACTCGCCGTCGACCGGGAAGTGGTGCCGCACCGCGGCGCCGCCGCGGGAGCCGAAGGGCAGGTCCTCGCTCTGCTGGTTCTCCTGGACCAGGTTCAGGGGAATCTCGTGGGTGGCGATGACCACCCCGCCGGCCGGCGGCTCGCCGACGGCGAGCCGGCTGATCTTGCGGGCCGCCGACACGTAGCGCTCGAACAGGGACGGCGACAGGGACAGGGCGCCGGCGTTGTTGTCGAAGCCGAAGCGGTCCGGCGCGTCGGCGGGAATCCACTCGCCGACGTCGACGTCGAGGTCGAGGAGGTCGCGGATGACGTTGCGGTACTCGGTCTGGTTCAGCCGGTGGAACGCGAGGGTTCGGCCCGGATTCGGCCTCGCCTCGGCCGCCGCGTCCAACTCGTCCTCCAGCCAACGCCGGAACCCGTCGTAGGCGGCCTTGTCGGGGCGCGGGCGCGGCTGCGGGGGCATGGCCCCCACGCGCAGCTTCCGCACGACGGCCTCCCAGATCTCGGGATCCTCGGCGACGTTGTCGACGTCGACCGTGTCGAGCGACAGGCCCACCGTGCGGAGCTGCGAGACGAGCACCGACCGCGGCTCGCCGGCGCCCTCCACGATCGCGCTGTTGTGGCAGGTGACGCAGTACCGGTCGAGGAGCGCCCGTTGGGGCGAGACGGCCGGCGCCTGCGCCCCCGCCGGGGGCTGCCCCGCCGTCGCGGCCGGCGCCGTGCTCACGAGGACGGCGACGACCGCCGCACCTAGTCCGCCGAGGAAGAACCGGAACGCCGGAGGCTGCTCTCGTGTCATGGGATGTCGCTCACCCTCGGATCGGAAGCACGGGATTGCACCGTGGTCTCGCTACGCCGGGCGCGGCGCCCGCGGCGCCGCAAAACCGCCTTGATGGCCGCCCGCGAACGGACCTCCCCACTCTGCCCTCGGGACACGATAGTGTCGCCGCTTTCCTGGATCGTGTCAACGACGGCCGTGCCGACAGCCCGCGCGCGGCGCGGCCCGAGC
>JAJEEA010000347.1 GCA_022821235.1 Vicinamibacteria bacterium
CACCGCGCCCGGAGGGCGCCGGCAGACCGGCGAGCCGCCCGGGCGAGGTGCATCGCCGCCCGACCGCCGCCGGGCCGTCGCCACCGGGGGGCCGGGGGCCGGGCGCGCCACCGTCACGAGCCGCCCGCGACCACGGAGCCCAGCATGCCCTCTGATTCCCCGGAAGTCCGCACCGACATCGAGCCCCTCGGCGACGCCGGCCGGCTGGCCCGCGTCACCGTCCACAACCCCGCGCGCCTCAACGTGCTCGACAGCGCGCTCACGCGGGAGCTGATCACGACGTTCCGCACTCTCGGCGGGGAGAAGGACCTGCGGTGCGCCGTGCTGACCGGGTCGGGCCCGCGCGCATTCATCGGGGGGGCCGACATCCGGGAGATGGCCGGCCTGACCCCCGAGACGACCCACCCGTTCATCAGCCGGCTGCACCTCGCGTGCACCGCGATCCGGCGGCTGCAGGTGCCGGTCATCGCCCGCATCCAGGGGTACTGCCTCGGCGCCGGGGTCGAGATCGCGGCCTCGTGCGACCTCCGCGTCGCCGGCGAGAGCGCCACCTTCGGCATGCCCGAGGTCAAGGTGGGAATTCCCTCCGTGATCGAGGCGGCCCTGCTGCCGCGGCTCATCGGCGCCGGCCGGGCGCGCGAGCTGGTCTACACCGGAGAGCCCGTCACCGCGGCCGAGGCCGAGCGGTGGGGCCTCGTCGAGCGGGTCGTGCCCGACGACGAGCTCGACGCGGCGACGCGGCGGTGGGTGGACGCCATCGCCGCCGCCGGTCCCCACGCCATCCGGTCGCAGAAGGCGCTCGTGCAGCGGTGGGAGACGCTGCCCCTCGATCACGCCATCCAGGTCGGCATCCGGTCGTTCACGAGCGCCTACCACACCGACGAGCCGCAGCGGTACATGCAGGCGTTCCTCGACCGGAAGCGGGGATAGCGTCGCATATCGCCGCGACCGGCATCGGCTATACTCGGGCTACACATCGACGATGAGCGCAGAGGGGCTGTGGGGATGGTCACTACCGTTCAGAAGTGGGGAAACAGCCAGGGACTTCGAGTCGCGAAGTCGGTCCTGGCGGAAGCCCGGATCGGCGTCGGCGATCAGGTGCGCGTGTCAGTCCAGGACGGACGCATCATCGTCGAGCCCGTATCCCGCGTGCGCGGCAGCCACGACCTGCGCGCGCTGGTAGCCCGAATGCCGAAAGACTACCAGGTCGAGGAGACGGATTGGGGCCCCCCGGTCGGTCGGGAAGCCTGGTAGATGCCCAAGTACGTTCCCGAGAAGGGGGACTTCGTGATCCTCACCTTCGATCCACAGGTGGGGCGCGAACAGAAGGGCCGGCGCCCGGCCCTGGTGGTCAGCAGCACGCTGTTCAACCGCCACACCGGGCTCGCCATGGTGTGCCCCATGACCAACACCTGCCGTCGCGTCCCGTTTCACGTCGAAGCGCCGGCCGGCTCATCGCTGACCGGCTACATCATGGTCGAGCAGATCAAGTCGATCGACTACCGCCTCCGGCACGTGCAATTCGTCGAGAAGGCTCCTGCGTCCGTGCTCGACGAGGCCCTCGGCATCCTCGACGCGTGTCTCTATGGCCCCCACTGACGTCCAGCGGCCGGACCCGTGCTGCGGCACCGGCGCCTACCTCGCGCAAGTGCTGCGCCGCATCGCCACCAATCTCGAGCGCGAGGGTCAGGGCGCGCTGACCGGCGCGCGGGTGAAGCAGGCTGCGACGAAGCGGGTGTTCGGCTTCGAGATCATGCCCGCGCCGTTCGTCGTCGCCCACCTGCAGGTCGGGTTGACCATGCGTGCGCTGGGCGCCCCGCTCACCGAAGAGGGCGATGAACGCGCCGGCATCTACCTGACGAACGCCCTGACCGGTTGGGAGCCGCACACGACCAAGCCCCTGCCCTTTCCCGAGCTGGAGGACGAACGCGAACGCGCCGCCCAGGTCAAGCAGGCGACACCCATCCTCGTCATCCTGGGCAATCCCCCCTACAACGGCTTCGCCGGCATGGCGGTGCACGAGGAACGCGAGCTGTCGGACGCCTACCGGATCACGAAGCGCGTCCGCCCCCCGGAGGGCCGGGGGCTCAACGACCTCTACGTCCGCTTCTTCCGCATGGCCGAACGACGCATCGTCGAGAAGACCGGCTGCGGCGTGGTCTGCTTCATCTCGAATTACTCGTGGCTCGACGGGCTGTCCTACACCGGCATGCGCGAACGCTATCTGGAGGCCTTCGACGCGATCCGCGTCGACTGCCTGAACGGCGACAAGTACAAGACCGGCAAGACAACGCCCGACGGCAGCCCCGATCCCAGCATCTTCTCCACACCCGAAGACCCCGTCGGCATCCAGGTAGGCACCGCGATCGCGACCATGATTCGCAAGTCCGACCACACGTCAGCCAGCGAGATCGGCTTCCGTCACCTTTGGGGCCAGTCGAAGCCTTACACGTTGACGAAGACTGCCCACGCCCTGCCCCTGACGCTCTACGACCCCGTCGAACCAGAGCTTGGTCTCGGTCTCCCCTTCGCCCCGACAGCGGTCAGCCCCGGGTGGTTCGCGTGGCCCGAACTGCCAGAGCTGTTCCCGGCCCGCTTTCACGGCGTGCTGACCAATCGCGACGCTTTCCTCGTCGATACCGACCTCGACCGGCTCCGTTCGCGCATCGCCAGCTATTTCGACGACAGCGTGAGCCACGACGGAATCGCGCGCCGCTATCCCAATGCAATGAAGGACACCGCAAGGTGCAATGCCCGCGCCGCACGCGACATCCTACTGGCCCGCGGCGGTCCCAGCGAGACCGGGTTCGTCCGCTTCACCTACCGACCGTTCGACAACCGTTGGCTGTACTGGGAAGCCGACACCAAACTCCTCGACGAAAAGCGGGCGGACTATCGACCGCACGTGTTCGAAGGCAACCTGTGGCTTTCCGCCGCCCAGCATCTGGCGGCAAGGAGCCGCCGAACCCCAGGTCTGCTTCACCGAACACCTCGGCTCGCATCACCTGATCGAGCGCGGCGCCAACCTGTTCCCCGCGTGGCTGCTCGATGACGGCCTCGCGGCGGCCGAGGGCGGCCCGGAACGCCGCGCCAACCTGTCGGGGCCGGCCCGCCGCTACCTCGAGCATCTGGGCGCCACCGTCGAGGACCTGTTCTACCACGTGCTTGCCGTGCTCCACGACCCCGCATACCGCGAGGCCAACGCCGGCGCCTTGGGTCTTGGCTGGCCGCGCATTCCCCTTCCCGCTTGGCCCGGCTCGGCCGTCGCCGACGACCCCGCGGACTGTTGTGCTCGGTCCACAGCGGTCGGTCGAGAGAACGGAAGACCGTTTGCTGAGGCGGCGGGGGAGGGCGATCGAACAGGGCGAGCTGTTCCTGGTCCGTCATCGCCGGATTCCCCCGCTACGTCAGCGTGGAGGACTGCTCCCGCGGCGACTCCTGGGCCGAAGGCATCGCGTCCCAGGTACGTCCATCCAGCTTGCGGCCGGCCTGCTTTTTCCGCGATCCGCCCCACTGCTTGAAGAAGAACGCGACTCTCTGCTCCGCGCACTGAACCTGAAGCGCACGGACCCATTCCGGCTTCATGGGACGCGCCCCGGGACCGCTCTCTCCCCCGACGATGGCCCAGTGCACGCCGCTGAGGTCGGCATCGGTGATCGGACCCAGCAACGGCTCGAAGGACACGAACCGCACCCCGGCACGAGTGAACCGAAGCTCGTGAAGACGCCGCAGGTACTCGGAAGACTCGACGCTGGTTCCCAGCCAGACATTGGGCAGGAGATCCATCCGCTCGGCGACTTCGCGCATGCGGTCGGGCCGCTTGGTGAGGATCTGGTACGTGTGCCTCGGCGTGGCCCTCATCGTCGCCCACACCCTGGCGATAAAGGACTCCGGCACATCAGCATGAAACAGATCGCTCATGGAGTTGACGAACACGAGCCGCGGTCTTCGCCAGCGAAGCGGTACGTCGAGGCTCGCCTCGTCGCACCGTATCGCGCCGGTCCACACCTGCCGTCCGCCGCTCGGACGCGTGAGGCCGCGGTACTTCTTCTGGCCCATGGCAGCCAGTCTGGCCGCCATGCGCATGGCGTAGCAGTTCGTGCAGCCGGGCGAGAGAACGGTGCAGCCAGCGACGGGATTCCACGTCGCATCAGTCCACTCGATCGTCGAGTCCGCCATCCGGACCTCCTCGCCTGGCGCGTTGCGACCCGGTCGGCGCCCGTGCCGGGACCTCTGTCGTCATGAAGGGCGAATGCGATGCGCTCCCCGGACCGCCAAAATCGGATGCCACGGTCGCCGGTCCGGTTGGCATGTGGAGCCCGCTCAGGTTATCGGCAGGAACCGAGTGGCCTTGAATCGCCTTCCGGCGGCTTCCCTGAGGTCCGGGCGGACAGGAAGACTGCCGATTCGGACGGGCGCGACGGCACGTCGGTCAGTCCAGCGTACGAAAAGAGCTACCGGCCGGAGGTCGTCACGGAGCGGATTCGGCGGGCCGCCGCTCCATTCGGTCGTGCTCGAGCCAGCCCTCGATTCTCGCGACGCTCGTCGCCAGGCCGTCAACCCTGGTTGTCAAGCCGTCAACCCTGGTTGTCAAGCCGTCGAACTGGGTCGACAACCCGTCGAGTCGGGCCGACAGCCCCGCGTGCTCGGCCGCCACGCGGTCCCTGAGGTCGTCGACCCGTGCCACGACATGGTCCTTGAGGTCGTCGATTCGGCTCGACAACCCCGCGTGATCGGCCGCAACGCGGTCCTGGAACGCCTCGAGCCGGGCCGACATCGCGCGGTCGTAGCCCTCGAGCCGGGCCGACATCGTGCGGTCGTAGCCCTCGATCCGGACCGACATCGCGCGGTGCTGGGCCGCGACACTGTCCTTGAGGTCGTCGATTCGGCTCGACAGCCCGCGGTTGTAGCCGTCGACCTTCGCCGACAGCCCGCGCCACAGCAACAGCGCGACGCCCAGGGTCACCGTGATGTTGACGGTGATGTTGATTCCGAACAGCGTGGTCACGTCCATGGCGCACTCCCGTGCGGGCCGCGTCCCGGCCATCCCGGTCCGACCCGCACCCGAATCGTCGCCACGAAACAATCAAGAACCATGCCGGACCCGCGCCGCCACGCGGGCACCCGCGACTGTAGACGCCGACGCCGGGCGTCAGCCGGCGGCCATCGGCTCGATGTGGCCGTACATCAGTCCGCCGAAGACGCCGCGGTCCATGGCGTGCTCCCACGAGCCGCCGTAGCGGTTCTCGTAGAAGAACACGCGGGCGGTGAAGGTGCCGTCGAGCCCCGGGATGCCGAAGTCGGTGATGGACACCATCGGCGTGTCGCCAGCCCAGACGATGGGGACGACGACCGGGAGGGTGGCGTCGAAGCTGCAGTAGACCATGCGCACGTCGAAGCGCCACGTGTCGTCGCCGACCTTGGCGACGCTGTCGATCTCGTACCGCTCGGGGCTGGCGCCGCCGGTCTCGCGGCCGTCGACGGTGAAGTTGCCGACGAGCACCACCTGCTGCATGCGCTCGGCGAACTCGCGCTCGAGCTCGGTCAGCGACGCGACCGGGACCTCCTGGCCGACGCCGGCCCTCCCCAGCAGCCAGCCGAAACCCAACACCACCGCCAGCACGGCCGCGCCGGCGACGATCTTGACGATGTTGCCGCTTCCCATTCGCATCCTCCCCGTCGTCCGAAATGCAGCGCCGCTCGCCGGCGGGCGACTGCGGATCGCGCGTGCGATCGACGGATGACCGCACCGGCCCGACGGCGGGGGCGTCCGCCGCCCGTCCCTCACCGCCGCCGGAACGAAACGGCGGGGGCCGGCGACCACCGTGCGCCCCGGGGACGAGAGGGCCACGGCATCCGGTCCGACCGCCGGCCCGCTACTGCCCGCCGCCGCGAAGGGCGGCCCGCCGGCCCAGGACACAAGCGCCACGGCACCCGGTCCGACCGCCGGCCCGCCAATGCCCCGCCTCCACGAACGGCCGCCCGCCGTCCCGAGACGAGAGCGCCCCGGATCCGGCCCTGCCGCCGGCCGCTACCGCCCCGCCGCCTCTACGAACGGCCGACCGCCATCCCGAGACGAGAGCGCCCCGGATCCGGCCGCCCGCCGGCCCGCTACTGCCCCGCCGTCTCCACGAACGGCTGCCCGATCAGCAGCGCGCGGTTGGCGTCGGCCTTCGGCACCAGCTTCTGGAGCCGTCCGTACTGGTTGTCGGCGCCGTAGAGGTTGCCCTCGGCGTCGACCGCGAACGAGTGCATCTCGATGAACGCGTTCGGCCCCTCGCTCTCGAGCTCCCAGTTGGCGAGGGGGTTGCCGTTCAGATCGAGCTTGACGATCTTGACCGGCGAGAGGTCGGTCACGAAGACCTCGTACTGGTTCACGATGACGTCCAGGGGCAGGCCGAAGCCCGGCCAGACCGCGATGGGGGCGATGTTCGGGTGGTACCAGACGGCGGCGCGGGTGGTCTGGTTGAACACCTGCACGCGGCGGTTGTTGCGGTCGGCGACGAAGATGCGGCCGTCGGGGCCGACGGCCACCGAGTGCACCACGTTGAACTCGCCGCGGCCGTCGCCGGCCCGGCCGAACTCGTCGAGGTAGTTGAGCTCGGCGTCGAGGATGATCACCCGCGAGTTGATGAACCCGTCGGCCACCAGCACCCGGCCGTCGGGGAAGAACGCGACGTCCTGCGGCCCTCCGAGGTGCGTCTCGTCGTCGCCGGGGACGTTCTTCTCGCCCAGGGTCGCGAGCAGCTCGCTGCCGTCGTTCGAGAACACGAAGATCTGGTGCGCCGACTCGTGCACCACCCACACCCGGCGCTCCGGGTCGTAGGGGCTGATGCGGATGCGGTGCGGCCCCGGCCCGTCGGACCCCTCGAACAGGTGGTCCCACTGGTCCCAGACCTCGATGACGTTCCCGTCGCCGTCGACGACGTAGATGCAGTTCTGGAACGTCCGCCGCTCGGTCTCCCGCAGGGTGTTGATGCCGATGGAGCCGGCGTAGCCGTCGAACCCGTCCGGCACCGGGTCGGGAAGCCGGGTCTCGCCCCGCTGCAGGACGAAGATGCGGTCGGGCGACTCGACGAAGACGCCGGAGGTGCCGCCGAAGGCGAAGCCCTCGCCCGCGAACGGCTTCAGCCAGCCCTCGACCGGCTCGTAGGGGATGGGCTCGCTCGGCCCCAGCAGGTCCTGGGCCGGGGCGGGGCCCGCGAGGATGCCGCCCATGGCGGCGGCCAGCAGAATACGAATGGCGTTGCGCATGATCATGCTGTCTCCACGATTGTGACTGTTCCCGGCGCCGGCCCGCCGACGACGCCCCGCGAACGCTCGCGCACCGAATCGAGCGCCGTGCCGGCCGGCAGGACATTGTGACACACGCCGAACTCGACCGCGCCCGGTCGCGGCGCGGAGAAGACCCGCAGCCCGCCGCGGGAAACGCGTTGACGCACGCCGCCCCGCAGGACGTTGACGAGAATCACCTTGCCATGTGTCAGGCGCGCAAGGCCGCAACAGACGGGGCGACCGCACCGGGCGGCCGCGCGGAGAACGGCCCGGACCCGCGGTGGGAAGCCGGCCGCACGCCGCCCCGCGTCGACTGGCGCCGGACCCCGACGACGCCCGCCGGCAGCGCAGCCATGGTCGGGCGAGGACGATGGCCACCGCCGCCTCCGCCACCGGGACGCACGGCGGCACGAAGCAGGGGTCGCGGCGCCAGGAAACGCGCCCCGCGACGGCCGCACGCCGCCCCGCGTCAACCGGCGCCGGACCCCGACGACGCCCGCCAGCGCAGCCAGTGGTCGGCGAGGACGATCGCGACCATCGCCTCCGCCATCGGGACGAACCGCGGCAGCAGGCAGGGGTCGTGACGCCCCCGGGTCCGGATGGTGGTGGACTCGCCGGCGGTGGTCACGGTGGCCTGATCGCGGGGCAGGCTGCTCGTCGGCTTCACAGCCGCCCGCAGCACGATGGGCATGCCGCTCGAGATGCCCCCGAGCATGCCGCCGTGCCGGTTGGTGCCGGTGACGATGTGCGAACCCGCGGGCGGGGCGCCGTCGGCCGCCTCGCGCTTCGCGATGCCGCCGGCCTCCGCGGGACGGAACAGGTCGTTGTTCTCGCTGCCGCGCAGCCGCGCGCAGCCGAACCCCACGCCGTACTCGACCCCGAGCACCGCGGGCAGGCTGAACAGCGCCTTCGCGAGGTCCGCCTTGAGCTTGTCGAAGACCGGCTCGCCGAGTCCCGCCGGCACACCGGCGGCCACGATCTCGGCCACCCCGCCGATCGAGTCACGGGCCTCGCGCACCGCCTCGATCAACGCCACCATCTCGGCGGCGCGGGCCGGGTCGGGGCACCGCACGATGTTCGGCGCCCCGTCCGGCAGCCTCTCCACCTGCTCCTCGGTGACGGCGGCGGGGTCCGGCACCTCGGCCACGACGTCCCCGACCTGGCGGACGTAGCCGACGACCCGGCCGCCGAAGGCCGAGGCGATGATGCGCTTCGCGACCACCCCGGCCGCCACGCGGACCGCGGTCTCGCGCGCGCTCGCCCGCCCGCCCCCGCGGTAGTCGCGCCGGCCGTACTTGGCGTCGTAGGTGTAGTCGGCGTGGCCCGGCCGGTACTTGTCCCGGATGTCGCTGTAGTCGCGGGCGCGCTGATCGACGTTGCGGATGAGAATCGCGATGCTGGTGCCGGTGGTCTTGCCCTCGAAGACCCCGGACAGGATCTCGGGCGCGTCGGGCTCGTTCCGCGGCGTGACGATCCGGCTCTGGCCGGGCCGGCGCCGGGCGAGGTCCTCGACGAGGTCCTCCTCGGCGAGGGGGAGGCCGGGGGGACAGCCGTCGACGATGACGACGTTGCCGGGTCCGTGCGACTCGCCGGCGGTGGTGATGCGAAAGCTGTGTCCGAACGAATCGCCGGGCATGGGTCGCTGTCGGTCTCCGAAATCGGGCGCGAGCCGCTCCGAGGCTCCTCGTCGAGGCGCCCTTCGATAGTCGTCCCGGCCGCCCCGCCGCCCCCGCCGCCGGACGGGAGCACCCGGCGGGCGGGCGCCGCCGCGACGTCGCCCGC
>JAJEEA010000212.1 GCA_022821235.1 Vicinamibacteria bacterium
TCGCTCGGCGAGAACATGCTCTACATGGTGAACCGGGACGAGCCCGGCTTCATCGGCCGCCTCGGCTCGTGCCTCGGCGACGCCGGGGTGAACGTCGCCACGTTCCACCTCGGCCGGTCGGGACCGCGCGAGAACGCGGTCAGCCTGATCTCGGTCGACGGGGCGATACCGCCGGGTGTTCTCGACTGCGTCCGGGCGCTCCCGGGCGTGGTGCGGGCGCGGGCGCTCACCTTCTAGAAGGCGCGGGGGAATGAACGACCACGACCGCCCGGCGCTCCTGCCGTCCGGCCTTCGCGACGTGCTGCCTCCGGCGGCCGCGCAGGAGGCGGAGGCGGTCGAGCGGCTGATCGGCCTGTTCGAGCTCAACGGCTACGAGCGCGTCAAGGCGCCCCTCGTCGAGTTCGAGGAGGGGCTGCTGAGCGGCGCGGGTGCGGCGACCGCGTCGGAGACCTTCCGGCTCATGGACCCGGCCTCCCAGCGCATGATGGGGGTGCGCGCGGACATCACACCGCAGATCGCGCGCATCGCGGCGAGCCGGCTGCGCGATGCGCCGAGGCCGCTCCGCCTTTGCTATTCGGGGGACGTGCTGCGCATCAACGGCACCCATCTCCGCCCGGAACGGCAGTTCACCCAGGTCGGCATGGAGCTGATCGGCTCCGATTCCCCGCGCGCCGACGCCGAGATCGTGGTCCTCGCCGCCGAGGCGCTGACCGCGGCCGGCGTCGCCGACATCACCGTCGATCTCACCATGCCGCCGCTCGCGCCCGCGCTCTGCGCCGCCCATGGCCGCCCGCTCCAGGACGATTCCGGGCTGCGCGAGGCGATCGACCACAAGGACGCCGCATCGCTCGCGGCGATCGGCGGCGGCCTCGCGGAGGCGCTGAGCGCGCTGCTCGCCGCAGCCGGGCCGGCGGAGAGCTGCTTCGACGCGCTCGCCGCGCTCGACCTGCCGCCCGAACCGGCCGCGGCGCGCCGCCAGCTCGGCGAGGCGATCGCCGAGATCCGCGCCCGCGCGCCCGATCTCAGGCTCACCGCCGATCCGCTGGAGAACCGGGGCTTCGAGTACCACACCGGGACCTGCTTCACGATCTTTCCCGCCGGGGTGCGCGGCGAGCTCGCGAGCGGCGGCCGCTATGTCACCGGCGCGAACGGCACCGGCGCCGGCGGCGAGCTGGCGACCGGGATCACGCTCTATGTCGACACCGTCCTGCGCTCGCTGCCGGCGCCCGGCGCGCCGCGCCGGGTGTTCCTGCCGGCCGGCACCGCGCCCGAGACCGGGCGCGCGCTGCGGGCGGAAGGCTGGATCACCGTGGCCGGGCTGGGGCCGGCGGATTCGGCGGCGGACGAGGCGCGGCGGCTCGGCTGCACCCATCGCTGCGACGCCGGCAGGGTCGTGAAGGTCGGATAGGCGGGTCGGACCATGGCGAACGTCGCGGTCGTCGGCTCCCAGTGGGGCGACGAGGGGAAAGGCAAGATCGTCGACTGGCTGTCCGAGCGCGCCGACGTGGTGGTGCGATTCCAGGGCGGGCACAATGCCGGACACACGCTGGTCGTCGACGGCAGGACCTACAAGCTCAGCCTGCTCCCCTCGGGCGTGGTGCGCGGCAAGCTGTCGCTGATCGGAAGCGGCGTGGTGGTCGATCCGTGGGCGCTCCTCGACGAGATCGACGAGGTCCGCCGCGCGGGCGTCGACGTGACGCCCGAGACCTTCCGCGTCGCCGAGAACGCCTGCCTGATCCTGCCCCTCCATCCGCTGCTCGACCATGCCCGCGAGGCGGCGCGGGGGAGCGCGCGCATCGGCACCACCGGACGCGGCATCGGCCCGGCCTACGAGGACAAGGTGGGACGGCGGGCGATCCGGCTCTGCGACCTCGCCGACGCGGACGGGCTCGCGCCCCGCGTCGACCATTTGCTCGACCACCACAACGCGCTCCTGCGCGGGCTCGGCGCCGAGACGTTCGACCGCGACGAGCTGATCGAAAAGCTGCGCGCCGTCGCGCCCCGTATCCTGCCGTTCGCCGCGCCGGTCTGGCACCTGCTCGACGGCGCGCGGCGGGGCGGCAGGCGGATACTGTTCGAGGGCGCACAGGGCGCGATGCTCGACGTCGACCACGGCACCTACCCCTACGTCACCTCGTCCAACACGCTGGCCGGGCAGGCCGCGGCGGGCAGCGGGCTCGGGCCGCGCTCGATCGACTACGTGCTCGGCATCACCAAGGCCTACACCACCCGGGTGGGCAGCGGGCCGTTCCCCACCGAGCAGGACAACGAGATCGGGCAGGCACTCGGCGAGCGCGGCCACGAGTTCGGTACCGTGACCGGTCGCAAGCGGCGCTGCGGCTGGTTCGACGCGGTGATGGTGCGCCAGGCGATCCGGCTCGGGGGTATCGACGGCATCGCGCTGACCAAGCTCGACGTGCTCGACGGGATGGAGGAGCTCAAGGTCTGCACCGGCTACGAGACGGACGAGGGGCGGACCGATCGCTTCCCCGCCTCGGCGCGCGGCCAGGCGGCGGTGCGCCCGGTCTACGAGACGGTCCCCGGCTGGTCGGAAAGCACCCGGGGGGCGCGCAGCTGGGCCGGGCTTCCGGCCGAGGCGGTCAAGTACATCCGCCGCATCGAGGAGCTGATCGAGGCCCCGGTGGCCCTCCTGTCCACCAGCCCGGAGCGCGAGGACACGGTCATGGTCCGCGACCCGTTCGGGGTGTAGGAGGGGCTCCCTCACCCTAACCCTCTCCCCGCCGGGGAGAGGGGACTCGCCCGCCGCCTCCTCGCCTTCTCCCCTCCCGCTCGCGGGAGGGGCCGGGGGAGGGCGGGTCGGGCGCTACCGGGCCTCCGCCGTCGCGCGCTCCTCCTCGGCGGCGGCGAGGCGCATCGCCTTCTGGATCTTCTCGAAGGCGCGGACCTCGATCTGGCGCACCCGTTCGCGCGAGACGCCGAACTCCTGGCTCAGCTCCTCCAGCGTCAGCGGGGTCTCGGCGAGCCGCCGCATGGTGAGGATGCGCTTCTCGCGCGGGTTCAGATGCTCCATCGCCTGCCGGAGCAGCGCGCGGCGCCTGTCCAGCTCCTCGGCCTCGGCGAGCCGGGTCTCCTGGGAGTCGGTCTCGTCGACCAGCCAGTCCATCCACTCGCCCTCGCCGTCGGCGCGGACCGGCGCGTTGAGCGAGTTGTCGGGCGCCGCCATGCGGCGGTTCATCTGCACCACCTCGTCCTCGGAGACGTTGAGCCGGGTGGCGATCTCGGCGACGTTCTCGGGGTGGAGGTCGCCCTCCTCGATCGCCTTGATCTCGCCCTTGATGCGGCGCAGGTTGAAGAACAGCTTCTTCTGGGCGGCTGTGGTGCCGATCTTCACCAGCGACCAGGAATGCAGGATGTATTCCTGGATCGAGGCGCGAATCCACCACATCGCGTAGGTCGCGAGCCGGAAGCCGCGGTCGGGGTCGAACCGCGTGACCGCCTGCATCATGCCCACATTGCCTTCCGAGATCAGCTCGCCCATCGGCAGCCCGTAGCCGCGATAGCCGGACGCGATCTTGGCCACCAGGCGGAGATGGCTGGTCACCAGCCGGTGCGCCGCCTCGGCGTCCTCGTGCTCGCGCCAGCGCTTGGCCAGCATGAACTCCTCGTCGGGCTCCAGGAGGGGGAATTTCCGGATCTCCTGCAGGTAGCGCGACAGGTTGCTCTCGGGGTCGAGCTGGGGGACCGCCGGAACCGTTGCTGCGCTTGCCGCCATCGGCTTCTCCTTGCCCTCGGTGCGGCCGGTCATGCCGGACCCGCCGCCCGTTCGATAGATAGGAACCCGCCCGGCAATTTACCAGCCTCCCTTCAGAGCGTTTTCCAATAGCCTGAGTTCGTTCGGCAAATCGGAATCGAAGACCAGCGCCTCGCCGCTCGCCGGGTGGCGGAAGCCGAGACGGTGGGCGTGGAGCGCATGGCGCCCGAGCGCGGCGACCGCCTCCGCCGCCCCGGCGACGAGCGCGCGCCGCCTCGCCGCCGTAGGACCGCCGCCATAGGCCGAATCGCCGATCACCGGCAGGCCGCGCCAGGCGAGATGCACCCGGATCTGGTGGGTCCGCCCGGTC
>JAJEEA010000087.1 GCA_022821235.1 Vicinamibacteria bacterium
CCGAACGCCGGAGCCGCCGCCCCGGCGTTCGGCCGCGCCGCCGCCGTCTACAACGTCATCGACACCCGCCAGAGCTATCTCCAGCGGCTCCTCGCCCAGGCCCTGGCGGCGCTCGGCCACCCCACGGAGGCCGAGCGATCCATCCACTTCTCCTACGAGATGGTCGCCCTGTCGCGCAACACCGCCCGCACCCTCGGCCACGCCGCCGGCGACGACGACGGCAAGGCGTTCGTCGAGGTCTCGGGCCGCAAGGGCCTCGGCGTCAAGGCCGACGACCTCCTCGACCAGGTCACGGCGCGGGCCGAGCAGGAGGTCGCGGCCCGCCACCCCGACCTCGCCGACGGCGAGCGCCGCCGCGTCGCCGGAATCATCTCGACGGCGGCCGTCCGCTACTTCATGATCAAGTTCTCGCGCGGCAAGGTCATCGCCTTCGACATCGACGAGGCCCTCGCCTTCGAGGGCGAGACCGGGCCGTACCTGCAGTACGCGACCGTCCGCGCCCGCAAGATCCTGCAGAAGCTGCAAGAGCGCACCGGCCTCGCGTCCGCCGACCTCGCGCCGAGCCTGGCGACCATGCCCGGCGCCCCCCTCGCCGACGCCGCCGGCGACGAGCTGTGGAACCTCGTCCTCGAGGCGTCACGCCTCGACGAGGTCGCCGATCAGGCGGTGCGCACGCTCGAGCTCTCGGTCCTCGCCAAGTACGCCTTCGGGCTCGCCCAGCGCTTCAACGGCTTCTACCACAGCAGCCCCGTCGTCGCGGAGCCCGACGAGGCCACCCGCCTCTGGCGCGCCGCCGGCGTCGCCTGGTTCGAGGCGCAGATGACCAGGGCCCTCGCCCTCATGGGCTGCGAGGTGCCCGAGCGGATGTAGGGGACCGGGGCGTCTGCCCTATCCAGGGAAACGCAGGATCCCGAAAGTCAGCGCACCCGTCGCCGGCACGGTCTCGACCATCCAGCGAATGAGCCTCGTCTCGAGTTTTCGCAATCCCCGTGCGCGTGCCCGCAACGTCCGTCCGCTGCTCGGTGCGCAGGTCGGCGATCTGCGTCGAGAGCCGCGTGTCGAGGGCGGCGATCGTCAGCGCGACCCGGGCCCGACCCCGTGGCAGCGACTACCCCGGTCGAGGGCCACCACCGTCTCGACGTGGGCCGTGTTCGGGAACATGTCGAACACCCGGACCTCATCGACCCGGTAGCCCGACGACCGCAGGGCGCGCAGGTCGCGAGCCTGGGTCGCGACGTCGCAGGAGACGTAGACGATGCACCGGGGCCGGCGGCGCGCCAAGCGAGTGACGACCTCGCGGGAGAGGCCGGTGCGCGGGGGGTCGACGATGACGGCGGCGCCGGACAGCCCGCCGCATCGCTTCAGGTACGTCTCCACCGGCGCCCTGACGGTGCGCAGCGCGCCGCCCAGGGGAGCGGCGTTGGCGGCGAGGTCGGCGGCGCTCACCGGGTCGCGCTCGACCGCGGTGACCCGGCCGGCTCCCCGCGCCGCGATGCCCACCGCGAAGAGCCCGACCCCCGCGTACAGGTCCACGACGTCGCCGCCGCCGGCCAGCTCGGCCACCGCCGCCGTCAGCCCCGACACGAGGTGGCGGTTCGCCTGGAAGAAGGCGTCGGCGCGCCGGCGCAGGGCGAGGGTCTCGCCCCGGGACGACGGCAGGAAGCTGGCCAGCGGGTCGGTGACGAAGGGCGACCCGACCGTCAGCGGCGGCGCCGGGAGCGTCCGCGACGCCACCGACAGCCCGGATACGCCCGCCGCCTCGGCCAGCCTCTCCCACTGCGCGCCGGCTTCCGCCGCGCCGCCGTGCACGACGAGCTGGAGCACGCAGTGGTCCCCCGCGAGGTCCTCGGCCAGCTCGACGGTACGCACGCCGCGGGCCGACAGCTCCGGCGCGTGGGCGTTCAGCACCGCGACGACCCGCTCGGCGCCGGGCGACAGCACGCCGGTGCCGGCGACGGCGCAAACGCGGTGCGAGCCCTCGTCGAGGAACCCGATCCCGCCGTCACCGGCGTGCAGGCGGGCGCGCATGCGGTAGCCGGTCTCGGGCGAGGCGGCGACCGCGGGCGGCTCCGGCAGATCGACGCGCCCGATGCGGCGGAAGGCGTCGCGCACGATCTCACCCTTGAGGGCGAGCTGTCGCGGGTACGCGACGTGGGCCAGCGTCCGGCCGCCGCAGGAGGCGGGGACGGCGACCGGGCGCCGGTCCGGCGACGGGCGCACCACGTCGACGGTGCGCGCGAAGGCAGTGCCGCCGCGGGTCCGCTCGACGACGGCGCGGACGTGCTCGCCGGGAATGGCCCCCGCGACCAGGACCACGCGCCCCTCCCACCGCGCGATCATCCGGCCGCCGACCGCCGGCCTCTCGATGGTCAGATCGACGGTGTCGGCCGGGCTCGAACCGGTCACCGCCCCCGACTCCTGTTCTCCCAACCGGCCGACCGGGAGATCACCGCGCCTCGATTCCAGCCCGGAGATCGTCGAGCGCCGCGTCGAGGCAGTGTCATACTGTGGACAAGTCGAGGCGAGCCAGTGACCAGTCGCCGTCATGGGCGGTGGCCCCGGCTCGCTGGCGGGCCGTACGACTTCGGGCGACCGAACGACCCCTGCCGCCTATCGTCGCACGGATCCTCGCCGCGGACCGGGGCGCTCGAAACCGCCGGGCTCATGAAGTGGAGCAAGCTCGCAGCCGCAGCGAAACCCCGCCGCGGCCTGGCGGTCCGGACATGACCAGGAACAACGACCGGCATGACGGCGCCGCCGCCGGTTTCGCCGACCCGGAGCGGGTGCGGCAAGAAGCCGAGCGGCGCGAGCTCGAGGAACAGGAATGGGCGCCCGCAGCCTTGCTGCCGCCGGAAGCGTTCAGCGACGACGAAGCTCCACGACGCTACCTCGACCGGGTGTGCAGCGCCGAAGCCCGAACCGGCCGACACGCCGAGGCGGTGCAGCAGCGGATCATGAGCAGTTGCGCAGGATGGAAGCGGCGCCCGACCGCAAGCGAGTTCTACGACGCCGTTCGGGCGACCCGGCCCACCCCGAGACAACGCTCGATCGTGAGGATGTGGGGCCTGGAAGCCACCTTCGCGGAGCTCATCCAGGCCTGGGCGCAACGCGCCTACACGGACCGGCAGCTCGCGAGAGCGCTGCGCCTCGCCGGGTTCGACTACGGCCCCCGGATTCGCGAGATCAACCAGTGGGCGACGAAGTCCTGACGCTGAACACCGCGGGCGGTCGTCTGTGGCGAACTATCCGGGGACCCATGGCACGGGCGTTGGCCCGACTCGACGGCGGTCCGTACGAGTGCCGTCTGGGCGGCGGAACGACGCTGGCCGCCAGGTGGCGCCACCGGGACAGCTTCGACATCGATCTGACGGTTCCCGGACGAACGAACCTCGGCAACCTCCGACACGACTTCGAACGCGCGATGGCGGAGCTCGGCGGCGAAGCGCGATACCTGGTGGGGCGATGGACGATCGCCTTCGAAGGCGGCCAGGTGGACCTGGCGGCGCTCGACCCGTGCCCCCGACGCGGGCAGCGCACCGCCGTCGTCGACGGGGAGCCCTTCACCGTGCTGTCGAACGCCCAGATCCTGCATGGCAAGCTCGAACGCGGGCACCGGCCGCCGGTCCGCGACGTGTTCGACGTCATCAAGGCGCGCGACCTCGACCCCCACGCTCTCGCGGTCGCCATCAACTGCCGGAACCAATCCGACGCCGAAGTCATCTGCATCTCATGGGAGAAGGCCGGTGCGAGGCTGGCGGAAGACGCCGCCGCCCAGCTCGCGGGAATCCCGGAGAACATGGAGGAGGACCCCGCGACGCTGGGGATGAACGGAGCGGCGGCGCTCGCGGACGCCCTCTACCGTCACGTGGTCGTGTACAGCGAAGACGGCGTCACGGTGGTCGAAACGCGGACCAGGAACGGCGTCACGCGGCGAATGGAAGTGGCGCGCGACGAGATCGAGTCGTCCTTCGCGGCGAGCGGCCTCGACGAGTACTTCCACCAGAACGTGATAGGAGGAAACCGGATACGGGAGCTCGCCCGCAACGCCGCGAGAACGCCAGGGCACGCAAGGACGCTGTGGCAAACCGGGCGGATCCCGCCGCCCTTGGAGACGAACCGGCCTGGCGCCGGGAACGATGGCCACTGCTGATCCCGCCGGCGCCGCGACAGTCGCCGGCGCTCGAGGCGGGCACCATGGCCCCCGCGACCAGGACCACGCGCCCTCCCGCCGCGCGATCATCCGGCCGCCGACCGCCGGCCTCTCGATGGTCGGCTCGACGGTGTCGGCCGAACCGGAACCGGTCACCGCCCCGCCCCTATTCCTCGAACCGGACCACCGGCAGGGCGAGCCGGTCCCGCAGCAGCCGGTCGGTGTTGGCGCGCACGGCGCGGGCGAAGGCGTCGGCGTCCAGGCGCGGCCTGAACGACGACAGCTCGGCGCGGGCGGCGGCCTCGAGGCCGTCGAGGTCGGCGCCCGCCGCCTCGCGGGCCGAGGCCAGCAGCGACCGGTCGATCTCGTCGAGCCGTTCGACCACCGCCTTCCTCGCCGCGCCCCGGGCGCCGCGGGCGGCGGGCCGGAGGGCGTCGAGATCGGCGACGAGCCGCGTCAGGGCCGCGCGCAGGACCGCCGGCATCTCGTCGCGGGCCAGCCGGTTGGACGTGGCCTCGAGGATGCGGTCGACGTGCCGGGGCAGGGTGAGGCGGCGGCCGGAGCGGGCGCGGGCCG
>JAJEEA010000496.1 GCA_022821235.1 Vicinamibacteria bacterium
ACACGCACGCACCCATCCGCGCGCGCATCCACGACAGCGCCATCAGGCGCGTCACGAGGACCTTCGCAGCGACCTTGGGCGACATCTTCACCGAGCTCCTTCAGAACGCCCGCCGGGCCGGCGCCGCGCGCGTGCGCGTCGCCGTCGCCGGCTCCGACGACGGCCCCTTCGCGGTGACCGTCACCGACGACGGAACCGGCATCGTTGACCCGGGCGTGCTGCTCAGCTTCGGCGAGAACGGCTGGAGCGAGGACCTGGTGGTGTCCGAGGACGCGGCCGGCATGGGGATGCTCAGCCTCGCGCGGCGCGGCTGCGCCGTCTCGTCGCGCCCCCGCTCCACCGACGGCGAGCCCGCGCCCGGTTGGCGGGTCGCGCTCGCGCCCGAGCACTTCCTCGGCGAGGCCGAAGCCACCGTCCTGCCCGACGACACCGCGCCCTGGCCGCACGGCACCACCATCACGTTCCAGACCGCCGGAGCCGAGAGCGCCGATGCCGTGCGCAAGGCCATCGGGTCGGCGGCGTGGCACTACCCGCTGCCGGTCGTATTCGAGCGCGAGGGCCACACCCCGCCCGCGGGCGGCGAGACGCTCGAACGCCGCGCCTTCCTCGACGGCGCGCTCCATGCCGAGCGCTGGCGGGGCCTGGTGTTCGGCGTGTTCAAGGACCGCCGGAACGGCATCGGCCTCCACGACCCCGACCTGAACTTCCACGGCGCCACCGTCTCGGTGCGCCTGCCCGGCGTCGAGTCCGTCCTTGGGTCCCGCTGGACCGTCGCGGCCGACGTCGAGGACTGCCCCGCACTCGAGCTCGTGCTGCCCGCGCGCAAAGAGGCGGTCGAGACGCCGTTCCTCCAGGAGATGCGCGAGGCCGCCAGGCTCGCCGTCTACCGCGCCATGGCCGCCGATCCGGACCCGCGCCCCTCCTTCGACGACCGCAAGCGCGCGCACGAGGCCGACATCGACATCGTCCCGCCGCCACCCGAGCTCAGGCCCTGGCGCCCCGGCCTCGCCGACGTCGACGACTGGAGCGAGCCGCCGAGGCTCCGGCCCGTCGGCGGCAATGCGCTCCTGGTGACCTGCGACCCCGAGCCGCCCGAGGCGCAAGCCTTCGCGAGAGCCGCCGGGCGCAACGCCGTCGCCGAGCGCCTGTTCGAGCCCGACCGCCGCCTGGAGGGGTATGGCTGGTACGACGCGATCGAGCGCATCGCCAACATCCACACGGAAGTGAGCGTGGACGGCCGAACATGCACCCTCGACGCATATCCCGTGCCGGAGCGCTGGGGCACGCCCGATGCGCCACGCCCGCCGCGCCCCGGTGCGATCCGCGTCAGCCTCGCCGTGCGTCCGGCCGAGGGACCGGGACGCATCCTCGACTTGCCCACCGACCTCGCCTTCGCGGGCGACACCTGGTCCTGGGTGCACGACGTCCTGCCGCTGGTGACCGCCGCCAGCGACATCGAGCCCTGGGAGCTCGCGCTGCTGCTGCGCGCCGCGTTCTTCTCGGCCTCCGACGACGCGGACGCCGACTCGTGGGAGCGCCAGCGCGACGTCTTCGAGCAGGAAGCGCTCCACATCGCGACGAGGCTCCTGGTCTCGGACGACGCCGCGAGGCGCAGCTCCATCGCCGATGCGGTCACGCGCGAGCTGTTCTGGCTCATCCCGCACGACCGGGGCGTGGACATCTCGGTGCGCGACCGCAAGGTGACCGTGACCCTCGGCGAGCCCGCCGCCGGCTGACTCCGGCCCCGGCTCCCCGGCGCCGCCATCCCATCCACTGCCACCCCCAGCCCCCGGCCGCCTGGAGCCCGGCCGGCGTCCGTCCGCACGAGCGGGGACGGGGCGCGGGAGGGTCCCGTCCCTCCGCGTGCCGTCCCCGTCCCGCCGGAGGTCCAACCATGAGAACGCACGCCCGTTCCACGGCCCCCTGACCCGGCGACCGCCTCGACGGGGACGTTGCGCATCCGGCGGCGCGTCGGCGGGTCCTCGCGCAGCCGCGCCGTCATCCCTTTCTTCCGCTCCCCGGACGGAGCGATCACCTCAGCATCTTCCCCGCAGAGGAACCCGACCATGCCCCAGCCTGCCATCTCCACCGCATTCGGTCCCGTGATCGACGCCTACACCCGCGCCCAGGCGATCGAGGACGGCATCCTCGTCGACGTCTCCGAGACCGCGCGCGAAGCGGGCTTCACCATCCCCGTCGCGGTCACCCGCACCGTCTGGAACCGCCTGGTCGCGCTTCCCGAGGGCTACCGGGGTTTCCAGGACGAGAGCGGGCGCCTGTGGGACCTCCTCTGGATGGCGCGCCACTACGCGCTCCGCGCCTCCGGCCGCGACTGCGTGCGAATGTGCGTGCTGGTGCGCGACGTCCGCAAGGACCTCCGCGACAGCAACCGGCCGCCCCGCAAGCACTTCCCCATCGTGGCGATCGGCGCCGACGACGAAGGTGAGCCGGTGATCACCGTGATGTTCCCCGAAGACGACTGAGCGCGCCGCCGCGCCTGTCCACCGTCCCCACCCATGTCAGGGAGCAACGCTCATGCACACCCTCAGCCCCGAGCAGCAGCTCGAGATCGCCCGCCGCGTCCACGAGACCTTCGATTTTCCGAAGCGCTGGCATCAGGGAGGGTGGGGCCGCGACGACAACGGCGACGTCATCGAGTTCGACGGCGCCTTTCACGTCGTCGACAACGACGATGTCCGCCATCCTCCCGCCTTCCGCCTCGCTACACCGGATAGCCCCCGCCGCTTCTGCCTCGGCGCGGCCATCCGGATCCACACCGGCTCATTGCTCTCCCGCGACCCGTCCCAGACCGGGCAGGCCACCGAGATCCTGTGCGAGATCTACACCCGGGTCGGGCGCATCGACACGCGCGACCGCGAGCTCGACGCCGCGGACTTCGAGCCGCACCTCAACAGCCTCATCGACTGGAACGACTCCGACGAGCGTTCCTGGGAGGACGTTCGCGGCCTCACCGCCGCCGTGGTGCGCCACCTGGACGCGCAGCGCTGGTGACTCCGGCCCCCGAAGGCCGCTCCCTCGTTGCGTACCGCGTCCCCGCGGGCCGCCGGGCCGGCAGAGGAGGACCCGTCCCGCGCCGGACGCTCGCCGCTTCTCCCCCACAGCCCGGAGAACCGCCCATGCTCCACAGGATCACCGGCCGCGCCGTCAAGTGCGGCCCCGCCGCGATTTCCGCGATCGCAGGCGTGCCGACCCACGAGGCCGCCGCCGTCATCCGCCGACTCTACGACCGCCGCGCGGTCAACGGCGTCTTCATCGACGAGCTCGCCGCCGCCCTCGCGGAGCTCGGCTGGGCGCCGGACTGCGCCATCCGCCATCCCCGGTACCGCGAGCGCCGCCACGCCCGGCGCGAGTCCGAATGGGAACGCCGCTTCGCCGGGGTCCCCGTCGCCGTGCGCGCCGTCACGCTCGGGACCCTCCTGGACCCCGCGCCCTCCGGGACGTGGGCGATCTCGGCGAGCGGTCACTTCGTGGCGTACGCGGACGGTGTCGTCGCGGATTCCGGCGCCTGGTTCTCGCGCAGGCCCGCCGCCTGGTCGCGTGTCAACCCCGACCACGCCCGCGTCGCCCTCCGGCGCCTCCGCGAGGCCGTGCGGTTCGTGCCGGCGTCCCGGGACGGCATCCCCCGCAACCCCCGCCCTCAGGAGTACTGACCATGCCCCGCACCGTCGAGACCGTCGTCTATTCCATCGAGGAGCTGCCGGAGGCGGCGAAGGAGAGCGCCCGCGCCTGGTATCGCGAGACCTGTCTCGAGCACGAGTGGTACGACGCCGTGTTCGAGGACTTCGAGACAGTCTGCCGGGTCCTCGGCGTGACGCTCAGGACCAGCCCCGTGAAGCTCATGGGTGGGGGGACGCGAGAGAACCCCCACCTGTTCTTCCGCGGCTTCGCCTCGCAAGGCGACGGGGCCTCGTTCGAGGGCTCCCTCGAATATGTCCCCGGCGGCGCCAGGGCCATCCGCGCCCACGCGCCGAAGGACGAGGAGCTGCACCGCATCGCGGACGAGCTGCAGGCGGTCCAGAAGCGCAACTTCTACCAGCTCACCGTCACCATCCGCACGCGCGGCAACTACTGCCACGAGCACAGCATGGCGATCGAGGTCGAGCGCGACAGCCCGACCTGGCAGCCGATGACGGACGGCGCCGAGGACGCCGTGACCGAGGCGATGCGCGACCTCGCGCGCTGGCTCTACCGCCAGCTCGAACGCGAGTACGAGTACCTCACCTCCGACGAGGCCGTCGACGAGACCATCGCGGCGAATGGCTGGTCGTTCACGGCGCAGGGCTGTCGTTTCGGCTGACGCGCCCGGTCACCGGCACGGCCGCCTCGACCGGCACGCAGCGCACACCCTCCCCATAGCACCCCGCCGCGTCCGGCCCGCCGGCCGCCGGGACGCCGTCCCCGCCTGACTCCCCGCATCCCCGGTCCGCGCCCGCCCGAGGCGAGGCAGCCGGCTGGGGGCAGGTCCGGCGAAGCGGCGCGGCGGCTCCCGCCCCGCGCCGCACGGCCGGCGGTCCCACGCATTGTCCATCCGGAGATTGCCATGCTCGACGCCACCCAGGCGGCGGACGCGTCCGCGCCCCCCGCCGCCCACACGATTGCGACCGTACCGCAGCGCGCGCCCGTCCGTCCGCCCCGGGCGCCGGCCCTCGTCGCCGCGGCCCGGACCCTGCTCCCGGTGCTCGAAGCCGGCCGGCCGCTCGACGCCGCGACGCTGCGCGACGCCATGACCCGCGCTCATCAAGCGAGCGACGCAGAGGGCGCGTGGGTCTGGAAGGACGCCTACGAGGCGGCGGAAGCCGCCGTGGTGCTGTTCGTCCAGCGCTACGGACGCGCCATGCGCCGCCAGGCCGGGGCGGGCGAGGACGGCCCCCGCCGCATGCTCGCCATGCTGAACGCCGTCGCGGCGCTCGAGCCCTCGCACACGAAGCGCTCCGAGGCCCAGGTCCGCCTCCAGCAGTTCTCCACCCCGCTCCCGCTCGCCTACGCCGCATTGCGGGCCGCCGCCGTGCGCCCGGGCGACGTCGTGCTCGAGCCCAGCGCCGGCACCGGCATGCTCGCGGTGATGGCCGAGTGCGCGCTCGGGAGCCGGGCAAAGGCCGCGCTGCATCTCAACGAAATCGCCGCCGTCCGAGCCGGACTTCTCACCGCGCTCTTCCCCAACGCGCGCGTCACCCGCCACAACGCCGAGTCCATCGCCGACCGGCTCGCCGGCCTGCGGCCCACCGCGGTGGTGATGAACCCGCCGTTCTCGGCGACACCGGGCGTTGCCCGCATGCGCCACGACGCGGACCTGCGGCACCTGCGCTCCGCCTTCTCGATGCTCCCCCCGGGCGGGCGGCTCGCCGCCATCACCTCGGCGAACTGCGTGCCGGGCGACGCCGAGTGGACCGCGGCCTTCGCCTCGCTCGACGACGCGCGGGTCGTCTTCACGACGGCCATCGACGGGCGCGCCTACGCCCGGCGCGGCACCGGCTTCGACACCCGGCTCACCGTCGTCGACCGCAGCCGCGAGCCCGCCATCACCGTTGACCGCGGCGCCCGCGCCGCCGACGCGGCGGAGCTCCTCGATGCCGTCCTCGCGACCGTGCCGGCGCGCCTGCCCGTCGAGCCCGCGCCCACGGCGGACCTCTTCGGCCCCGCGCCGGCGCCTCGTCCCGCGCCGCGGACCACCCGAAAGCCGTCCCGGGAGCCCGCGCCGAAGTCGGCCCGCGAGTGGGGCGAGGTCTCCGAGCTCACCGTCGAGACCGCCCCGCCCGAGGCCGGCACCAAGGCGCCCGACGCCGACTCGGCCACCGGCCCCTACGCGCCGTGGCGCCCGGGCGTCGTGTGCGTGCCGGGCGCCATCGCGCACCCCACTCCGCTCGTGCAGTCCGCCGCCATGGCTGCGGTGGCGCACCCGGCGCCGGCCTACCGCCCGATGCTGCCCGAACGCGTGGTGAGCGAGGGACTGCTCTCCGACGCCCAGCTCGAGAGCGTGGTGCTTGCGGGCGAGGCCCACGCGCGCCACCTTGGCCTCAGCGTCCGCATCGGCTCGGGCTGGGAGACCGTCCGGCGCTACGAGGGCGACGGCGAGCCGTCCGGCGACCCGTGCGCCACCCCGGACGGCGAGGTTCTGTCCGCCCCGGTCCGGTTCCGCCGCGGCTGGGCGCTTGGCGACGGCACCGGGTGCGGCAAGGGCCGCCAGGTCGCGGCCGTCGTGCTCGACCTGTGGCTCCGCGGCCGGAAGCGCGCCCTGTGGCTCTCCCAGTCCGACAAGCTCGTCGAGGACGCGCGCCGCGACTGGACCGCGCTCGGCGGGCGCGACGAGGACGTCATCGCGCTGGGGAAGTTCCGCCAGGTCGCCGAGATCCCGCTCGACGAGGGGATCCTCTTCGCCACCTACGCGACGCTGCGCTCGCCGGCCCGGCAGGGCAAGCCCTCGCGGCTCGACCAGATCGTCGCCTGGCTTGCGGGCTCGCTCGACGAGGACGACCGCCACGGCTTCGACGGCGTCATTGTCTTCGACGAGGCGCACGCGATGGCGAACGCGGCGGGGTCGAAGGGCAGTCGCGGCGAGGTCGCCCCCTCGCAGCAGGGCCGGGCCGGGCTTCGCCTCCAGCGCGCGCTCCCCGATGCGCGCATCGCCTACGTCTCCGCGACCGGCGCCACCACCGTCCCCGGCCTGGCCTACGCCGAGCGCCTGGGCCTCTGGGCCGCCGGCGAGACGCCGTTCGAGACCCGCACCGACTTCGTCTCCGCGATGGAGGCCGGCGGGGTCGCGGCCCTCGAGGTGGTCGCCCGGGATTTGAAGGCCCTCGGGCTCTACCAGTCCCGCGCGCTCAGCTACGACGGGGTCGAGGTCGACATCCTGGAGCACCCGCTGTCCGACGCCCAGCGGCGCATCTACGACGCCTACGCGGACGCGTTCAAGGTCATCCACCACAACATCGAGGCCGCGCTCAAGGCCACCGGCATCGTGGACGAGGAGGCCACGCGCAACAAGAACGCGAAGTCCGCCGCGATGTCCGCCTTCGAGGGAAGCAAGCAGAGATTTTTCGGGCACCTGCTGACCAGCATGAAGTGCCCCTCGCTCATCCGCGCGATCGAGGCGGACCTCGAAGCGGGGCGCTCCGTCGTCGTGCAGCTCGTCTCGACCGGCGAGGCGCTGATGGAGCGGCGCATCGCCGAGATACCGGCGTCGGAATGGGACGACCTCAACGTCGACCTCACCCCGAGGGAGACGGTCATCGAGTTCCTGGCGCACGCCTTCCCCGTCCAGCTCCAGGAGCCCTTCACCGACGAGGACGGCAACGTCATGTCGCGGCCGGTGTTCGACGACGACGGACACCCCGTGCTCTGCCAGGAGGCGGTG